>NZ_JBFAGS010000030.1:0-47025 GCF_040653835.1 Micromonospora sp. NPDC050980 | reverse complement strand
TGGTCGACAGCTGTCCTACCTGGAGCCTCGCATCCATCGATCACCGGGCCTGCCGCACCCGTCCTGAGCTGCAAGATCAGCTTGGAAAAGGCTCAGTGATCAGGAAGGTCAGCAGCTGCTCAGAATCACCCGCCGGGGAACCGGCTCAGCGATCCGACTACGGCGGGCGATGGTCGCGCTCGCGTCTGCCGGCGGGAACACGGTGCCGGCGATCGCCCGCCTCGTTGCGACTGGGGACGGCCAGCCTGGACCCTCAGTGGGCGGGTGGCCGTCCCCGCCAGATCAGTAGCGACGAAGAGCAGTTCATCGTCGAAACGGCCAACACCCGCCCCGAGAGGCTGGGGCGGCCGTTCACCCGGTGGAGCATCCGTAAGCTCGCCGATCACCTGCGCGTTCACTCGACTCGACGGGTTCGGGTCGGGCGGGAGCGGCTGCGGCAGATCCTGCACCGGCATCGGATCACCTTCCAGCGGACCAAGACGTGGAAGGAGTCCACCGACCCTGACCGGGACGTCAAGCTCGCCCGGATCGAGCACGTGAGCAGCCGCTTCCCGCAGCGGGTGTTCGCGTTCGACGAGTTCGGGCCCCTGGTGATCCGCCCGCAGGCAGGGGCCGGGTGGGCGCCGGTGGGACGCCCGCACCGGCTGCCCGGACGGCGCGCCCATCTACGTCATCCTGGACAACCTGTCCGCAAAGGCGTCAAGATCTGCAAATGGGCGGCCCGGAACAAGGTCGAACTCTGCTTCACCCCGACCTACGCCTCCTGGGCCAACCCGATCGAGGCCCAATTCGGGCAGCTCCGCACCTTCGTCATCGCCGGCTCCAACCACCCCAACCACCCCGCGCTGACCCGGCGGCTGCAGGCCTACCTACGGTGGCGCAACGCCAACGCCCGCCACCCCGAGTCCTGGCCGCCCAACGCCGAGAACGCGCCCGCATCCGCAGCGAACGCCAACGACGATGGGGCCAACCCGCCACCCGAGCAGCCTGACCCCCACACCGTCTACGTTCGTGGTCACGGCACTACTAACCGGCCGGTGAGGCGTCGGCCGGTTGGTGCGGCCGTCCTCCGAGGAGGGCGCGGGGCGTGGCATCATGAAGCGGAGCCGAGGTCCGGGCAAGGGCAACCTCAGGAGCACCACCACGATTCCCGAAGGGAATGCTCATGCCCATCCGGCTCCGCAGGCCCACGCGCCCATCTCGTACCCGGACAGCCGTCGTCGGCGTGGCCACGGCGGTCGCGCTCGCCGCGACCGGCCTGACCCTGACCCCGGTCGCGGCGGCTCAGACGCTGCCCTATCAGGATCCGTCCCTGCCGGTGGCGCAGCGGGTGGCGGATCTGCTGTCGCGAATGTCGCTGGACGAGAAGATCGGCCAGATGACCCAGGCCGAGCGGGCCAAGGTCAGTCCGGCCGACGTGACCACCTACCGGCTCGGCTCCATCCTCTCCGGCGGCGGCTCGGCGCCGTCACCGAACACCCCGGCCGGCTGGGCCGACATGTACGACGCCTTCCAGCGGGGCGGGCTGGCCACGCCGCTCGGCATCCCGATGATCTACGGCTCGGACGCCGTGCACGGGCACAACAACGTGGTCGGCGCGACGATCTTCCCGCACAACATCGGTCTGGGCGCCACCCGCGACCCCGACCTGGCCGAGCGGATCGGCCGGGCGACCGCCGAGGAGGTCACCGGCACCGGCGTGGACTGGACGTTCTCGCCCTGCCTCTGCGTGGCCCGCAACGACCGCTGGGGCCGCACCTACGAGTCGTTCGGCGAGAAGCCCGAGTTGGCGACGCAGATGAGCGGCATCGTCACCGGCTACCAGGGCGCCACGCTCGGCGGGCCGGCCAGCGTGCTGGCCACCGCCAAGCACTACGTCGGTGACGGGGGGACCACGAACGGCACCGACCAGGGCGACGCCCAGCTCTCCGAGGCGGAGCTGCGCGCCGTGCACCTGCCGCCGTTCGTGGCGGCCATCGGCAGGGGCGTGGGCTCGATCATGATCTCGTACAGCAGTTGGAACGGGCAGAAGCTGCACGGCAACCGCTACCTGATCACCGACCTGCTGAAGAACGAGCTGGGCTTCACCGGCTTCGTGGTCTCCGACTGGAACGGCATCGACCAGATCGACGGCGCTCCCGGCTTCACCGGCGCCGAGGTGGCGCAGGCGGTCAACGCCGGCATCGACATGGTGATGGCGCCCGACGGCTGGCGGTCCTTCATCACGCTCCTGCGCGCCGAGGTGCAGGCCGGCCGGGTGCCCATGTCACGCATCGACGACGCCAACCGGCGGATCCTGACCAAGAAGTTCGAGCTGGGCCTCTTCGAGCGCCCCCTCGCGGACCGCTCGTACGCGGGCACCCTGGGCAGCGCGGCACACCGTGAGTTGGCCCGCGAGGCGGTGGCCGAGTCGCAGGTGCTGCTGAAGAACGGCGGCGCGCTGCCGCTGCGCACGAACAGCCGGATCTTCGTCGCCGGCAGGAGCGCCGACGACATCGGCAACCAGAGCGGCGGGTGGACCGTCAGCTGGCAGGGCGGCAGCGGCAACACCACCCCCGGCACGACGATCCTGCAGGGCATCCGGAACACCGTGGGTTCGGCCGGCACCGTGACCTACAGCCCCAACGGCAGCGGCGTCGACTCCTCCTACGACGTCGCGGTCGCGGTGGTCGGCGAGACGCCGTACGCCGAGGGCAAGGGGGACCGGCCCGCCGGCATGGGTCTGGACGCCACCGACCTGACCACCATCGACACGCTGCGCGCGGCCGGCGTGCCGGTGGTGGTCGTGCTGGTCTCCGGCCGCCCGCTGGACATCGCGGCCCAGGTGCCGAACTGGAACGCCCTGGTGGCCGCCTGGCTGCCCGGCACCGAGGGCCAAGGCGTGGCGGACGTGCTGTTCGCCGTGCGCCAGCCCACCGGCAAGCTGCCGGTGACCTGGATGCGGTCGGTCGGCCAGCAGCCGATCAACGACGGCGACGGCAAGACCCCGCTGTTCCCGTACGGCTACGGGCTGAGCTACGGCGACCCGGTGCCGGACACCACCGCGCCGACCGCGCCGACCGACCTGCGCGCCACGGTCAGCGGCACGTCCGCCACGCTGACCTGGTCACCGTCCACCGACGACGTGGGGGTCCGGGAGTACGTCGTGCACGAGACGGCCGGCACGTCCGACACGGTGTACGGCCGGACGGCCATCCCGTCCGTCACGGTCACCGGGCTGGTTCCCGGCGTTTCGCGGCAGTTCTTCGTGGTCGCCACCGACGCGGCCGGTAACACCTCGCCGGCCTCGCCACCGGTCGTGGTGCAGGCGGCGGTGGACCCCACGCCCTCGCCGACGCCGACGTCCGGCGGGGCCGCCTGCCAGGTCAGCTACGCGACGAACGACTGGGGCGGCGGTTTCAGCGCCACCGTCACCGTGCGCAACACCGGCACCGCCGCCCTGTCCGGGTGGACGCTGCGCTTCGCCTTCCCCGACGCCGGCCAGCGGGTCACCCAGGGCTGGTCGGCCACCTGGTCGCAGAGCGGCACCGCAGTGACGGCGAGCAACGCCGCGTGGAACGGCTCGCTGCCGGCCGGCGCGTCCACCGGGCTCGGCTTCAACGGCACCTACAGCGGCGCCAACCCCCGCCCGGCCGCGTTCACGCTCAACGGGGCGCCGTGCACCGCCGGATGACCGGATAGCCGAGGCAGATCCTTGCGCGCCCCCTGCGGTGTGCCGGTGTCGTCACCTGTCGACGCCCCGGCACACCGCCGGCGGTGGACCGTCGGCCCCCGGGAAGCGGCATGGTCACCGGCCGGCCCATGTGGATCTCGACCAGGCCGGCCGCCGGCAGGATCTTCCCGGGGATCACGGAATCAGGTGGTGCACCGTCACGAGCTTGGTGCCGTCCGGGAACGTCGCCTCCACCTGCACCTCCCTCAGCAGCTCGGGGATGCCGTCCTGGACGTCCTCGCGGCCGAGCACCGTCGGAGCGTCGGACATGAGGTCGACCACCGACCGCCCGTCGCGGACCCCTTCGATCAGGAAGACGGTGATGATCGCGACGGCTTCAGGATGGTCGAGTCGCAGGCCGCGCTCGCGGCGGCGAGCGACGTCGGCCGCGACGTGAACGAGCAGGCGGTCCTGCTCGTGCGGGCTGAGGAACACGGGATTCTCCGGTGGGGATCGGCGTGGCCCGCTCGCCGGCGGCTCCGCGCGGAGCCGCGCCGGGCGCAGCACCACCCGGAGGACGAGCTGGGATCACACGACCGCCGCGACGACCGTCGGCGGGGTGGCCCGGGACTCCACCATCCCGGCCCACGCGACGGACACCCGGCGGTGTCGGTCGGATGCGGACCGCACCGCCCACCGCTACCGCAGACCGTAGAGGATCGCCACCGGCGGGACCAACAGCATGCTCGGGATGAGGGATCGAGCCATGCCGGCGACCGACTCAGTACGCCAGCTCCACCGGGCGTCCCAGCAGCCGCGCCCCGTTGTTGCCCAGCCAACCCTCGGCCGCCGCCGCGTGCTGACCGAAGGTGTGGATGTCGCGGAACCGGCGCTGGATCGGCGACAAGTCTCGGGCCGCCCCGGCGCCCGCCAACCGGTAGCAGGTGTCCACCGCGGCGGTGGCCAGCTCGGTCACCCAGGGCAGGCTGGCCGAGATCGTCGGGTGCAGCGCGGCGACCGCCGCCGGGTTCTCGGCGCACGCCGTCCAGAGCTCGTCGGCGAGGCTGTGCACCAGCGCCCGCGCCGCGCGTACCTGCAGCTCGGCCCGGCCGAGCTGGATCCGGAAGGCGGGGGCGTCGGCCAGCGGCTGCCGCGCGTAGAGGCGCTGCCGGCCGTCTCCGACCAGCGCCGTCAGGTCGTCCAGGGCACCCTGCGCGACACCGACCGCCACCGCGCCGAGGTGCAGCACGAAATGCACCAGCGGCGCCACGAATCCCGGGCCGGGCACGCACGGCGTACCGGTGATCAACACCGCCCGCGGCGCGTGCGACGCCAACGTGACCATCCCGAAGAAGGGCCTGGGCGTCCACCTGAACGCCAAGTACGCCGGCATCACGCCCGACTTCTCCGACTCGATCACCTTCCTGGTGTTCCTGCGCGGCGGGATCGCCGACTACGACACCGACGGCAAGGGCGACGCCAACTTCGATAAGGCGTACGACCCGGTCTGTGCCCAGGCACCCGCGATCTTCGACGGCCTCCGCGCCGCTGCGGAGTAGACCTTCGCGGGCCGGGCCGGCCGGACGCACCGGCCCGGTCCGTCGACGAGCTGCATCCAGCCGCGGACAGACCGTCGGCCGGGCAGGGCCCGTCTCTACGTCAGCGTGTCGATGACGTCCTGAAGGCGGCCGGGACTGCGTGAGAAGGCCTTGTCGTTGCGCAGGCGCTGCGGCTGGTACTCCTTGCCGAGCCCGCCGAAGGTCTCGATGGCGCCGTTGTGTCCACGTTCGATTTCCTGACCGTTGGCGACCCGGTCGAGCATCATCGTGACGATGTCGGCCGAGATGCCACCGGCTGCGACGACCAACTTCCGGAGGTTCTCGCTCCAGTTGCGGCCGTACTCGTCGTCGATGTGCGCCTCGGCGGCGAAGAACGGGCGGTACAGCGTCGAGCCGAGGGCCATCGCCGTGTACATCTCGAAGTAGCTGATCGTGCCGTCGCCGGGCAGCAGGTCCCTGCCGCCGTCGTCGGTGGAGACCGTGGCCACGATGGAGCCGAGCTGGGCGCGGAGGGCGTCCTGCTGCTTGGCGCTGAGACCGGGATGGCCGTTGACGCCCGGCTCGGTGCCGGTGACGATCGCGAGGTACCGGTACGCGTGGTCGGCCTCGAACTGGGACAGCCCGGAGACCATGTACAGCCGCCCCTGGGCGGTGTTCTTACTGGTGACCGGCACCAGTGGGGTCGCGGGCGCCTTGGTCGTCGCGGCGGCAGAGGATTTGCTCGGCGCGTTGGAGGCCGAGGCGCTGCCGGTGCGCCGCGTTGCGCTCGGGACCGGGACGACCGGGGCCGGGGCCGACGTCGTCGGGATCGAGACGGTGACCGGCGGCGCCGTCGTCGGGGTCGCCGTCCCCCGGGTGCCGCCCGGCTCGCACCCGGCGCTCGCCCCGGCGAGGGCAGCGATCACCATCAGCGCGGCGATCTGCAGCCGTCGCCGGAAGGCCCGGGCAAGGCCGGTCATGCCGAGGGCGACGAGCGGCCGGTTCTGATTCTGGTGTGGAGGATTCATACCTGATGGCACTCCGCGTGCCGGTGCCAGGTTTCACCGCTCGACCTTCCGGTCCAACGCGGGAGGTCGCCGAGCGTCAGTTCGGAACGCGGTCGTGGAGCACGTCGACGTAGAAGGCGCGCTGGTCGCCACGGATGGAGAAACGCGCCTGCTTGATCCAGTCGAACTGTTCCAGGGTGCGGCGCATCGGCTCCAGCAGCTTGGTCTTCTCGCAGCTGTCGTCGGGGGCCAGGATGCCGTCGAGGTCGGTGAAGTCCGCCCGCGCGTTCGTCCCCTCCAGCTTGAGATAGCGGAAGCGGTGGGCGTCGCCGTCGAAGGTGCTGGTCAGGCCGGCCGCGCGGTCGGCCGTCGTGGGGCCGTCGAGCAGCGCCCGCAGAGCCTCCTTGGCGACACCGCGGGCCGGGACCTCCCGGGTCACCGTGACGACCTGTGGGCAGCGCTGGCCGGCCTGCTCACGCAGCAGGAACAGCTTCACGCGGCGGGTACCGGTGGTCGGCTCGGTCGCCGGTTGGACCGGGCCGCCGGTCTCCGTCGCCTGGGCGCTCGCCGTGGCGTTGGACGGGCTCTCGGACGGCCGGGGCGGCGGGGCCGACGACGCGGCGGGCGACCCGGTGGTGGAAGCCGTCGGCGCGGGTGCGGCGACCTGCGGCTCACCGGCTGGGGTCGCCACCACGGCCGTGACGACGGGAACGGCCACCATCGCCACGGCGACCAGGCCGGCTGCGCCTGCGGCGCGGACACGGCGACGGCGTGCCCGGTGGCGCAGGTCGCCGAGATCCGGCGGACGCGCGGTCTCGGCGGCGGTCCCGGCCATACGGCGCAGCGCGTCGCGCGTCGCCTCCGCGCCCGAAATTCCGTCAGTCACCGTCATCTCCCCTGGCGTAGCCGTCGCCACTCTACCGTTTGACGCTGCCGCATTAATCACATACGGTGCGATCGTTATTTAAGCGTATGAGTGCGACAGCGTCCAGGTCGGATGGTCGCCGCACGGTAAGCGCCGGAATCGGGATGCGCGCGTCGCGGCAGGTGTCGAGAGGTCCGATGTCGACAGATCGGGATTTCACCGAGTTCTACCTGGCGACGTACCGTCGGCTGGTGGGCCAGCTGTTCGTGCTGACCGGCAACCGTCACGACGCCGAGGAGCTTGCCCAGGAGGCGTTCTCCCGTGCGTTGCCCCGGTGGACGAAGATCAGCGGGTACGAGGCGCCGGAGGCGTGGGTCCGGCGGATCGCGTTCAACCTCGCCTTCTCCCGGCGGCGCAAGGCGCTGCGCGGCGCGGCCGCCCTGCTGCGCCTCGGCGGCGGTCAGGCACACGAGGCGGAGGACGGCAACGCTCTGCTGGTCACCGAGGCGCTGCGGGCGGTGCCGGTACGGCACCGCCAGGCACTGGTCCTGCATTACGTCGTCGACCTTCCGGTACGTGACGTGGCGGCCGAGTTGGGCGTACCCGAGAACACCGTCAAGACGTGGCTGCGGCGAGGCCGTCAGCAGCTGCACGCGGCGTTGTGCGCGGACGAGACGACGACAGCCGACGAACTCCTCTCCAACCTGCGGCCCTGAATGCCGTAATCGGGGGCACGCCCGGTAGGCGTACCCCCGACGACGGTCACCGCAGTGGCTGCCCGTGACACCCACCACCGGCGCGACCCGGTGGACCGTCCCTGGGCGGTCAGCTCACCGTGACGCTGTCCACGTCGAGGAGGAAGCCCGATCCGCCGGTGAAGACCAGGTGCAGCGGACCGGTTCCGGCGCCCGACAGTGATGCCGAGACAGTCCGGTAGGTCGTCCAGCCGCCGGTGGCGGGCACGTCGACCGAGCCGAGCAGCGCACCCGTGGGCGAGCCGGAACGCACCTCGATGGTGCCGCCCGACGTGCCGGAGGCGACCCGGGCGGAGAACTGCGTCCGGCCGGCCGTCGACACCTGGGCGTAGCCGGCCCAGTCACCGTCGTTCAGGTAACCCGCCGTGGCGCCGCCCTGCGCCGCGGCGTGGCCGGCCACCTGCACCCCCGAGCCCGACGTGAACGACTCGCCCTGCACGGTCTGCGGGGAAGCGCTGCCGCCGGGCGCGGTCAGGAAGGTACGAAGCTTGCCGGCGTTTCCGGAGTCGTCACCGGTGATCAGGTAGTATATCATCCCGGCGTCGGAGATGTCGCCCTTCTTGTTCATGATGTCGTTGACCACGTCGTGCACGTATCGCAGCCGCTGGTCGGAGTTGCCGGCCATCCAGGCCCACTTCTCCTCACCGCCACCGGTGCCCAGACCGGCGTTCTGGTCCGGAATCCTCTTGTACCTCACCTGCGGGAAGTCGCGGCGGATGTCGGCCAGGTTCCACTTGTTGTCGTCGTCGTCGTGGTTGTTGTTCCAGTCCGAGTGCGAGATCAGCGTGACGTGCTGACGCGCGGCGGTGTTCGAGCCCTGCAACGCCCGGTACACCACGCCCATCGGGCCGGCACCGACCAGGCACAGCCGGTTGGTGGCGGTGGAGGCGTCGACGGCCGACCGCAGGTGGGTCACGGCGGCGTTGAGATTCGTCTGGCTGTTGCGGAAGATGCTGGCCACGTCGTAGCCGAATTGCCCCGCGACGCCCTCGGTGGCGGTGACCATGTCCCGCTCCCAGCTCGTGGTCGAGCTGCCGAGGTGCGAGTTGTAGTCCCAGTGCACCAGCCGGGCCTGCTGGCCCCGCTCGGCGAGCAGCGCCAGGGCCATCGCCGACGCGCCGATGTCGTCGCGGTCGTGGTAGTTGCCGTCCGAACTCCAGGCGACTCGCTCGCACCCGAAGTCGAGAGCGGGCGGGGCGGCCTGCGCGGGCTGCCCGGTCAGTGCGACGGTGACGCCGAGCCCGAGGGCGCAGGCCCCGGCGGTGAGGCCGGGACGGGTGATCCTTGGCATGGAGATCCTTCCGGTACGAGGGGTGGTCGCCGCCCGGCCGGGTTCTGTCGGCCCGGTCGGGCGGCTCGAAGACAGACACTCCGCCCCGTCGTGGGAGGTTTCGCCGCCACGGCCCTCATCTGCCCGGCCCTGCGCTCGGGTCAGCCGTCGCCGCGCCGGCCGCCCTGCGGACGTGAGCCCTCGCACGCCTGCTGGGCACTCGCCCAGGTGGCGTCGTCGACATCGGCCGGACGGAGCGCATCCGCCCCGCCGCCCTGGCGGTTCCCGTCACCCGGCTGGCCAGAGGGCCGGGCGGTGGGCCTGGTCGTCGGCCGGGCGCTCTGGTCCGCCTGTCCGCTGCGGCCGGGCCGGGCCGAGGGCAGTTCCTCGGGTACGTCGATGCCCTGCTCACGTAGGCACGCCGCGTACGCGGCCAGCCCGCCGGACGGCGGCTGGGTCGGCTGCGACTGCTCGGCCGCCGGCTTGCCGCCGCAGCCGGCCGCGAGCGTGAGCAGGGTGGCGCCGACCGCCACGGTCAGGGCCGGTCGTCGATGGATGCGGGGCATCTGGCTCTCCTCGGGTCTCGGGTGCGGACCCATGCCCGCACGACGGGTCAGCAGAGACGACCAACCTCCGGCGCGGCTCCGGCGGGCCTGGGAGTCACCTCGGAACACCGGGCTGTGAGGTAACTCCGAGGTACGGCCGAGCCCACTGTCAGGAAGTGGGTCGACGATCGCCAGCCATGGGCATCCACCTGCACGTGTGGCGGGCGATCCGGCGCCGGCCGGTACCCGCCGCCGCCACCACCGCCGTACTGGTCGCGGTGACCGCCGCGGCGGGCGCGGCCGCGTTGTCCGGCGGGGCCGACCGGACCGCGGCCCCGGCGGGGACCGTACGGGTGGACCGGGGCGAGGTGACCTCAGCGGTCGCCGCGACCGGCTCGGTACGGCCCGCGGCCGGCCGTGGACTCGCGTTCACCGCGGCCGGCACCGTGACCGAGGTCCGGGTCCGTCCGGGGGCCGACGTCACCGTCGGTCAGGTGCTGGCGGTCCTCGACGACGGCGCGGCGCGCGCCGAGGTGGCGCGCACGGAGCAGGCCCTGGCCGACGCGCGGGCCGCGCTCGACGACCTCGAGGCCGAGGAGGAGCCGAACACCCCCGCCTGCGCCACGTCGCCCGTCGCGGCCGCGCGGGGCGGCGGCGCGGGAGGTGCGGCTGCCGCCGCCGCGGCGGGCGACACCGTCCGGACGGCGCCCCCGGGCGACACGGGATCACCCACCCCGGGAACCGGCTCCGAACAGCCCTCGCACTCCCCCGCACCGTCGGCCGACCCGGCTCCCACGGGATCGCCGGGCTCCCCCGCCGAGCCGTCGCCGGGCGGCACCAGGAACGGGCCGGTGGCTACCGCGACGGCCATGGCTCCGGCGGGCCCGCGAGGCTGCCCGACACAGCCCGGTGGTTCGAAGCCGGGCGGTACCGCCGCGGGTGCCGACCCGCTGCTGCGGGCACACCAGCAGGTGACCGCCGCGCAGCTGGCCCTCGCCGAGGCGAAGGACCGGCTGGCCGGTACGACGATCACGGCGCCGGTCGCCGGACGGGTGCTGTCGGTGGCCGGGCCGGTGGGAGCCCGGGTGTCGGCGGGTGCGCGCTTCGTCGAGCTGGCGGTCGTCGACGGGATGCAGGTCACGGCGACCTTTCCGGAGGCCGACGCCGGGCTGATCGCGGTGGGGCAGGCCGCCACGGTGACCCCGGCCGGACGGCCGGACACCGAACTGGACGCCGAGGTGGTCGAGGTGGACCCGGTGGGCACCAGCGACGGTCAGGTGGTCCGGTTTGGAATCCGGCTCGCGCTGGACGGTGCTCCGGACGATCTGCTGATCGGCCAGAGCGCCGCCGTGCGGATCCGGATCGCCACCGTGACCGACGTGCTGCGCGTACCGGCCGGCGCGGTCCGGGTACGGCCGGATGGATCGGCCGCCGTCCTGCTCACCGGGGCGGCCGAACCACGCGCCGTCGTGATCGGTGTCCGGGGGAATCAGTTCGTGGAGATCAGGTCCGGTCTCGCCGAGGGCGACCTGGTTCTCGCCGCCGGATGATCCCGCTCAGCTCGGGGACAGGTCGTTCCCAGCTCGCTCCGAGGTTTCCCCGATAGACCTGGCAATCGTGTCTGATCGCCGTACCCGTGTGCTCGTCGTCGACGACGAGGAGAACATCCGTGCCCTGTTGTCGGCGACGCTGCGACTGGTCGAGTTCGACGTCCGGGTGGCCGGCGGCGGCCATGAGGCGTTGACCATGGCCGAGGAGTTCGACCCGGACCTGGTGGTGCTCGACGTGATGCTGCCCGACCTCGACGGCTTCCAGGTCGCCCGGCGGCTGCGCGGTGCGGGCGCCGGGGTGCCGGTGCTGTTCCTCACCGCGCGGGGCACTGTGGAGGACCGCATCTCCGGGCTGACCGTCGGAGCGGACGACTACGTGACCAAGCCGTTCAGCCTGGAGGAGGTGGTGCTGCGGATCCGGGCGATCCTGCGCCGCAGCCGCGCCGACGACGCGCCGGCGCCGGACGGCGTGTTGCGCTACGCCGACCTGGAGCTGGACGAGGACGCCCACGAGGTGCGCCGGGCCGGCCGGGTGGTCGAGCTGTCGCCGACGGAGTTCAACCTGCTGCGGTACCTGATGGTCAACGCCGGCCGGGTGGTGAGCAAGGCGCAGATCCTCGACCGGGTGTGGAACTACGACTTCGGCGGCGACGGACGCATCGTCGAGTCGTACATCTACTACCTGCGCAGGAAGATCGACGTACAGGCGCCACCGCTGGTGCACACCGTGCGCGGCGTCGGCTACACGCTGCGGTTGCCGCGTCCGGGGCCGGGCGACAGTGGGTAGCCGCCGCGCCGCCCGGCGGCGGCGGTTGCGCCGGTGGGGACGCTGGACCCTGCGGTCCCGGCTGGTCGTGGTCGTGGCGGCGCTGACCGCGCTCGCGCTGGTCATGGCGAACGCGGCCGGGCTGGTGCTACTGCGCCGGACCCTCACCGACCGGATCGACGAGCAGCTCACCACGGTCAGCCGGCCGTTCACCCGGGACGCCGCCCCGTCCTACGACCCGCGCGCGCGCACCAGGGTGCTGCCGCGCGCCCGGCTCGGGCCGGAGCAGGTGGTGCTGCTGTACGGCCCGGACGGCAACCTGGAGGACGTCCGGCGCTCCGACGAGTCGGCCACCGTGCCGAAGGTGGAGCCGTACGACAGGCTGGTCGCCCGGGCCGCCGGCACCCGCCCGTACACCGTCGAGGCCGCCGACGGCGCGGCCGCCTGGCGGGTCCTGGTGGTCGAGCGCGGCGACGACCGGGGCATCGCGGTGCTGGCGGTGTCGCTACGCGAGGTCGAGGAGACCACCGACCTGCTGCTGCTGATCGACGCGGTCGTGATCGTGGTCGTCCTGCTGCTGCTGGCGTCGCTCGCCGCGGTGGTGGTCCGGCTCGGCCTCCGGCCGCTGACCCGGATGGAGCAGACCACGGCGCAGATCACCGGGGGAAACCTGTCCCGCCGGGTGCCCGACGCCGATCCGCACACCGAGCCCGGCCGGCTCGGCGGGGCGCTCAACCTGATGCTGGACCGGATCTCCACCGAGGTCGCCGCGCGCCGCGAGTCGGAGCGGCGGTTGCGGCAGTTCATTGCCGACGCCTCGCACGAACTGCGTACTCCGCTGACCTCCATCCGCGGTTTCGCCGAGCTCTACCGCCGGGGCGGAACACCACCGGGCCCGGAGTTGGACGGAACGATGGCCCGGATCGAGGCCGAGGCCGCCCGGATGGGTCTGCTCGTCGAGGACCTCCTGCTGCTCGCTCAGCTCGACCACGAACGGCCCCTGCGGGAACAGCCGGTCGATCTGCTGGGCGTCGCCGCCGACAGCGTTCGCGACGCGCAGGCCCGTGCGCCAGGGCGCCGGATCCGCCTGGCCGCACTCGACGAAGACGGGTTCGAACCGGTGATGGTCACCGGCGACGAGCACCGGCTGCGCCAGGTGGTCGCCAACCTGCTCAACAACGCCCTGCAGCACACACCGCCGCAGGCCCGCGTGACGGTCCGCACCGGGCTACTGCGCCGTGCACCGGCCGGACCGCCGCCCGTCGCGGCCGTGGGAGATCCGCTGCCCGCCGCCACGCCGGCCGCGGTGCTGGAGGTGACCGACGACGGGCCGGGCCTCGCAGCCGACCAGGCCGTACGGGTCTTCGAGCGGCTCTACCGTGCCGACCCGAGCCGGACCCGCGGCAGCGGCGGGTCCGGCCTCGGCCTGTCCATCGTGGCGGCCCTCGCACGGGGACACCAGGGCCGGGTCGAACTGCTCACCGCCCCCGGCCGGGGGGCCACCTTCCGGGTCCTGCTGCCCTCGGTGCCCGACGCCGATCGTGACGACCTGGTAGACCTGCTGCGCACCATGCACAGCTGACCCCATCGACGGCTGTTCGGGAACGTCCAGCGGGCGCGGAGCCCGCTCCGAGCCTGACCTCGTTCACTCCCGTACAGGAACCGAACGGGAGGCAGCATGCGCACGAGAGCACGGACCATCGCGGCGACGGCGGCAGCCCTGGCAGTTCTGACCGGGGCGCTCCTGGTGCCCCGATGGACCGGCGACACCCGCGACGACGAGCTGACGGTGACGGCGAGTGGCTACTTCTTCGTCGGTGGGCAGCAGGCCACCGACGACAGCGGTGACCGGACGTCGACCATCTGGACCGGGCAGGCGATGGTCCACCAACTCGTTCCCGCCGACGCAGACAAGCCGCCGGTGATCATGATGCCAGGGCTCGGGCTCAGCTCGTCGATCTTCCTGACCACGCCGGACGGGCGCGTGGGTTGGGCACAGCAGGCGGCCCGCGCCGGCCACCCCGCGCCGACGATCGCGGTCTACGGCGACCGGATCGCCGAACGGCGGCAGACCGGGCGACTCGACGCCTGCCGGCGCACCGTCGGTCTCGTCGACACCGCCGGCCACCCGGCCCGGCTGGTGTACCTGCCCGACGAGGGCGTCCGGGCAACACGCACCTGATGATGCAGGACGACAACAGCGACGACATCTGGCACCGGATCGAGGACTTCCTCGCCGACAGCTGACCGCCGCCCGACTCCCAGCCGGCTCCGAGGTTGCGCCGGGTGCGCTCCGAGCCGCCACCCCCAGGCTGTCGGACATGCGTGTGCGACGACTCATCCCTGCCCGGGGCCCGTCCCTGCTCGTCAACACCGGCCTCGTCGTGGCGGTGCTGCTCGCTGGCGGCTGGGCGTACACCACGTTCACCGCGCCGGGGACGGCGAGCGCCGGCGAGGCCCGGACGGTGCCGGTCAGCCGGGCGACCGTGACGTCCGCGGTGTCCGTACCCGGATCGGTGCGCAGCGCGGCGACCGCGACCGCGACCTTCGCCACCGCCGGGCCAATCACGGAGATCGCCGTGGCCGTCGGCGACTCGGTGAAGAAGGGCCAGGTATTGGCCCGGGTCGACGCCTCGGCCGCGAAGCGGGAACTCGCGGCGGCCGAGGCCGACCTGGACGCGGCACAGGATGCGGCGGACCGGGCGGCGGAGACCGACAGTCCGACCAGCCAGGCGGATGCGGCGGTGACCCAGGCGGAGCTGAAGGTCGCCGCCGCGCGGGAGAAGGTCGACGGCGCCACCCTAACCGCGCCGATCGCCGGCACCGTGGTGGCCGTCAACGGCAGCGTCGGGGACTCCGGCACCTCGGCGGGCGGCGCGACCGGAGGCGGCGCGACCACGGGCGGCGCGACCGGAGGCGGGAGCACCGCGTCGGGCTCGGGAGGCGACGGGCTCGTGCAGATCGCCGACCTGACCAGGCTGGAGGTCACCGCCGCGGTACCCGAGGCCGACGCTACCCGGCTCAAGGCAGGCATGCCCGCCACGGTCAGCTGGAACGCGCTGCCCGGCACCACCGCCGACGCGACGCTCGCCGCGATCGACCCGAACGCCACCACCGCCAACGACGTGGTGACCTACGGCGTCACCCTGAGCCTCAAGGACCGTCCGGATGCCGCCCGGCCCGGCCAGAGCGTGCAGGTCACCGTCACCCTCGACACGGCCGAGAACGTCGTCGCCGTATCCGCTCTCGCGGTGACCAGCGCCGGCAACCGGAACACCGTGACCGTCCTGGAGAACGGCAGCCAGGTCGTCCGTCCGGTCGAGGTGGGCCTGCGGGGTGACCAGCTCGTCGAGATCACCTCCGGCCTGACCGAGGGCGACCGGGTCGTGCTGCCCAGCACCGGCGGCGCCGACCCGAGCACCGGCGGCGGGCGCGGCGGGCCCGCGGGCGGCGGCCTGACCGGTGGCGGCGGGCGGGGCAACCGGTGACCCTGTATCTGGTAGACGGAGCTCACCGCACCGCCGAGGGCCCGAACCGTCCGGTGCTCGACGTCCGTGACCTGACCAAGGTCTACGGACAGGGCGAGGCAACCGTGCACGCGCTGCGTGGGGTGTCGCTGACCGTCGCGGCCAGCGACTACGTGGCCATCATGGGATCCTCGGGATCCGGCAAGTCGACGCTGATGAACATTCTCGGCTGCCTCGACGTCCCCAGCGCCGGCACCTACCGCCTGGACGGGGTCGACGTCAGCCGACTCGACGACGCCCGGCTGGCCCTCGTCCGCAATCGGCGCATCGGGTTCGTCTTCCAGTCGTTCAACCTCATCCCCCGCACCTCGGCGGTGGCCAACGTCGAGCTGCCCCTGGCGTACGCCGGCGTCAAGCCGGCCGAGCGACGCCGGCGGGCCCTCGCGGCCCTGGACATGGTGGGTCTCGCCGGCCGGGCCGACCACGAGCCGAACCAGCTCTCCGGCGGGCAGCAGCAACGCGTCGCCGTCGCCCGCGCCCTGGTCACCGAGCCAGCGCTGATCCTCGCCGACGAACCCACCGGAAACCTCGACAGCCGCTCCACCGAGGAGGCGCTGGCCATCCTCGACCAGCTGCACACCGCCGGCCGCACCATCGTCATGATCACCCACGAGACGGAGGTGGCCGCCCGCGCCCGCCGGCTGGTCACCCTCTTCGACGGACGGATCACCACCGACGTACGACAGGACGGTGCCCGGTGAGCCTGCTGGAGATCCTCCGCTTCGCCGGCCGCGGCGTCGCCGCCAACAAGCTGCGCTCGGCGCTGACCATGCTGGGCATCCTCATCGGCGTCGCCGCGGTCATCCTGCTGGTCGCCGTCGGCAACGGCTCCGCCCAGGCCGTCAACCGCAGCATCGAGGCGCTGGGCACCAACACCATCACCGTGTCCAGCACCGCCCGCGGCGGGACGACGCCGTCGCCACTCACGGTCGACATCGCGCAGTCCCTGCACGACCCGGCACTCGCCCCCGACGTCCGGGCGGTCTCACCGGTGGTCAGCACCGCCCCGACGATGACCCACGGCGGGACGGATCATCCGGTGGCGCAGTTCCTCGGTACCCACCCGAGCTACTTCGGCTCGTCGAACAGCCCACTCGCCACCGGCGGGGCCTTCACCGACCAGGACGTGGCCCAGGGTCGGCGGGTGGTCGTGCTCGGGCGGACCGTCGCCACCGAACTGTTCGCCGACACCGACCCGGTCGGCCAGCAGGTCACCGTCGGCGGTGCCCTGTTCACCGTCGTCGGGGTCCTCGCCGAGAAGAGTTCGGCATCAGGCTTCTCCGACCCGAACGACCTCGCCGTCGCCCCGCTCACCGCCGTGCAGCAGACCATCACCGGGTACGGCCCGGTCAACTCCATCCTCGTCGAGGCCACCGGCCCGGACCGCGTCAACGCCGCCCAACAGCAGGTCACCCAGATCCTCAACCAGCGCCTCAAGCTACCGGCGGGCACCGCCGCCACCGGCCGTGGTGGGGGTGGTGGTGCGGGTGCCGCTCCGTACCGGATCCAGAACGCCGCCCAACTCCTCGCCACCCGCACCGAGACCGCACAGACCTTCACCGTCCTGCTCGGCACCGTCGCCGGCATCAGCCTGCTCGTCGGCGGCATCGGCATCACCAACATCATGCTGGTGACCGTCACCGAGCGAACCCGGGAAATCGGCATCCGCAAGGCCCTCGGCGCACCCCGACGCACGATCCTCACCCAGTTCCTCGCCGAAGCGACCATGCTCAGCGTCCTCGGCGGTGGCCTCGGCGTGGCCGCCGCACTGATCGGCAGCCGGTTCACCATCGTCGGCGTGCAACCGGTGATCGTGCCCAGCTCCGTCGCGCTGGCCCTGGGCGTCTCCGTCGCGATCGGCCTCTTCTTCGGCAGTGTCCCCGCCAGCCGCGCCGCCGGCCTGCGTCCCATCGACGCGCTTCGCTACGAATGACAGGTGAAGACATGACGACCGACCTGGACACCGCTCTCGCCGCCGGACCCCGCCCCTGGCGGAACCGGGCCACCCCGTGGCTCGCGGCAGCACTGCTGCTCGTCGGCGGCTTCGCCGGCGGCGCCCAAGCGCAGCAGGCGTACGGCCCGGATCCCGCACCCGCACCGGCGGGACGCGGGGCAGCGGTCGACGGACCCACCGGTGGGGCCCGCGGCGGCGGCGCCCGTGGCGGTGGCGCCGCTCCCCGGGCCGCCACCGCCACCCCGGCCACCACCGGCACCGTCACCGCGATCGACGGAGACACGATGACGATCCGGCGCGAGTCCGGCGAGGTGGTCACCGTGCAGACGGACGACCGTACGCAGGTGCGGCTGATCGGCGCCCTCAAGGATCTCCGAGCCGGCGACACCGTAGTGGTGACCGGAATCAAGCAGGGTGGCGACATCACCGCCGCCACGATCATCCGACAGGAGTAGCGGCCCTGCGAACCGACGGTCATCGGGCGGAGCTGGGGGCGCAGGCGCGGCCGCGGCGTCGTCGCCGAGTCGGCCGGGCGGATCGGCTGCACTGCCAGCGTCGACTTGATGATCAGCCCGTGCTACCGACAATCGGGCAGCACCACCGCGACCTCAGACCGGCAGAAGAGTGGTCCGGTCGGATGCAAGCCGAGTTTGCCTAGCATGGACTGGACCGTTCACAAGGCAGAGGGACCACCGCAGCGGCGCCTGGGCACTTCGCACTAGACACGGAATCAAGCACCCAAAATTCCGCTCCATCCAGAACACAGACGAAGCGGCAGGTCACAGCGTTCCCAGTTCAGCAGGCCGGCGGCCAACGATCATCGCCGTTACCGCCAACAAAGATCATCCGTTACCGAATGTTACCGCCGTTACCGGAGAAGATCTTCATCTTCCCAGGTCAACCGGTCGGGACGGCCGGATTCGAACCGACGACCCCTTGACCCCCAGTCAAGTGCGCTACCAAGCTGCGCCACGTCCCGATGCCCCCGCGCGGTCTCCCCCGCAGCAGCCGGTACAGCTTAGCGCAAGATCCTCGCACGGTACGCACAGGCCCCCGCCGCGCTGAGCGACGCCGACGTCACTCCCCCTAGAGCGTCCTAGGAAAGGGGTCGCCGGGTGGGCACCCGGCGACCCCTTTCGGAGGAACGGTCAGCCGTGGGCCTTGCCGCGCCCGCCCGGGCCCAGCTTCTTGCGCGGGCGCACCGAGATGTCGATCGGGGTGCCCTCGAAGCCGAACTCCTCGCGCAGCTTGCGCTCCACGAACCGCTGGTAGCCGGCGTCCAGCGGGCCGGTGGTGAACAACACGAACCGCGGCGGCGCCACCCCGGCCTGGGTGGCGAACAGGATGCGCGGGGCGCGCCCGCCGCGTACCGGGTGCGGGGTGGCCTGGACCAGCGCGGTCAGCCACTGGTTGAGTTGCGCGGTGGGGACGCGGGTCTCCCAACTCGCAAGCGCCTTGCGCAGCGCCGGGGCGAGCTTGTCGACGGCGCGGCCGGTCTGCGCGGACAGGTTCAGCCGGATCGCCCACGGGATCCGCCGCAGCTCCCGGTCGATCTCCTTGTCCAGGTAGTAGCGGCGGTCGGCGTCCACCAGGTCCCACTTGTTGAACGCGATGACCAGGGCCCGGCCGGCCTCCACCACCATCGTGAGGATCCGCTGGTCCTGCTCGCTGATCACCTCGCTGGAGTCCAGCAGCACCACCGCCACCTCGGCGGCCTCGATCGCCGAGGCGGTACGCAGGCTGGCGTAGTATTCCGTGCCGCTGGCCCGACCGACCCGCTTGCGCAGGCCCGCGGTGTCCACCAGTTGCCAGGTTTCGCCGCCGATCTCGACCAGGCTGTCGACCGGGTCGACCGTGGTGCCGGCCACCGAGTCGACCACCGCCCGTTCCTCCCCGGAGAACCGGTTGAGCAGGCTGGACTTGCCGACGTTGGGACGGCCTACCAGGGCCACCCGCCGTGGGCCGCGCGGGCGGTTCTCCACGATCGCGGGCGCCTCGGGCAGCGCGGCCAGGATGGCGTCGAGCAGGTCGCCGGAACCGCGACCGTGCAGCGCCGACACCGGGAACGGCTCACCGAGACCGAGCGACCACAGCGAGGTCGCCTCCATCTCGATGGTGGTGTTGTCGGCCTTGTTGGCCACCAGGATCACCGGCTTGGCGCTGCGGCGCAGCATCTTCACGGCGGCCTCGTCCACGTCGGTCGAGCCGACCACGGCGTCCACCACGAACAGCACCACGTCCGCGGTGACCACTGCCGTCTCGGCCTGCGCGGCGATGGCCGCGGCCCGGTCCCTGGCGTCGGGCTCCCAGCCGCCGGTGTCGACCACGGTGAACGCCCGGCCGTTCCACTGCGCGTCGTAGGGAACCCGGTCCCGGGTCACGCCCGGGATGTCCTCGACGACCGCCTGACGGCGGCCGATGAGGCGGTTGACCAGTGTGGACTTGCCCACGTTGGGACGGCCCACCACGGCCACGACGGGCTGCGGGCCGGTCGGCTCGTCAGCCTCGACCTCCGGCTCACGCAGCTCCACCCAGCCACCGAACTCATCGTCGCTCACGCGACGCCACCTTTCGTTCGCGACTGCGGGGCTCGCAAACCCGGCTCACTCCTCGCGCTCACGCCACGCCACCCTTCGTTCGCGACTGCGGGGCTCGCAAACCCGGCTCACTCCTCGCGCTCACGCCACGCCCCGTTCGGTGAGCAGCTCACCCAGGCGGGCGACGACCTCGTCGATGCCCAGCTCGGTGGTGTCCAGCACCACCGCGTCCGGGGCCTGCTGCAACGGGTTGACCTTGCGGGTGGAGTCGAGCCGGTCGCGGCGGGCCAGGTCGGCGGCGGTCGCCGTGACGTCGGCCGCGTCCTCGGCGCTGCGCCGCTGGGCGCGGGCCGACTCGGAGGCGGTCAGGTAGACCTTCAGGTCGGCGTCGGGCGCCACCACGGTGCCGATGTCGCGGCCCTCCACCACGATCCGGCCCGCCTCGGCGGCCAGCCGCCGCTGCCGGTCGACCAGCAGCTCACGCACCGCGCCGACGGCGGCCACCGCGGAGACCGCCGAGGTCACCTCGGCGCCACGGATGTCGGTCGACACGTCGGTGCCGTCGACGGTCACCGCGTACCCCTGGGGGTCGGTGCCGATGCGCAGGTCGGCCTCGCCGGCGACCTTGGCCACCGACTCGGTGTCGGTCAGCTCGACGCCGGAGCGCAGGACCGCCCAGGTCAGCGCCCGGTACATGGCGCCGGTGTCGAGGTAGCGGGCGCCGAGGCTCGCCGCCAGTCGCCGCGACACGGTGGACTTCCCCGAACCGGACGGCCCGTCCACGGCGACCACGCATCGCCCGGCCGGTACGTTTTGCTCCACCGTTGTCCTCCTCAGCCCGTACCTCGCGGGTAGCCGGGTTCCCGGCGCCGTTGAGCGGATGTGTCTCGTCGTCAATCATGCCCGCGGCGGGCGGGCGTGCCGCCGGCCCGCGGACCGCGTCGAAGCCTACCGGGAGCCGTACCCCGATCGACCGGGTCAGTCACCCACGGCCTTGAACAGGGCGGCGACCTCCGCGTTGGTCAGCCGCCGGGTGCGTCCGGCGCGCAGGTCACCCAACCGGATCGGACCGATGGAGGTACGCACCAGCCGGCTCACTGGGTGCCCCACCTCGTCGAACATGCGCCGCACGATGTGCTTGCGCCCCTCGTGCAGGGTGACCTCCACCTGGGCGGTCTTGCCCAGCGTGTCCACCACCTTGAACGCCTCGGCCCGGACCGGCCCGTCCTCCAGCTCGACGCCGGCGGCCAGGCGCTTGCCGAGGTTGCGCGGGATCGGCCCGGCCACCTCGCACAGGTAGGTCTTCGGCACCCCGAAGGACGGGTGCATGAGCCGGTGCGCCAGCGTCCCGTCGTTGGTGAGCAGCAGCAGGCCCTCACTGTCCGCGTCGAGCCGCCCGACGTGGTAGACCCGCTGCTCGACCCGGTTGCCGAGGAAGTCCGACAGCGCGGCGCGTCCCTTTTCGTCCGCCATGGTGGAAACCACCCCGCGCGGCTTGTTCATGGCCAGGTAGACCAGGCGGGTGTCGGCCTGCAACCGCTCCCCGTCGACGTGGATGACGTCGTGGGTCGGGTCGGCCTTGTCGCCGAGCTGCGCGACCCGCCCGTTGACCGTGACCCGCCGCCGGAAGATCAGGTCCTCGCAGGCCCGCCGCGATCCCACCCCCGCGGCGGCGAGCACCTTCTGCAGGCGCTCGGCGCCCTCGTAGACGGGGGCGTCGGGCTTCGGGGCACGGTCATCGCGTCGCATCGGCAAGCTCTTCTACGTCGTCGGGCAGGAACGGGGCCAGGGGCGGCAGGTCGTCCACCGAGTTGAGCCCCAGCTTCTCCAGGAACAGGGTGGTGGTCCGGTAGAGGAACGCACCGCTGTCCGCTTCGGTGCCGCACTCCTCGACCAGGCCGCGGCCCACCAGGGTACGGAGCACCCCGTCGCAGTTGACACCCCGGATGGCCGAGATGCGGGACCGGGTCACCGGCTGGCGGTAGGCGACCACGGCGAGCGTCTCCAGCGCGGCCTGGGTCAGCCGGACCGACTGCCCGTCCAGCACGAACCGCTCGACGTAGGTGGCGTATTCCGGCCGGGTGTAGAGACGCCAGCCACCCGCGGCCCGGCGCAGTTCGAAACCGTGCCCGGCTGCGGTGTAGCCGGCGGCGATCTCGTCGAGCATCGCACCGACGCGGTCCGGGGCCTGTTCCAGCACCTCGGCCAGGACCAGTTCGCTGACCGGCTGGTCCACCACGAGCAGGATCGCCTCCAGGGCGCCGCGCAGCTCGGCGTCGTCCAGCGCCGGTGCGGGCGTCGGTTCCGGCGCCGCCCGCCGCCGCCCCCGCTTCTGGGGTACGCCGGCAGCGCCCGCTCCCCCGCTCCCTGTGCCCACCACGTCCCGCTCGGACGTGCCGACGTCCGGCCCGGCGTCGTCGCCACTGAGAGGTGCCGGGTGGCCGCTGACGTCCGTGTCGGGACCGGCAGCGCCGGTCGCCGGGGTGTCGGGCGTACGGCGATCCCCGGTGCCTCCCTCGAATCCGGTCGCCGGCTCGGTGCCGGCGTCGGCCGTCCCGTTCTCTCCAGAGATCTTGGTACGGTCTCGCCCCTGCGGGGGCGCCCCCGTGCCAAGATCCGACCCGGTTGTGGCGATCGTGGAAGGATCCGGCCCCTCCGAGTGCCCTTCGCTTCCAAGATCTCTGGACGGCTCTGAGGCGGAGTCGGGATCATGGGCGGTCTCGGTTCGCGGCGAGCCGGAAGTGTCCGAGATTTCGGGCTCCGCCTGCTCGGCGGCCGAGCCGACGTCGTCCGGCTCGGGCTCGGCCCGGGGCGGGGACGGACGCTCCCAGGGAGGAATCCAGGCAGCAGCCTGATCGGCCAGCGAGTCGTGGCGTTCCTCGTCGCTCATCCCTTTACTCCTGCGTCGGTGCGGGTTCGTCCGCGGCGTCGGTGGACACGACGGCGTCGGATGCGGCGACGAACGAGTCGCCCGGCGCGGCGTCACCAGCGGATTCGGCGGCATCGCCGACCACGGCGGCATCGCCGCCGGCCGGCGCGGCGGGGGCATCGGCCGGCGCGGCCAGGGTGGATGTGGTCGTGGGTTCGGGGGTGCCGGCGTACTCGTCGACGGTCAGCTCGGCCCCGCCGTCGGCGGGCCCGGTCCAGCGGACCGTCAGCTCCTCCAACGCCTGTTCCTGCACGAACGCGACCAGGCCCTGCCGGTACAG
Source organism: Micromonospora sp. NPDC050980 (assembly GCF_040653835.1). Lineage (NCBI taxonomy): Bacteria > Bacillati > Actinomycetota > Actinomycetes > Micromonosporales > Micromonosporaceae > Micromonospora > Micromonospora sp. NPDC050980. Next base: position 23,850 of record NZ_JBFAGS010000030.1, on the reverse strand, counting down.
CTCCAGCAGTGCCAGGAACCGGGCGACCACCTCCAGCGTCATCTCGCAGTCGGCGCAGAGCAGCGAGAAGGTGGCGACACCGGCGCGGCGCAGCCGGTCGGCGATGACGCCGGCGTGTTCGCGGACGCTGACCCGGACCATGTGCACGTGGGCGATGGACACCTCGGGCACCGGCTTCGGGCTCATCGCCCGCACCGCGAGCTTCAGCAGCCGCTGCGGGCCGATGCCGAGCACCAGGTCGGGCAGCGCCTCGGCGTAGCGGGGTTCCAGGGTGACCGCCCGCGGATAGCGCCGGCCGCCGACCGCCTCCAGCTCGGCGATGTGCGCCGCCGCCTCCTTGTACGCCTTGTACTGCAGCAGCCGGGCGAAGAGCAGGTCCCGGGCCTCCAGCAGCGCCAGGTCCTCCTCGTCCTCCACCTCGGCCGAGGGCAGCAGCCGGGCCGCCTTGAGGTCGAGCAGGGTGGCGGCCACCAGCAGGAACTCGCTGGTCTCGTCCAGGTCCCACTGGTCGCCCATGGCCCGCAGGTAGGCGATGAACTCGTCGGTGACCTTGTGCAGGGCGACCTCGGTGACGTCCAGCTTGTGCTTGCTGATCAGCTGGAGCAGCAGGTCGAACGGGCCGGTGAAGTTGTCCAGCCGGACGGTGAAGCCGCTGGTCTCCTCGACCGCCGTGGCATCGGCGGGTACGACGCCGTCGACCGCGGCGGCCAGCCCGGCGGCGTCCGCCGGATCGGCGTGCGGGTCGAGGGGTGGTGCGGTCACCGGGAAACCGTAGTCGACGCGGCCGGCGGGCGGCGTGCGCCCTACCGGTCCGTCTCGGCGGCGATCACCTCGCGGGCGAGCTGCCGGTAGTTGCGCGCGCCGGAGGAGGCCGGGTCGAGGGTGGTGATGGGCGCGCCAGCCACCGTCGACTCGGGGAACTTCACCGTCTTGGTGATGACGGTCTGGTAGACCTTGTCGCCGAACGCCTCCACCACCCGCTGCAACACCTGCCGGCAGTGGGTGGTGCGGCTGTCGTACATGGTGGCGAGGATGCCTTCGAGTTCCAGGTCGAAGTTGAGCCGCTCGCGCACCTTGTCGATGGTGTCCAGCAGCAGCGCCACGCCGCGCAGGCTGAAGAACTCGCACTCCAGCGGGATGAGCACGCCGTGCGCGACGGTCAGCGCGTTGATCGCCAGCAGGCCCAGCGAGGGCTGGCAGTCGATCAGGATGAAGTCGTATTCCTTGCGGATGGTGCGCAGCACCCGGGCCAGGGCCATCTCCCGGGCGACCTCGTTGACGAGCTGGATCTCGGCGGCGGAGAGGTCGATGTTGGCCGGCAGCAGGTGCAGCCCGGCCACGTCGGTCTTGATCAGGACGTCCTCGGCGGTGACGTCGTCCTGCATGAGCAGGTTGTAGACCGACAGGTCGAGGTTGTGCGGGTTGACGCCCAGACCGACGGAGAGGGCGCCCTGCGGGTCGAAGTCGACGAGCAGCACCTTGCGGCCGTACTCGGCCAGCGCGGCGCCCAGGTTGATGGTGGTCGTGGTCTTGCCGACGCCGCCCTTCTGGTTGGCCATCGCGATGATCCGCGCCGGGCCGTGCCGGTCGGTCGGCATCGGCTCGGGGATCGGCTTGCGCATCGTGTACGCGGCCGGGTCGGCGGGGCCGAGGTCGGCGCCGAGCGTCGCCTGCTGCTCACGGAGCTCCGACGTCCAGGTCTCGGCACGGTCACCGTTTCCTGCCATGTCCTCGTTGCCCCCTCCCGACGACCACCCCGGCGTCGGAGCCGTCCGACGTCCCTCGCGGCGCCGCTGCGCACCCCCGGTCCGTCGCACCTGGAGGCCCGCGCCGATGCCGACTGTACGCCACGGGCCAGCAGCAGCTTCGGTACCGGGTCGGCGTGTCGGCCGCTGCCCGGGCGGTGCCGCCAGGTCCGCCACCGCGGCGCCGGCGCCCGGCGCACCGTCAAGCGCTCACCGCAGGGCGCGGGGGTGCGCGGTGGCGTACACCTCGCGCAACCGCTCCACCGTGACCAACGTGTAGACCTGGGTGGTGGTCACCGAGGCGTGGCCGAGCAGTTCCTGCACCACGCGCACGTCCGCGCCGCCGTCGAGCAGGTGGGTGGCATACGAGTGGCGCAGCGTGTGCGGGGAGACCGACTCGGGCCCGTCGACCGGCAGGCCGGCGCGCCCGGCGGCGGCGCGCAGCACCCCCCAGGCGCCCTGCCGGGTGAGCGGTCCGCCGCGCGCGTTGACGAACAGCGCGGGGGTGCCCCGGCCGGCGGCGAGCAGCGCCGGCCGGCCGCGGACCAGCCAGGCGCGCACCGCGTCGGCGGCGAATCCGCCGACCGGGACGAGCCGGGTCCGGCCGCCCTTGCCGCGCAGCAGCACCGTGCCGGCGTCCAGGTCGAGGTCGTCGACCGCCGTGCCGACCGCCTCGGAGATGCGCGCGCCGGTGCCGTACAGGAATTCCAGCAGCGCCCGGTCGCGCAGCGCGCGCGGCGCGGTGTCGCCGGTCGCCCCGGTCGGGCCGGTGGCCTCCAGCAGCCGCAGGACGGCGTCGACCGGCAGCGCCCGGGGCAACCGGCGCGGCGGCGCGGGCGGGCGCACGTCGCGACCCGGGTCGGCCCCGGTCAGGCCCTCGCGCAGGGCGAAGCGGTGCAGGCCGCGGACCGCGCTGGCGGCCCGGGCGGTGGACGAGACGGCGAGCGGCGGGTGGTCGTCGTCGCCGGCGCGCAGCCGGGCCAGGTGGGCCTCGACCTCGCCCGGTCCGGCGGCGGCCAGGTCGGTCACCCCGGCGGCGGCCAGGGTGGTGAGGTAGCGGTCCAGGTCCCGGCGGTACGAGGCGAGCGTGTTGCCGGACAGGCCGCGCTCGACGGTGAGGTGGTCCAGGTAGCCGCGGACCGCCCGACGCAGGGCCGGCGCGGGTCGCGCGCCGGCCCGTGGCGTCGTCTCGGTCAGTTCAGCACCTCGGCCAGCGGCAGCACGTCCATGCCGTGCGCCTCGGCGACCGGGCCGTAGACCACCTTGCCGTCGTGGGTGTTCAGGCCCAGCGCCAGCGCCGGGTCGGCCCGCAGCGCCGCCCGCCAGCCCTGGTCGGCGAGTTCGAGGGCGTACGGCAGGGTGACGTTGGTCAGCGCGTAGGTGCTGGTGTTCGGCACCGCGCCGGGCATGTTCGCCACGCAGTAGAAGATCGAGTCGTGCACCTTGTAGACCGGTTCGGCATGCGTGGTGGGGCGCGAGTCCTCGAAGCAGCCGCCCTGGTCGATGGCGATGTCGACGAGCACGCTGCCCGGCTTCATCCGGGAGACCAGCTCGTTGGAGATCAGCTTGGGGGCCTTCGCGCCGGGCACCAGCACCGCGCCGATGACCAGGTCCGCGTCGAGCACGGCCCGCTCGATCTCGTACGCGTTGGAGGCGACGGTCTGCAGGTGGCCGCGGTAGATGGCGTCGGCCGAGCGGAGCCGGGCCACGTTCTTGTCCAGCAGCAGCACTTCGGACTGCAGGCCGAGCGCGATGGCGGCGGCGTTCAGGCCGGACACGCCGGCGCCGATGACCACGGTCTTCGCCGCGTACACGCCGGAGACGCCGCCGGGCAGCACGCCCCGGCCGCCGCCGGTGCGCATCATGTAGAACGCGCCGACCTGGGGGGCGAGCCGGCCGGCCACCTCGGACATCGGGGCGAGCAGCGGCAGCGACCGGTCCGGCAGCTCGACCGTCTCGTAGGCGATGCCGGTGACCTTCTTCTCGACCAGCGCGTCGGTGCACTCGCGCGAGGCGGCCAGGTGCAGGTAGGTGAAGAGCACCTGCCCGGCGCGCATCCGGTGGTACTCCTCGGCGATCGGCTCCTTGACCTTGAGCACCAGCTCGGCGGTGTCCCAGACCTCGTCGGCGGTGGCCAGGATCTTCGCGCCGGCGGCGGCGAACTCCTCGTCGGTGATGCTGGAGCCGACCCCGGCGCCGGCCTCCACGAAGACCTCGTGGCCGTGGCGGGTGAACTCGTTGACGCCCGCCGGCGTGATCGCCACCCGGTACTCGTGGTTCTTGACCTCGCGGGGGATTCCGACCTTCACGATGCAGACACCTTCCTCCGGGGCGGCTCACCCCCGACAGCGCGGCGCCACGCCGGCTCCGTTGCCGACGCGGTCCACCGGTCCCGCCGGCGGCAGTCTAGGCGGGCGGCACGGCCCCGGACGCCAACACAGTGACATCCGGTGGCCGGTGGTGCTGACGGAGTGTCAGGCATGGGATCGGGCGGGGCCGCGCGGCGGACGCCACGGCCCCGCCCGTCGTCGGTGCCCGGTCAGCGGGGCAGCGGCGCCTGCGAGCGGCGCAGCTCGGTGAAGCCGGCCGCCCGGGCCCGGGCGGCGGCGAGCAGCCCGGCCACGCAGGGCGCGTTGGTGATCTCCCCGGCCAGGACCATCCGGACCGCCTCGTCGAGGTCGACGCGGACCACCTGGAGGTCGGCCTCCTCGTCCCGCCGGTCGTGCCGCTGCGCCGCCGGCACCTCGGCGAGGTCGCGGGCCAGGAAGACCCGGACCACCTCGTCGGAGAAGCCCGGCGAGCTGTGCAGGTCGACAAGCACGTCGAGGCGCCCCGCGGTCAGGTCGGCCTCCTCGGCCAACTCCCGCGTCGCCGCGACGGCCAGGTCCTCGCCGCTGACGTCCATCAGGCCGGCGGGCAGCTCCCACAGGTGCCGCCCGACCGGGTGCCGGTACTGCCGGATCAGCACCACCTGGCCGGCGTCGTCGAGCGCCACCACGGCCACCGCGCCCACGTGCCGGACGTAGTCGCGGGCCGCGGTGTCGCCGCCGGGCATGGTCACGTCGTCGCTGACCACGGAGAAGATGCGACCGGACCAGACGTCGCGGCGGGCGGTCACCTCGTACCGGTGCTCGACGCCGCTCACGTCGCGGGCGCCTTCGCGGCCCGGGCGGGCTTCTTCCCGGCGGCGTCGGCCGGGCCGTCCAGGTCCACCGGGAGCTGGTCGGCCTCGGAGTACGCGACAGCGGCGCCGACGAACGCGGCGAACAGCGGATGCGGGCGGGTCGGGCGGCTCTTCAGCTCCGGGTGCGCCTGGGTGGCCACGAAGAACGGGTGCAGGTTGCGGTCCAGCTCGACGAACTCGACGAGCCGGCCGTCCGGGGAGGTGCCGGAGATGGTCAGGCCGGCCTTGGCGAGCTGGTCGCGGTAGGCGTTGTTCACCTCGTACCGGTGCCGGTGCCGCTCGCTGACCTCGGTGCTGCCGTACGCCTCGGCGACGATCGAGCCCTCGGTCAGCGTCGCCGGGTAGGCGCCGAGCCGCATGGTGCCGCCCAGGTCGCCGCGACCGGCCACGATGTCCTCCTGGTCGGCCATCGTCGCGATGACCGGGTGCACGGCCTCCTCGTCGAACTCCAGCGAGTTCGCCCCGTCCAGGTTGGCCAGGTGGCGGGCCACCTCGATGGTCATGCACTGCAAACCGAGGCAGAGGCCGAGCAGGGGGACGCCGTTCTCCCGGGCGTACCGGGCGGTGCCGACCTTGCCCTCGATGCCGCGCACCCCGAAACCGCCGGGAATCACGACGCCGTCGACGCCGGCCAGGGCGGCGGCGGCGCCGGCCGGGGTGACGCACTCGTCGCTGGGCACCCACCGCAGCTGCACCCGGGCGCGGTGGCCGAAACCGGCCGCCCGGATCGCCTCGCTCACCGACAGGTAGGCGTCGGGCAGGTCGACGTACTTGCCGACCAGGGCCACGGTGATCGTGTGGCGCGGCTGGTGCACCCGCTCCAGCAGGTCGTCCCAGCTCGTCCAGTCGACGTCGCGGAACGACAGGCCGAGCCGGCGCACCACGTAGGCGTCCAGGCCCTCGCGGTGCAGCACCTTCGGGATGTCGTAGATGCTCGGCGCGTCCGGGGCGGCGGTGACCGCCTCCCGGTCGACGTCGCAGTAGAGCGACAGCTTCTCCTTGACCTTGTCCGGGATCTCCCGGTCGCAGCGCAGCACCAGCGCGTCGGGCTGGATGCCGATGCTGCGCAGCTGCGCCACCGAGTGCTGGGTCGGCTTGGTCTTCAGCTCGCCCGACGGCGCCAGGTAGGGCACCAGCGACACGTGCAGGTAGAAGCAGTTGTCCCGGCCCAGGTCGTGCCGGATCTGGCGGATCGACTCCAGGAACGGCAGCGACTCGATGTCGCCGACCGTGCCACCCACCTCGGTGATCACCACGTCCGGGACCTGACCCTCGGTGTCCGGGTCGGCCATGCCGAGGATCCGCGCCTTGATCTCGTTGGTGATGTGCGGGATGACCTGGACGGTGTCGCCCAGGTATTCGCCGCGTCGCTCCTTGGCGATCACCGCCGAGTAGATCTGCCCGGTGGTGACGTTCGCCTTGCCGGAGAGGTCACGGTCGAGGAACCGCTCGTAGTGCCCGACGTCGAGGTCGGTCTCGGCCCCGTCCTCGGTGATGAACACCTCGCCGTGCTGGAACGGGTTCATGGTGCCGGGATCCACGTTCAGGTACGGGTCGAGCTTCTGCATCACCACGCGCAGACCACGCGCGGTCAGCAGGTTGCCGAGGCTGGAGGCGGTGAGGCCCTTACCCAGCGAGGAGGCGACTCCCCCGGTGACGAAAATGTGCCTGGTCGTCCGTGCTGAAGGGGCCAAGGCCTGCTCCCGTGTCGTCCGTAGCGGTCGTGCGAACCGCCGTGTCGATCAGCCAAGTGATCACGCGATCCACGGGATTCCACGGTAACACCTTGCGGACCGTGAGCCGGCGTCGCACCCGCTGTCGGCGCACGTGAGACCCGTTTACGCGCTCGTGGCCGCCGCCGGGGACCCCCGACCGGGCACCCGGCGTCCGGGTGGCCGTGGCATCGTCCGCCGACGCCGCCGACGCGCCGTCCGCTCCCCCGCCGCGCCCACCGTCGGGCACGGTGCGGTCGGTGGAGTGGTCGAGCACCCGCAACGCGGCCAGCGCCGCCATCGGCACCACCAGGGCGGCCGCCGCGCCGGCCACGTCCAGCGCGGATCCGCCCAGCACGCCGCCGAGCCCGGCGGCCACCCCGGTGCCGGCCATCGCCGCCCGGATCGCCGGATAGATGCCGAACAACCGCAACAGCCCGCCCCACGGCTGCAGCAGCGCCAGCCAGACCAGCGCCGCCCCGGCCAGGGCCAGCACGGTCAGCGGGCTGTTCACCAACGTCTGGACGTTCGACGTGCTGGAGCGGTGCACCGTGAGCCCGCCGGTGCCGTCGCCGAGCGCGGCCAGGAACCGGCCCAGGGCACCCCGCTCGGCCACGGGGCGGCCCAGGTCCACCAGGGCGAAGCCGATGGTCACCGCCAGCCCCGCCATGGTGGCCCAGGCCAGCCGGCTGACCGTCAGCCAGCCGCCGGTGCAGATCGCCGCCGCCACGCTCAGCCCGGCGGTCAGCGCGATCGCCCCGATCGAGTCGGCGCCCAGGTACGGGCTGCCCACCACCACCACGGCCGCGCCGCCCACCGCCACCAGGACGGCCGGCCGCCAGCCCCGGCGTACCCGCTGGGCCAGCCACCCGCCGCACAGCAGCGACCCGGCGATGAACACCCCCAACCCCACGGTGCCCACCCCGGCGTACCGGCCGCCCTCCAACGCGGAGTAACCGACCACCCCGTTGAGCTGCAGCCGGGAACCGGTCAGCACGTCCACGCCGACCACCAGGGTGGCCAGCCCGGCGACCGCGCCGAGCGGCCCGAGCGTGCGGTCGTGCCCGGGGGTGAACCGCACCGCGGCGGTGCCGCCGACGATCAGCAGCGCGGTCACCGAGGCGAACCACCAGCCGGCGTGGTGCCCGCGCCACCAGGGCACCGCGTCGGCCAGCAGCGCCGCCGGCACGGCCAGCGCGGCGGCGATCAGCAGCAGCTCCACCACCGCCACCACCCGCCGGGACACCGGCGCCGGCGAGTGCGGGCCGGCCAGCCGGCGGGCCCGGCGCAGCAGCGGCAGCACCGCCACCGCGAGCGCCACCTGGGCGGCGGCCAGCAGGGCGAAGAACCAGCCGGCGACCCGGCGCTGGGCGGCGGCCTCCCGGTCGGCGCCGGCCGGCGCCGCGATCGCGGCGCGCAGGTCGTCCGGCCGGTCGTCGACGGTCACCGCGGGCCGGCCGAGGAACAGCCGCTCCGGCATCGGCCGGCCCAGCGCGGCGAGCGCGGTCGGCGCCAGGTCGACCAGTTGCAGGTAGCCGGCACGGGCGGTGCTCGGCGAGCTCAACCAGCCCCCCTCCCAGCCGGGACCGTCCGCCACCGCGACGTGCAGCCGCGCCGGGGCGTCGGTGTCCGACACGCCGGCCACCAGCACCAGCGAGCGCGGTGGGCGGGCGGCGAGCACCCGGGCGAGCCGGTCGTCGGCCCGCCGTGCCTGCGCGGCGCGCGCCGCCGGGTCGTCGCCGTCGACGGTGCCCACGTCGACGATGCTCAGCACGCAGGAGCCGAGCAGTTCTCTCGGGTCGTCGGGCAGCGCCGACTCGTACCGGTCGACCCGGCCGAACGGGCGGGCCGCGGCCACCGCCGCGCCCGGACCGACGGCCACCGAGCAGCGCACCGACTCGGCCAGCGCGCCCGGCGTGGCCCCCCAGGCCAGCTTCTCCTGGTTGTACGCGACCACGGCAGGCTGGTCGGGCAGGTTGGCGCCGATGCCGTCGGGCTCCTCGACGGTCACCGCGCTGGCCGGGCAGCCACCACTCGGGCGGCTGCCGTTCCAGGCGGCGAAGTTGCCGGCGCCGAGGGTCAACCACCCGTCCACCGGGCAGGTGGGGCGGTGTGCCGAGCGCACCGACAGGGACCCGATCGCCCCCTGTTCGGCCATCTTCCACAGCGTCGGGGTGTGCTGCGGGTCCACGTCGTCCCACCGCAGACCCGCCGCGCCGACGAGCACCACGAAGTCGGCGTCGCGCCGGGGCGCGCCGTCGTCCGGGCGGGCGGCCAGCGCCGCGATGCCCAGCGCCACCACCATCAGGGTCAGCAGCGCCGGGGTCAGTCTGCGCAGCATCAGCGGTTTCCCGGTGCGTGCTGCGGCGTCAGCTCGGCGTACAGGTCGGCGAGCGCGGCCACGGTGTCCGCCTCGGTCGGCCAGCCCGCGGCCCGGGCCGCGCCCCGGCGACCCAGCTCGGCGCGTCGCGGCGCGTCGTCGAGCAGCTCACGCACCGCCGCGTCCACGGCGTCCACGTCCCCGGGCGGGACCAGCACCGCGCCGTCACCGACCAGCTCCGGCAGGCCACCGACCGCGGTGGCGACGAGCGGCACGCCGGCCCGCAGCGCCTCCTGCGCGAACAACTGGCGGGCCTCCCAGTCGCTGGTGACCACCGCCAGGTCGGCGCCGGCCAGCAGGTCCGCCACGTCGGTGCGGTGCCCGAGCAGCGTCACCGGGGCGCGGGCGGTCGAGATCCGCGCGGCCAGCGGCAGGTAGGCGGGACCGCTGCCGGCGATCACCACCGCCGGGGCGGGCGCCCGGGTGCGCCACCGGGCGGCGGCGTCGATCAACACGTCGTACCGTTTCTGCGGGTGCAGCCGGCCCACCGAGAGGATCAACGGACGGTCGCCGGCCACGCCGACCTCGGCGCGCACCGCGGCGCGGCGGCGGCGCGGCGCGGGCAGCGCCGGCGCGGCCACCGGGGCCAGCCGGGCGTCGCCGGCGCCCAGCGCGGCGGCCCGCTCGACCAGGTCGGCGGAGGCGCCCAGCGCCACCCGGACGGACCGGGCGACGACCCGCTCGACCAGCCGGGACAGCGCGCCCCGCAGACCGCCGGCGAGGACGGCGTTGTGCCAGGTCACCACCAGCGGGGCGGCGGGTCGGGCGAGCGCCGCGACCAGGCCGGCGCGCAGCCCGTGCGCGTGGACCACGTCGACGGGTGTCTCCGCCAGCGCCCGGCGCAGCGCGGTGACCGCCCGCGCGTCGCCCGGGGTGGGGTTGGCCGGGATCTCCACCGGGGCGAACCGGGCGCCGGCCGCGGTGAAGTCGAACTGGTCCTCGGTGGCGGCCGGCCCGCAGACCAGCACCGACGCGCCCGCCTCGGTCAGTCCCCGGGCGACGGAGCGGACGTGCTGCCCCACGCCGCCGGTGCTGGAGGCGAGCACCAGGGCGACCGACCCGGGCCAGCGCGGTGCGGGCGAGGCGTCCGTCATGAGGAAACGATCTCCTTTCCGTCGCCCCGGTCGCCGGGGTGCTGGTCGGACGGCGGGCCATCGGCCCCGCCGACCGGTCGCCGGCGCCGCAGCCGGCGGGTCACGGCCGCGAGCAGCGGTCGCAGGTCGCGGGCGTCGGTCAGCCACGCGACGGCGAGGAACAGGACACCGACCACGACCCCGGACAGCATGCCCTGCCCGAGGGCCCCGAACGTCGTCGGGGTCCCGCCCATCGCCAGCGCGAGCCCCCGGGCGGTGGCCGCGCCGCCGGCCGCGGCGACCACGGCGGCCAGCAGCCCGGCCGCGCCGGCCCGGCCGAGACCGGCCAGTGCCGCCGGCCCGGCGGCGCGTCGCACGGCGGCGATCAGCAGCGCGCCGAGCAGCACCATGCCGGCGGAGGTGGCAAGCGCCACCGCGAGCACCCGGTCGGCCAGCGGCAGCGCCTGGGCGAGCAGGACCGCGAACGCGGGCACGCTCAACCAGCCGAGCGCGGTGGCGACGCCGGCCGCACGGGTCTCGCCGCGGGCGTAGAGCGCCCGGGTGAGGACCGCGAACAGCCCGTAGCCGAGCAGGCCGGGCGCGAACCCGGCGATGCCGGCGGCGGCGGTGCGCGCGTCGACCGGGTCGGCGAAGAAGAAGTGCCCGACCGGGATCGCGGCGCCGGCCAGCGCGGCGGCGCCGAGCAGGCTGAACAGCACCACGCCGCGCACCGCCGGGGCGAGGGTGTCCCGGTAGGCGCGCTCGTCGCCGCTCGCGGTGGCCGCCACCAACGTCGGGTAGGCGGCCACCGCGAGCGGCACCGCCAGCACCGACCAGGGCAGGAAGTAGACGGTCTGGGCCAGGTTGAACACGCCCACGTCGGCGATCCGGCCGTAGCTGACCTGGTTGAGCGTGACGGCCAGGGCGATCTGCTGCGCGGTCACGGTGACCGCCCCGGCGGCCACCAGCCCGCCGACCCGCGCCCGGGCGTCGGCCGGGAACCGGTAGCCCGGCCGGGGCCGCAGTCGCAGCCGGCGCAGCGGGATCAGCAGCGACAGCGAGAGCACCAGCACGCCGAGCGTGGTGCCGGCGGCCAACAACAGCTCGCCGCCGCGGCCGGCCTCGTCGATGGTGGCCAGCCGCCCCTCGACCGCGGCGAAGCCGAGGTAGACCGCGATGACGGTGACGCTGGACAGCAACGGCGCGATCACCGGCCAGGCGAAGCGCCGGTGCGCCTGGAGCACGCCGGTGAGCACGATCCCCACGCCGTAGAGCGGGAGCTGGGGTGCGAAGACCCGCAGCATCCGCGCGCCGGACGCCTGCTGGGCGTCGCTGAGCCCGTGGCCGAGCAGACCCGGCAGCGGGTCGGCGAACACCGCGACCAGCACCGCCAGCGGCACCAGCAGGCTCAGCGTCCAGGTCAGCAGCGCGCCCGTGGTGGCGGCCACCGCCCGGCGGTCACCCGCCTCGACGGCACGGGCCAGCAGCGGTACGACGAGACTGGCCAGCGCCCCACCGGCGACGATCTCGAAGATGAAGTTCGGGACGTAGTTGGCCACCAGGTAGGCGCCGCCGAGGTCGCTGGTGGACAGCGTCCAGGTGAACACGGCGGTGCGGCCGAAGCCGGCGAGGCGGCTGACCACGGTGAGGACGGCGATGAGGGCAGCCGCCCCGGCGACGCGGCCGGCGGCGGCGAGGGGTGCCGGCTTCGTCACGTCAGTCGGCGAGCCGACCCAGCTCGTCGAGCTGCCGCAAACCCGGGGTCCGCGCGATGACCTGGGTGAAGCTGACCTTCTCGCTGGCCGCGGTGAGCGCGGCGAGCACGGCCAGCGCACCGGCCCGCCCCAGCGGCCCGGTACGCGCGGCCAGGCTCACCCCGAGCAGCGCGCCGAGCGCGTTGGCGCCGCTGTCGCCGAGCATCACCCGCTCGTTCAGGTCGTCCGCGACCAGCCCGGCCGCCGCGCCGACCGCGCCCGCCGCGATCCCGCCGTGGGGGCCGGCGGACAGCGGCACGCCGAGCAGCATGCCGGACTTCAATGCCCGGCCGGGCCGCAGGTCGAGCAGGTTGACCAGGTTGGCGGTGCCGGCCACCACGCCGGCGCCGAGCAGCACGTCGAGCCCCCGGCCGAACGCGCCGGCACGCTGCCGGCGCGGGTGTGCGGCGACCCGGGCGTCGGCCGCGAGCAGCGCCGCGGCCCCCAGCCCGGCCGCGCCCACCCCGGCGACCTTGACCAGGCCGGCGGTGACCCGTCCCTTGCGCAGCGCCGCGAGGTGCCCGGCGAAGCCCTTGGCGGCCTTCTGCTCCGGGCGCGCGCCGACCACGTCGTCGTAGAGCCCGACGGCCCCGGCGCCGACGCCGGCCAGGAGCGCGGCGGCGCCGGCCGGGGCGCTGCCGGCGGCCAACGCGCCCGCGGTGGCGGCGCCCGCGGCGAGTGCCGGGCCGGCGGCCAGGGTCACGGTGCGGCCCCGGTAGTTGGTGCGCTCCAACGCCGGCGCGCCGGGCGACGTGCGCACCTCCCGCAGCGCGTAGCGGGCGGTCAGCACCCCCGCGCCCACGGCCAGCAGCCGACCCAGTCTCACGCGACCCCTCCTGATCCGGACTCTCGACGCGACGCGGCACGGACCTGCACGGCCCGGGGCGGTCACTGGGGCAGTTTAGGCAACCGCGACCCGGCGTTGTCGCCCACGCCGTACTGGCCGGCCTTCTTGCCGCTCAACTGCTCGGCGAGGGCGAGGCTGGTGACCAGTTGCCCCTGCACGGTGTTGGCGTTGTCGACGGTGGAGATGGTCTGCGACAGCACCGGGTCGCCGCGGACCACGGCGACCAGGTTGCCGCCGGTCGAGCCCATGCCGGCGACCACGAGCGCCCCCGCCCGGTCGAACTGCTCGGCGATCTTCACCACCGTCTCGTCCTTCTTGGCCGAGTCCTTGTCCACGTACGGCTGGCCGGTGACCAGCACCACCGCCTCGGCCGCGCCGGAGATCTTGTCCTCCGGGGTGAGGTAGCCGGCGGTGGCGTACTGCTGCAGGACGCTGCTCCGGTCGGCGTCGCTGACCGGCGGGCTGCCCGCCGGCCGGTCCACCAGGACGTTGGCCAACAGCGCGCTGGAGGTCTCCACGCCGTGCCCGTTGCCGGGCAGGTTGGTGGCGGGGGCGCTGTTCGGGCGAGCGGCGGTGACCGCCAGCTCCAGCAGGTTGTTGTTGCTGTCCGGGTTGATGAACTTGTCCTGGATGTCGATGCGGCCGGTGACGTCGGCGCCGGCGGTGCGGAGCATCTTGATGACACCCTCGGCCTGATCCCGGCCGCTGGGCAGGGTGAGCACCAGCACCCGGCGGTCGGCGAGCTTGCCGGGCAGGACGACCTGCGCCATCTCGGCGGCGAAGTCCTCCTCGGTCTCCAACTGCTTCTGCATGTCGTTGACCGCCTGGCGCATCAGCGAGTTGTCCTTGCGCAGGCCGTTGACGTTCTCCCGGAGCGCGTCGGCGACCGGCCCGTTCAGGGCGGCCGTGCCGACCACCAGGCCGATCGCCAGGGCCAGGAATACCGCGGTCAGGGACACCACGTGGTAGCGGAAGTTGATCACGCTTGCAGCCTCTTGATCGTCGGGGGAGCTAGAAGAGCTGGCCGAGCTGGAACACGAAATTGTCCCACCATTCGGAGACCACGCCCAGATAAGCCTTGCCGACGGTGGAGACCGCCACCGCGGAGGCCATCGCGGCGACCGCCGAGAGGACCAGCAGCAGCAGCGAGGAACCGGAGATGCTCTGCCGGTAGAGGCGGCTGACGCCCTTGGCGTCGACCAGCTTGCCGCCCACCTTCAACCGGGTGAGGAACGTCGACGCCATGCCGCCGCGGCCCTTGTCGAGGAACTCCACCAGGGTGGCGTGGGTGCCGACGGCCACCAGCAGCGAGGCGCCCTTCTCGTCGGCCAGCAACATGGCCAGGTCCTCGCTGGTGGCCGCCGCCGGGAACGTGATCGCGGGCACACCCAGGCCGTTGACCCGGGCCAGGCCCGGGGCCCGCCCGTCGGGGTAGGCGTGCACGATCACCTCGGCGCCGCAGCGCAGCACGTCGTCGGTGACCGAATCCATGTCACCGATGATCATGTCAGGCGTGTAGCCGGCCTCGACCAGCGCGTCGGCCCCACCGTCGACGCCGATCAGCACCGGCTTGAACTCGCGGATGTAGGGACGCAGCACGTCCAGGTCGGCCTTGTAGTCGTAGCCCCGGACCACGATCAGGCAGTGCCGGCCCTGCACCTGGGTCTGGATCTCCGGCACGCCGACGCCGTCGAGCAGCAGGTCGCGTTCCTGCCGGAGGTAGTCCATCGTGTTGGCGGCGAACGCCTCCAACTGCACCGACAGACCCTCCCGGGCGTCCGCCATCGACTTGGCCACCGTCTCGGCGTCCTGCAACGCGCCGTGCGCGACCGGCTCGGCGCCGACGAAGACCGTGTTGCCCTCGATGCGCACCACGTCGCCCTCGCGAACCTGCTCGAAGACGCTCTCGCCCAGGTCGTCCAGGAGCGGGATGCCGGCCGCGACCAGCACCTCGGGGCCGAGGTTGGGGTAGCGCCCGGACACCGACGGCTTGGCGTTCAGCACCGCGGCGACCCCCACCGCGACCAGCGAGTCGGCGGCCACCCGGTCCAGGTCGACGTGGTCGATGACCGCGATGTCACCGGGGCGCAGGCGACCGACCAGCCGTTTCGTCCGGCGGTCGAGGCGTGCGGTGCCGAGGATCGAGCCCGGTTCCGCGGTCCGGGTCCGGCGCAGTGTGGGTAGACGCATCGTGACCATCCTGGCATGTGGGGCAGGGTCTGCTGTCGCGACATGCCTGAGCAGGGCCGCCTACCCAGGGAAGCACACCGGAACGCGCCCCGGTGTGCTTGCGCTCACAATCGGGGCATCACGGGCGTCTTTCCTTGGCCGCCACGGCCAGGAGTTCCTCGGCATGGGCGATACCCAGATCCGAGTCCGGCAAACCGGCGAGCATGCGGGCCAACTCCCGGGCCCGCTCCGTGTCCTCCACCACCCGCACGCCGCTGGTCGTCACCGCGCCCCCGGTGTCCTTCGCCACCACCAGGTGCCGGTCCGCGAACGCGGCGACCTGTGGCAGGTGGGTGACCACCAACACCTGGTGACTGCGGGCCAGCCGGGCCAGCCGCCGGCCGATCTCCACCGCGGCCTGACCCCCGACACCGGCGTCGACCTCGTCGAAGACCAGCGTGGGCGGCCCGCCGGACCCGGCGAAGACCACCTCGATGGCGAGCATCACCCGGGACAGCTCACCGCCGGAGGCGCCCCGCTGCAACGGCAGCGCCGGCGCACCCGGGTGCGCCAACAGCCGCAGCTCGACCTCGTCGGCGCCGTCCGCGCCCACGCCCGCCTCGACGCCGTTGACCGGCAGGCTCGGCTCGGCCCGTCCGGCCGGGCGCGGCAGCACCGCCACCTCGATCCGGGCGTGCGGCATGGCCAACCCGGCCAGCTCGACGGTGACCTGCTCGGCGAAGCGCACGGCCGCCTCCTGCCGCGAGGCGGAGACCCGGCCGGCGAGGTCGGCCACCTCACCGGCGAGCCGCGACGCCTCCCGGTCCAGCTCGTCCAACAGCTCGTCGGAGGTGTCCAGATCGGACAGCCGGATCCGCGCCCGCTCCGCCCACGCCACCACGCCGTCGACGTCGTCGGCGTACTTGCGGGTGAGCGCGCGCAGGGCGGCGCGACGCTCGTAGACCGTCTGGAGCCGGGCCGGGTCGGCGTCCAGCGCGGTCAGATAGGTCGACAGCTCGGCGGCCACGTCGGTGACCAGCGTGGCGGCCTCCTCCAACCGGGTCGCCAACTCGCCGAGCGCCGGGTCGGTGCCGGCCTGCGCCTCCAGCGTGCGGCGGGCGGTGCCGAGCAGCACCGCCGCGTCCGGGGTGTCGTCGGTCGCCTCCACCCCGCCGGCCACGCACTGCTGCGCCACCTGGGCCGCGGTGCGCAGCCCCTCGGCGTGCTCCAACCGCTGCGCCTCGGCCTTCAGCTCGTCGTCCTCCCCCGGCTGCGGGTCGACCCGGGTGATCTCGTCGAGGCCCAACCGCAGCAGGTCCGCCTCCTGGCTGCGCTCGCGGGCGTTGCGGCGACGGTCGGCCAGGTCGTCGACCACCGCCCGCCACCGCCCGTACGTCTCGCGCAGCCCGTCGAGCAGCTTCTCGTGCTCACCGCCGGCGAACCGGTCGAGCGCGCCCCGCTGCTCCGCCGGGCGCAGCAGGCGCAACTGGTCGGACTGGCCGTGCACGGCCAGCACCTGCTCGCCGACCTCGCCGAGCGTCGACACCGGCATGCTGCGCCCGCCCAGGTGCGCCCGGGACCGACCCTCGATCGTGACGCTGCGGCTGAGCAGCAGCGAACCGTCCTCATCGGGCTCGCCGCCGGCGTCGACGATGCGGGCGTGCACCGTCTCGGCCACCCGGCCGCGCAGCCGCAGCCGCCCCTCCACCAGCGCACGGCCCGGCTGGGCCCGCACCCGGCCGGCGTCGGCCCGGCCGCCGAAGAGCAGGCCGAGGCCGGTCACCACCATGGTCTTGCCGGCACCGGTCTCGCCGGTGATGACGTTCATCCCCCCGGCCAGGGGCAGCGTGGTGTCCTCGATGACGCCCAGTCCGGTGATGCGCAGCTCTTCCAGCACAGCACCCGACAGTAGCCCCGCCGGGTGACAGTTGACCAGCCGGCACAGCACCCCACCCCACCCCCACCCCCGTCCCCACCCCCACCCCCACCCCCGTCCGCGCTGATTCACGGAAAGTGCGCCTATCAGCAGCCGGATAGCCACTCGTTCCGTGCATCAGGGCGCTCGGAACCTGGGGGAGGTGGTGGGGCGTCGGGTGCTCGACCAGGTCGCGCTCCGCCGCTTCCTCCGGCGGCGGCTCATCGACCTGTCGGCCCGACCGGGGTCGACACCCGACCGGGCACGGCGCGCCGGTCCGCCCGCCGCGGCCGGCCGCGACGCCCCGACGCCCCGACCCGTCACGGCCCCGGCCACCCCTGGCCGGACCCGCGACCCGCGGGCCGCGCATCGTCCGGGAACGGCGGGCCTCACCGCCACGCCCGGACGCACCTCGACGCGGCCCGTACGCCCACCGTAACGCGCGCCCGACGAGCCGGTCCCTCTGACGCGCCGCTCAGCGACGGCTGCCGCGCCAGCCCTGCACGGGCAGGCCGAACTTGGCCACCAGCCGGTCGGTGAACGGGCGCGCCCGCAATCGCACGATGCGCACCGGCAACGCTCCCCGGCGCACCGTGACCCGGGCGCCGGGCGGCAGGTCGTAGACCCGCCGGCCGTCGCAGCAGAGCACCGCGAGGGTGGTGAACGGGTCGACGGTGATCGCGAACGTGGAGGTCGGCGCGGTCACCAGCGGACGGCTGAACAGCGCGTGCGCGCTGATCGGTACCAGCAGCAACGCCTCCACCTCGGGCCAGACCACCGGCCCGCCGCCGGAGAACGCGTACGCGGTGGAGCCGGTCGGGGTCGCGCAGACCACCCCGTCGCAGCCGTAGCGCGACAACGGCCGGCCGTCCACGTCGACGAGCAGCTCCAGCATCTGGGCACGCTCGCCCTTCTCCACGCTGATCTCGTTGAGCGCCCACGACTCGATGGTCGGCCCGTCGTCGAACTCGGCGGTCACGTCGAGGGTGAGGCGTTCGTCCACGGTGTAGTGGCGAGCCACCACGTCGCGTACCGCGGTGTCCAGGTCGTTGATCTCGGCCTCGGCGAGAAAGCCGACCTTGCCCAGGTTGATGCCGAGCAACGGCGCCTTGGCCGGGCGGGCCAGCTCCGCGGCGCGCAGGAACGTGCCGTCCCCGCCCAACGCGAAGACGATCTCCGCGCCCTCGGCCGCCTCCGGGCCGGTCACCGGCACCACGCCGGGCAGGTCGAGGTCGTCGGCCTCCTCGGCGACCACCCGCACCTCGAACCCGTTCGAGATCAGGTCGGCGGCCACCGCACGGGCGTGCTCGGTGCTGCGTCGACGACCGGTGTGCGTCACCAGCAGCGCGGTCCGACTCACCCGGACACCTCCTCGGTCGTGGCCGCCGTCGCGGCGGCGCCCTGCGGGCCGGCGGCGACCGCCGCGCGGACCCGGTCGGGTTCGGCGGCCGGCGCGTCCCGGCGCAACCATACGAAGAACTCGACGTTGCCGCTCGGCCCGGGCAGCGGGCTGGCCGCCACGTCGGCCAGGCCGAGGCCGAGGCGCGCGGCGGCGGCGGCCACGTCGAGCACCGCCTCGGCGCGCAGCGCCGGGTCGCGCACCACACCGCCGGCGCCGACCCGCTCCCGGCCCACCTCGAACTGCGGCTTGACCATCAAGGCCAGGTCGCCGGCGGGGCCGGTGCAGGCGGCCAGCGCGGGCAGCACCAGACGCAGGGAGATGAACGACAGGTCGGCGACCGTCAGGTCGACCGGGCCGCCGATCGTCTCCGGCGTGAGGGTACGCACGTTCGTGCGCTCGAACACCCGGACCCGCTCGTCGTTGCGCAGCGGCCAGGCGAGCTGCCCGTAACCGACGTCGACGGCCACCACCTCGACTGCGCCGGCGCGCAGCAGCACGTCGGTGAAGCCACCGGTGGACGCGCCCGCGTCCAGGCACCGCCGGCCGGTCACGGCCAGCCCGCCCGGTGCGAACGCGGCGAGCGCGCCGGCCAGCTTGTGCCCGCCGCGGGAGACGTAGTCCTCCGCCGGGTCCTCGCCGGTGACCAGCAACGGGTCGGCCGGGTCGACCATGGCCGCGGCCTTGCGGGCGGGCACTCCGCGCAGGTGGACGCGGCCGGCTTCGACCAGCGCGGCGGCCTGCTCGCGGGAGCGGGCCAGGCCACGCCGGACGAGTTCGGCGTCCAGCCGGGTACGACGAGCCATCGGTGTCCGTTCTCCGCGTCTGCTCAGGCCTGGTCGATGCTGGCGAGCGTCTCGCGCAACGTCTCGTAGGCCGCCTCGTACTGGGCGATCTGGTCCGCCGGGGCGAGCGCCTCGGCGTTGGCCATGCCCCGCACCGCGGCGTCCACGGCCGGGTGCCGAGCCTCGCCCACCTCCTCGGTCGGTGCCGGGCGGACGCCGGGCGGCGGCCCGGTTCGCGCACCCGGTGGTGGTCCGGGACGCGGCGGCGGTCCGGGCCGGTGCGGCGCGGTCACGAGGTGGCCGCCCGGCCGGCGCTCTTCTTCGCCGGCCGGGCCGGCGCGGCGGGCGGCTCGTCGGCAGGCGTGCGCGCCACCGTCGCCGCGGGCTTCCTCGCGATCGCCTTCTTGGCCACCGCCCTCTTCGCCACCGCCTTCTTCGCCACTGCCTTCTTCGCCACCGCCTTCCTCGCGGGCGCGGCGTCGGGTTCCCCGGCCGGTGCGGGCTCAGCGCGGCGCCCCGACCCGGCCGCTGCCGGCTCGGCACCGGCCGGTGCGGGCGTCGGGCGCGCCGGCGCGGCTGAACCGGCGGCGGCCGGCGCGGGGAGGGTGCGTGCCTCGCGCAACCGCCGCTCCAGATCGTGCACCCGGCGGGTCAACTCGGCCACCTCGTCGGCGGTGGCCAGGCCGACGGCGCCCAGGGCCCGGTCGACCTCGAAACGGACCAGCTTGGTCAGCGCCTCCCGGTTCGCCAGGCCGGTGGCGAGCAGCTCCTCGGCGAGCGACTGGAGCTGCCCGGCCGTCGCGCCACCCTGGCCGACGACCCGCCTCACCGTGTCCTGCGCCTTCTTCCGGGGCGCCTCCGTCAGGCCCATGGCCAGCTCGAGGTAGGCGCGCCACGCGTCCTGCATGCCTGATTCCTTCCGCGGGGCGGGGTGTGCACGTGCCACGCTACCGGGCACCTGCGACGCGTCGTTGCGGTACGGTGCCGGGAGCGGTGTGGCTCGTGGTGAGGAGACGATGTGGCCAGCGTGGACGATTGCCGGCAGGCGTTGCAGGACCTGGCCGACCGGCTCGACCGGCACGTCGAGGCACAGGGGCGCATCGATCTCGACCGCACCCTGGCCTGCCGGATCACCGACCTGGACACGGCCTTCCACGGGCGGCTCGAAGGTGGCCGGCTGGTCGGTCTGACCGACGGTGACGACCCCAAAGCCAAGATCGCGCTGAGCACCGGCAGCGACGACCTGGTCGCCCTGGTGCACGGCAAGCTCGACATCATGTCGGCGGTGGCCGCCCGGCGGGTGTCCGTCAAGGCGAACCCGTTCGACCTGATGAAGCTCCGCAAGCTGCTCTGAGGGCCGCCGCTCAGTCGTCGAGGCCGAACGCGGCGAGCGCCTGCGCCGCCGTCGGGGACCCGGCCCGCACCCGTGGCCCGGCCGCCGTCGACCAGGCCGCCGCGCAGAGCGCCGCGAGCGCGTCCAACGGCCGTCCCGCGCCGTCGAGCGCCAGCTCCCCGCCGGCCCCGGTCACCGACCAGCCGCTGGTGCCCGGCCGGCCGGGCACCGCCACCACGGCCTCCGGGTCGAACAACCCGGCCAGGTCGAAGGAGACGTACGTCGGCCGGCGCGACTCGGGCGCGGCCAGCAGCTCGGCCGCGTCGCTGACCCCGGTCAGCACCAGCAGGCTGTCCAGGCCGGCCCGGCGGGCGCCCTCGATGTCGGTGTCCAACCGGTCGCCCACCACCAGGGTGCGACCGGTTCCGGCCCGACGGGCCGCGGTCGCGAACAACGCCGGCTCCGGCTTGCCCACCACCACGTCCGGGTCCCGGTCGAGCGCGGTGCGCAGCACCGCCACCAGCGAACCGTTGCCGGGCAGCGGCCCCCGCGGGCTGGGCAGCGTGCGGTCGGTGTTGGTGGCGTACCAGGGCGCTCCCGCCCGCACCGCCAGGGACGCCTCGGCCAGGTCGGACCAGTCCACCTCCGGCCCGTATCCCTGAGCCACGGCGGCGGGCTGCTCCTCGGCCGTCGACACCGGCCGCAGGCCCACCGCGCGCAGCTCGGCCCGCAACGCCTCCGCACCGACCACCAGCACCGGCGCACCGGCCGGCAACCGGTCGGCGAGCAGCTCGGCCGTGGCGGCGGCGGAGGTGAGCACCTCCGCTGGCTCGGCCGGCACGCCCATGCCGGTGAGCAGGTCGGCCACCTCGCTGGAACGGCGGGAGGCGTTGTTCGTCGCGTACGCGACCGCCCGTCCCTCCGCACGTAGCCGGCTGACCGCCTCCACCGCGCCGGGGATCGGCCGGTCGATCAGGTAGATGACCCCGTCAAGGTCGAACGCGACAAGCGCGTACTCGTCGATCAACCGCCCACCGGCACCGGCACGGTCGCGATCCGCGCCGGAACCGGTGCTCCCGGAGTGCCCGGTCACCGGCGCTCCGCCGCCTCGTCCCCGCCGACCCGGACGTCGCCGTCCCGGCCGCCGGTCCGGGCATCCGCGGTCCGGCCGCCGCCGGCCGGGACGTCATCGCCCGACGGGCGGTCCGGCTCGGTGGACGCGTCGGCGGCAGAGGCGAGCGAGCCGGCCTCGGCGTCGGTCAGCTCGTCGTCGGCCAGGCCACCGGCGTCGCGGTCCCGGTATCCGCCCCCAGCCGCGTCATCCGAACGTGCTGTGGCGACCCGCTCGTCGTCGCCCCGCACACTGTCCCGGTCGTCCTCGTCGTCCTCGTCGACGCCGCTGTCCTCGTCGTCCTCGTCGTCTCCCTCGATCAGCACGCCGTCGAGTTCCAGCATCCGCTCGGCGGCGTCCGTCTCACCCTCGGAGTCGACGTCGGCGGCCCGGGAGAACCACTCCCGCGCCTCCTCGCGCCGGCCCACCGCGAGCAGGGCGTCCGCGTACGCGTAACGCAGCCGCGCCGCCCACGGCTCGGTCGAGTCGGCGGTCAGCTCGCGGACCTGCAGCATCGCCACGGCCGCGTCCTTCTGCCCCAGGTCGCCCCGCGCACCGGCGGCCACGATCAACAGCTCGATCGCCACGGCCTGGTCGAGCTTCTTCCGATCCGCGCCACGGAACAGGTCGATCGCCCGCTCCGGCCGGCCCAGCGCGCGCTCGCAGTCGGCCAGGACCGCCAGGTGGATCTGCAGACCCGTCATCCGGTGGTACGTCCGGAGTTCGGCGATGGCTGTCTGCCACTCCCCCGCGTGGTACGCGGCCAGCCCGACCGCCTCCCGGACGGCAGCGATGCGCGAGGCGAGCCGGCGGGCCGCCATCGCGTGCGCCAACGCCAGCGTCGGGTCCTCGTCGATCACCAGGCCGGTCGCGACGAGGTGCCGGGCGACGGTCTCCGCCACCGGCTTGGCGAGGGAGAGCAGTTCGGCCCGGACGGTCGAGTCGAGGTCGCTGGCGACCACCTCGTCCGGCAGGTCCGGCGCCTCGCCGGTACGACCCTCGCCACGCTCGTCCTGTCGCTCACGCTGCGAGCCGTAGGTGCCCGGCCGGCGGTCGTCCCGCTCCGGCCGGTCGCCGAAACCGCGGCGCTCCCCGCCCCGCTCGCTGCGCCCGCCTCGGTGCCCAGCGTCACGGCGGTCGCCGCCGGCGTAGCCCTCACGGCGGTCGCCGCCGCGGTAGCCGCCTTCACGGTCGTCACGACGGAACCCGCTCTCGCGACGCTCGCCACCACGGAAGCCCCCGTCACGACGCTCGCCGCCGGCGTAGCCCTCGCGGCGGTCACCGCCCCGGAAGCCGCCGTCACGCCGGCCCCCGCCATCGCGACGCTCGCCGCCCCGGAAACCACCCTCACGGCGATCACCGCCCCGGAAACCACCCTCACGGCGATCGGTATCCGGCGCACCCCCTGAGCGGTTGTCCCGGCTGTAGCCACCCTCACGCCGGCCGCCGCCGGCACTGCTGCGGTTGTCCCGGTCGAAGCCACCCTCACGACGCTCCCCACCACGGAAGCCACCCTCGCGACGCTCGCTACCCCGGAAACCACCCTCACGACGATCGGTGCCCGACGCACCCGCCGAGCGGTTGTCCCGGCCGTAGCCGCCGTCACGACGGTCACCACCTCGGAAGCCACCTTCGCGACGCTCGCCGCCCCGGAAACCGCCGTCGCGGTCGCCACCGCGGAAACCACCCTCACGACGGTCACCACCGCGGTAGCCACCGTCGCGGTCACCACCACGGAAACCACCCTCACGACGGTCACCGCCCCGGTAGCCACCGTCGCGGTCGCCACCACGGAAACCACCCTCACGACGGTCACCACCACGGAAACCACCCTCACGACGGTCACCACCGCGGAAGCCACCGTCACGACGCTCGCCGCCGGCGTACCCCTCGCGGCGGTCACCGCCCCGGAAACCACCGTCGCGGTCGCCACCGCGGAAACCACCCTCACGACGGTCACCACCCCGGAAGCCACCGTCACGACGCTCGCCGCCGGCGTAGCCCTCGCGACGGTCACCGCCCCGGAAACCACCGTCGCGGTCGCCACCACGGAAACCACCCTCACGACGGTCACCACCCCGGAAGCCACCGTCACGACGGTCACCACCGGCACCGCCACGGCTGTCCCGGCCGTAGCTGCCGCCGGCGCGGTCGTCACGGCTACCCCGGTACGAGGGGCGGTCATCGCGGCGGGCGTCGCCGCGCCCCTGGCCACGGTCGGCGCGATCCTCGTAGCGGCGGGGGCCGTCCCCGCCCTGCGGTCCAGAGCTCACAGGTGCATCCTTCCTGATGGCGTTTCCGCCAGAACGCTAACGCAGTCGAGGGCCGACCCTGCTGGGGCGGCCCTCGACTGGAAGATTGTCCGGCGGTGTCCTACTCTCCCACACCCTCCCGAGTGCAGTACCATCGGCGCTGGAGGGCTTAGCTTCCGGGTTCGGAATGT
>NZ_JBFAGS010000029.1:0-47497 GCF_040653835.1 Micromonospora sp. NPDC050980 | reverse complement strand
CGACACCGAACAGGCCGATCACACCCCGATCGCCGCATAGCATCAGACCGGATCCAGCGATGGCCGTCTCTTACACCACCAGCGCGGACGTGACCTTCTGCCCGACACTGTCACATCGGCAGAGGCTGTGAACCGGGCCCACGCGAAGACCCGCGCCCGTGGCAAGCGATCGGATAGTCTTCAGCATGTAGATGTTGCCTTCGATCGCACCGCTACTTCAAGGCAGGCGCGTGCACACCGCGTCCCGCGATCGGTGTCCGCGATCCCTCATCGATCCGGGCGATTAGGCTGGTGCGGCCCTGCTACCGGGCGAGACCCAACTGCTCGTACAGCGGCCCGGGGTCGAATCGGCCCATGCGGCTGATCGAACTGGCCGACCGAGACGTTTATATACATCGGCCCGGTGCGCAACGTCCCGGTGATGTCCTCGCCTGGAGTCACCGGGCTCGGGGCGAGCTGCCATCGCGGCACCGGAATCCGCGGGCTGTCACTCCCGGTCGTCGACACTCTGGCCTGCGCGCTACCGTGGCGTCGTCGCCTCAGGCCGTGCCATGCCCCAAAAGGGAGTCAGCGCAAGTCGGCAATCCAGCTGTCGAGGGTGTGGCCGAGCAGCCTGGCCGACGCGGCCTCCTGCGGAATGCGCAGCCCTCTGACCAGTAGATCTTCGACCGTCGCCGCTGGTTTGCCGATCCAGCTTGCGAGCGCGGTGGCCCGGTCCGGATCGATGTGCCCCTGACCTGGTTGCGGAGAACCCTGATCGAGTAGTAGTTGGTACAGGCCGTGGGCTGGACGTATGGGAGGTAGATTCTCGGCGGCGGCCGACACAGCGGCCGATGCGGGGATGCGCAACCCGTCAGCGTCGAGGTCGCCGAAGTAGGCGACGTCGCGTATGTCGGGTAGTTCGCCGATACTGAGCACCGATGCCTCGAAGGCCGCGCCCGCACCCCACGCGATGTGCCCGACCGCGCTGGAGGCGGCGGCCAGCGCCCTGCGCAGGGAGTCGAAGGTGTCGGCGTTCTCGACGACCAGCAGGATTGGGCCGTCGCCTATGCGGCGGACGGGAAATGGTGGACGGGATCGGAAGGTGCGCAGCATTCGCAGGGTGAGACGGTCCGGGCCGAACAGCGACGTGCCTAGCAAAGCGTCGAGTCGCTTCTCGTACCCGAACAGTTCCAGGGATCGCTCTCGCAGGGGCAGGACGTCGTTGTCTCGGCCGTGGTCGCGCAGCCAGGTGTTCACAACTTGGAGCACGCCGACCTGCCCGACGGTGAGCCGCGCCGTTGCCGCCCAGGCGAGTTCCGGGCGCCACGGCACCGCTAGGGCCAGCGCGGCGGCGGACATTGTTGCTATTGGCTGAGAGACCGTCAGCCTTGCCGGCAGGGGCGGTTCGGCCGTTCGGTCGAGGTTCCTCGATGTCGTCACCATGCCGGCCGTGGCCAGTGCGGCGATCGTGGCGGCGAGATCAGCGCGGCGGGTCGGCCGCGTGGCTGAGGCCGGGTCGACGCGGGCGAACAGCGGCCAGAGCTCGGCGAGCGTGATGGTGCGCCTGCCCCAGGCTTCAAGCTCCGTGGCCAGCCGCGCGGCGCGCGGGCTCAGCGGTTGCTCCGCCGGCGACGCTGGGGAGGTCCCGACGCTCATACGGGCCTGCGGTAGACACGCGTGGCGGTGACCGTACCCAACGCGGCCCCGTTCGGCGACGGGTCGTCGTCAGGGAACGGCTCGGGCAGTTGGCGACGCACAACCTCGGCGACGCGAATGTGTTTCAGTCCGGCCCGCAGGTCAGCGTCGTTGCGCATTCTCACCCACAGGGGGAAGGCCGACAAGGCGCGGTCGTCGGACAACCCGGTCGTGTACACCAGTTGCACGCCGAGCGCCGCCGCGACGCCTTGTTGCAGTTCCAGGAGGTATTCGGCGCTGGCCTTGCCGATCGGATTGTCTAGGAATAACACGCCGGAGTGCCGAGCCCGAATCTGGCCACGTTCGTTGGCCCGCAGGGCCGCCATCGTGCAGTAGAGCACGATGGCGGCGGTCAGCTCTTGCCCACCGGAGAACACCTCGTTCATGTTCTCGATCGGCACTCGTTCGTCACGCAGGACCGCGTCGGGTTTGAGGAGGTCGACGAGGAAGCCCTTCGGCACGGCTGCCTCGATGCTGTGCAGCAGCAAAGCAATGCCGTCCCGCTTTGGTGCAGGTGCGCTGCCGGCTCGTCCGGTGGCCGTAGCGGACAACTCGTCCACGACCTCGCCGACCCGGGCGGTGAGCAGGCTCGGATCGGGTTCGGCGAAGCGAATGCGCAGGAACTCCTTGCCTTCCCATTCGCCGAGCCCGGCGGGCAGTTTGGAGAGCCGGGATGCGGTTCTCAAGGTTTTGAGGGCGCCGTCGACGAGCGCGGCCAGCCGATCGACGATTAGCTTGCGATGCCGGCTGGCGGAGTCGAGGTCGCTGGTGAGGGTAGCCAGACGCTGGTCGAGTTGAGTGGCGAACTCGCCCGCGCGGGCCGCCAGCTTTTCCCGATCGAGGCCAACAAGGGCGCGCCGGGCGACGTTGGTCATCGCCTCGAACTTCGGTTCGCTGGCCAGGCGCACCGCCACATCGACCAGCCGGGTCACCTCCTGATGCGCGCTCCGATCGGCTGCCATGGTCTCCCGCAGCCTTTCCTGCGCCGCCGCGGCGGCTATGCGGGCATGCTCCGAGGTGCCGGCGTACGGTTCAACGGAGCCGGTGTCCACGTCGACGTCGGGCTGGTCCAGGCGGGCTGCCAGGGGCTCGCCGACGGCACCGAAGGCACGGGTCGCCTCGCCGGCGTCGCCGGCGCGCTGTTGCAGGCGCGTTGCTTCGGCGAATGACTCCTCGTAGCGTTGCTGGCTGGCCCGTTGGTCAACGATCGCTGCCGTCAGCAATTGTCGGCCGTGTTCAACATTGGTGGGCCGGCGTTCCTCGGGCAGCTGGATCCACACGTTGCGGTTGTCCGACGGTGTCACCGCTTTCAGCTCTCCGGTGACCACGCCGACCTTTTCTTTGGCGGCGCTCATGGCTTCATCGCGGCGAGTCCGTTCACGCTTGGTTCGGGCGATGGCGGCTTGTCGACCGGGTGTATCCGCGCCGTCCGGGCTTCTCAGCAGCTCCGATGCGCGGGCGATGTCGTCCGGGTCGTGGCCGTCGACGTCGGCTCGTAGCCGTGCCGCATCGGAGTCCGCAGTGTCGGCTGCGGCGCGCAGGTCTTGGCCGACCTCGACCGCCGCGTAGGCGGCTGCCGCAGCCTGATAGGCGGAGCGCAGCATCGGGATGTCGTCGGGCGGCACGGTTGCGGGGCGCTCGCCGGTGGAGGTGACAACGTCGCCCATTTCGGCACGGTGACGCTCGGCACGGGCGTTCGCGTTCTCGGCGGCAAGTGCGGCCTCGGTCGCCTGCTCCTGCGCTCGGTCGCGTTGTTGGGTCAGTTCTTCGACGGTCCGCTCGCCCAAGAGGATCGCATCGTCGATCTCGGGTAGTCGCTTGCGCTGCTCTTCAGTAGCCGCTACGGCTGTCGCGAGCCGGTCCAGTTCCCCGGCGCGGTCAGCGGCGGCCCGTTCGATCGGGCGAAGATCGCGGAGTTCGTCCTCAGTCTGCTCAGCAAGCGTCGCAGCCGCCTCGGCTGCAGCAACAGCGATGCCGTCGGCTTCCGTAGCATCCCTCAGCTCCTGCTCACGGGTGGTGAGGGTTTCGCGCAGCTCAACGAGCCGTCCAGCAGGACAACCCCGCCGCCAGGCGGCCAGCTCAGCCTGAACCTCCCGAAGGCTCGTCAGCGTGGCGGTGACAGAGTTGATCTCGTTGCCGCGTTGCTCCATCGCCTCGCGGAGTTGGCCACGTTTAATCTCCGCGGCCTCGGCGTCGAACAGCGCCGTGTTGGGCTGCACGACGAACTGCTCGCCGACTGCCTCGGCCGGATCGAAACCCGACTGCTCGGCGAGGGTGGTCAACATGCGGGCGCCGGTGCCGACGGCCACCGCGGCGGCCGGGAGCAGTCGTGCGGCGTTCAGCGCTTGGCGGGCGGCGGGCATGGCGGCGGGGTCAACGATGACGACACCGTCGGCCAGCTGCGGATGCGCTTCGATCACCTGGCCGCGCTCGGCGGCGGGCACGTTTTCTGCCAGGTAGCGCCAGCCGGCGTGCGCCCCGACACCGGCGGCTCGCAGGGTTTCCAGGCTCGCCTCGACCTCGACGCGCGGCGGGAGCAGGCCGCCGTCGCCGAGCGCGTCGAGTAGGCGCTGGTCTTCGCGCTGAGCGTCGCGTAGCTCGTCGAGCTCCAGCCCGCGTTCCACGTCGTCGTCGTGCAATCGTTCGGCCAGCGCGTCGGCGCTGCCGTCGAACATGTCGATGTCGACGGCATCGGTGGACAGTGCCACCTGGACGAGCTCGTTCGCGGTCAGCCGGGCGGCCGGGTCGAGGACAGCTTGGAGATCCCGGTCGGCATCCTCGTGGCGACTGCGAGCGACGCTCAACGCCTCGCGTGTTTCCTGAGCGGCCTTCGCGGTTTCACGAACGGCGCTCTTCGCGCTTTCGAATGCCTGCTCACCCTGTTGCATTCGCTCGGCGGCGATCCTGGCAGCCTCCTTCGCCTCGGTCGCTGCCTCCGGCACGCCCTGGCCCGCCGCGAGCAGGCCCGCTGTGACGGCGGCCTCCACCTTCACCCGGCTGCTAGCGACCTCTCTCATGATCGCCTTTTGGTCGGCCCGCTGCCCTTCGATCTCGACGAGGGCTTGTCTGCCTTCCTTGTCTAGTTCTGCGGCGCTGCCCAGGTGCGCCGCCGCGAGCTTGTTCTGTCGATCTCGCTCGTCGCGGGCGGCTGCTGCCTCGGCGCGCAACTTGCTCAGCAACGCACCGGCAGCCCGATCGCGTGCGTCCAACGCCGGCCGGGCATCACGCTCGGCCTGGGTGATGTGTTCAGCGAGCCGGGCCGACCTCTGCTCGGCCGCCGCCTTGCGTTCAATCAGGTCGGCGAGCGCCCATGCGCGCAGGTCGGCATCGGCGGCGTCACGCCCAGCTTTCGCCTGATCATGCGCTTCTTGGGCGTCGGCGCGTTCCAGGACGAACGTCTGTCGGCGGGTCTCGTTGACGACGTCGCGCGCCCGATCGCGGTCGCCTTCCCGGGCAGTAGCAGTCGCCGCGGCGTCCTTGGCCAGCTGGCGCAACCGCTGCGTGGCCTCGGCTTCGGCCGCCTCCCGAGCCCGGATGCGCAGCAGCAGCGCGTTCCCGTCGTCGACGGCGCTCTCGCGGCTGGCGCGTGCGGCCCGATGACGCTCGTAGGCGTCCGCCACAGGCCGCAACGCCGCCACAGCACCAGCCGCGAAGTCACGCTCCAGCAGCATCGCGTGCCGGTCGCCGACCGTTCGTGCGTAGCTGGCGAAGTTTCCCGCAACGCTCACCGCGTCCTCGGCGTCGAGAACGATCTTCAGCAGCCATTCGACGAACTCCCGGCTGGACTTGAACTTGAACGCGCTGGCCGCGTCGCCCTCGTCCGCGTTCATCCGTCGCTGGATCCCGAACAGGTCTGGTTCGATCCCGGTGTCCCGCAAATGGTCGGCCCAGGCGCCCACCTCCGCGCCGACCCAGGTCAGCTGAGTGATCGGTGCCGCGCGATCGATCTCCTGCAGCGCCTCGCGGAACCCCTCCAAGCGCAGCCGCCGGCCGTCGGTGGTGAACGGCAGGGTCTCGATCTCCACGCCGTGGTGAGGGCGTAGCGACCACCAGTGTTCGGCCAGCCGGTCGGCGGCCGAACCGCTCCGTCGCCGCTGCAGCGTCTTCCCAGTGATGACACGGTCACCGGTGCGGACATGCATCCATTCCAGGACAACGTGAGCCGCGTCGTCGCCGAGAACGAACTTCTCCATCACCGCGGCCGACCCTCCGACGGCGTTGCGCCGGCCCGGCAACACGACGGAGAAGAGGAGCTTGAGCAGCACGCTCTTGCCTCCGCCGTTCTCCAGCAGCAGCAAGCTGTACGGACTGGGGCGCCGCACGGTCGTACCGAACAGGTTGCCCTGCCCGGCGATGACCTGCCCGACACCGGACAGGTCCAGCGTGACATCCGTGTACCGGGCTCCGCGCGGGCCGACACAGAACAACCGGACGCGGTTGAGTTCGTACATCGTCTTCTCCCTACAGCCGCGCCAGCGACTCGGCCGTCCAGCCGACCGTGACGGTCCCGGTGCCGTCGCTGATTTCGGTGATCCCGAGCCGGAGCAGTTCCTCGAACATGACCACGCCGGCCTCGCGCACCTGGGTGCGGTAGCGGGGTGTGGTCCGGAAGGTGCCGCCGCGTTCATCACCCCTGCGCATGAGAAGTCCTTGATCAGCCAGGAAGGTCAGCGCTTTGCTCACGATTCCCGTCGTGCTGCTGGCCAATTTGCGGCCATCGCCGGTGCTACCGGTTCGTGCGCGCCGCGTGTAGACACGCCAGGCTGCCTCCAGCCCTGGCTCATCGGTCGCAACGTCCGCGGTGTCGGTCTCGATGGCCGCCTCGGCGAGACGGCCGGCGGCTTCACGGACAAACGCCTCGACGCCGTCGACGGTGATGCGACCCAAGTAGGTCTCGTTGGCCAGGTCGGCCGGACGAGGAAAGGCCAACGTCGCCGCGCCCAGGTGAGCTAGGGCGTGTAGAACACGCTCGGCCGCTTTGCCCTCGCCTCCGGTGCGGCGCGCGTAGTCTGTCATCTTCACCGCGAAGACGCTGTCCTCGGTGGAGCCGAACACGATGCCGCTGCGGTCGCTGATCTCTAGGACGACCAGGTCGAGGCCCGTAGCGACCGCCTGGACCGCCGCCGCGAACTCATCGTCGGTGCGGGCACGCAGGACGAGGTCGCGGTACGTGTCATCGCGGGCCGGTACGAGCTTGGGTCGAAACCCGTAGCCGATCAGCCGGGCCGCATCTGCCGTGAGCTGCGCTGCGGTTGTCACGCGGCATCCTCCTCCGGTATCGACGTCGATATGCGAGAAACAGGGCGGTCGGCGGCGTAAACGCGCTCGATGGCGATACGCGCCACGAGGAGATCGGCTCCGCCGTACTCCGGATCGTGCAGCGGCGTTCCGTCGTCGACGGCGATAAAGACGCTGGATGCCCGATGACGCATCGCCGGGTTGATCTCCTGCGCGGCGAGCGCGATGACCCGGACCACGACGAGCGCGGCGAGTTCCGGGTGCCGGATGCGGGCCTCTTCCAGCAGACCGGACAGCCTCCGCGGCGCTTCCACATCCAGATCGAGCAGGTCATCGAGCAACTCGTAGCACTCGGCCGGGAAGGCCGGTTCCTCCACGACCTCGTCAAGATCGGGCTCCTCGACCTCGCCGCCGAGCAGCTCCCGCTCGGCCGGCGCGGTCACCAGCGCGGTGAACAGATCGACAAGGCGCAGCGCCGACGAAACCCGCACGCCAGCCCCGCGCACGAAATACGCGGCGAGAACCTCGTCAGCATGCGCGACCGGCAGCGCGAGGACCGGCACGAGTAACTGGGCACGCAGATCCAAGGCTGCCCCAGCGCTGCCCGGAGCGAACGTCTGCCGGTCCTGCTGCACCCGGAACCGCCGACCCGCGCCCTGCAACGCTGCCTGCAACTGTTCATGCCGGCGCAGACAGTCACGGACGACCTCGACCAGTTGGGCGGCCAGCAACTTGCGGGCCGCGGTATCGGCGGTGTCACGCGCCTCGGTGATGTTGACGAGAATGGCGTTCTCCGCCTTATAGCGGGCCTCGATGTGCTCGATCGCCTCGGCGATGAACTGCGGCATCTCGTGCAGCCAGTCGACGGTGCGCACATCGCGCTCGGTCGCTTCCAGACGCTGGCGCAGCTTCTCCCCGTACTGAATGGTCCGGTAGCGGGCGGCCTGGGCGGCGGCCTGAGCGTCGGACAGCCGGCCGCGCCGGATGAGCGTCTCCAAGCGAAAGTCTGCGGCGATCTGTGCCGACTCGATGTCGATTTCGAGCGCACCGACGAGCACGTTGACCGCCTCGTTCGTAGCCCGCAAGAAGATCCCGCCATCCGGCGCAGAGACCTCTTCCAGCAGCTTGAAGTCGAACGCGTAACGACTGTAGACGCCATCACCGGTGGTCATTCCGTAGACCGCGCGGAAGCCCCGGTCGGTCGAGCCGACGTTGAGTAGGTTCTCCAGCACCCACCGGGCGACCCGGCGGTGTTCGGCGGCGTCGTGGTCGGGCGCCTGACGAGCAGCAAAGCGGGAAAGGTCAACTTCAATCTTTTCGGACGGAGCCCCCGCGTCGAAGTCCATCGCCAAGGTGACCAGATCGATGGCGTTCAGCGCCAGCTCGCTCATCTGGTAGACGGAGAAGTCTCCGGTCTGGACCTGCGTCTTACGGTTATCAAGATCGTGCAACGGCGCAGTGCAGGCCAGCGCCTTGACGCGCTGAGCAAACCCGGCATCACTCCCTGTTTCCGCCACGTCGGGACAGTAGCGCGCGGGTATGCCAGAAAACACGGCCACAGGTTCACACTGGACTTGCGAACGGGGGACGTCGGTGCGGCCGTTCTCGCCGCACGCTTCGGGCCCAGCTCTGGCACCCTCGACCAGCCAGCTCGACTCCGCCGCGCTCGTCGCTGGCGTAAGAACTCCTAACGAAATGATGTTGGGCGTGTCCTCGGGAGGTGAGGATCGTTCTGTCTGAACGTGAGGAGGGGTGAGCAGCCGCCGTGGATTGTCTCGGACGCACCCTGGGCCGAGATCGAACCTCTGCTGCCACGGGCCGGGCGAGCTCCCGGCGACCAGTACGGACGACCAGGGTGCCTGGATCGAGGTAGGCCAAGTGGCGAGCAGGTGCCGCGTGATACCGGAGGCTCTAACGGGCTACCTGTTCGAGGTAGCGCTGCCGGATGGTGTCGAGCCGCTCCTTGGTCCCTTCGACCTCCCAAAAGGCCCAGCCGTTGCTGGCTACGCCGACCGCGTCTTCCATCGCTTTGGTAGGCGCGCTTGCGACTCCGGAAGTGGTCTCGATGCTTCCTTCTGGGCGGACTCGGGCGTAGTACAGTTCGCCACGTCTGCGGCCGACGAGCCGGTCTCCCACACTTACCAAGCCTGCCTCGACCAAGTCCTGGAACCGGACTCCGTAGCGAGTGCGCTTCCCGGGCGCGAGGGGGCCGGGCGCTGGCGGCGGGGCCAGTCTGAGTGCGTCTAGGCTCCATATCTTCTTGGCGACTTCGCAGTAGAAGCGACCGCGCGCCTCGATAAACGGCTCCAGCGCGGTGCTTGCGTCATAGGTAGCGATCATGCCGTACAGGCCTTCGCCGGTGAGGAACTTCCGAAGCCGGACGTTGCCTCGTTGGAAGAAGTCCGGGTTGAGCATCCCGGCCAGCAGAGTGTCCTTCCGGTACGACGCGAGCTTCTGCTCCAAGAGCATCCCGCCGTAGCTACCGTTGTCCAGGCCATCCAAGAGCAGGAGCGCCCCAATCCGATTCCGCAGGAAGCCGTAGTAGCGGGCGTCGGGTGCCTTGTGCGCATACTTCGACGCCGTGCTGGTGAAGAGGTGTTCGATCTCGAAGTCGCGGTCACGGTCTCGGCGCAGGAGGAAGCGGTCGGTGGGATCTGCCTCGCCATTGGTCGCGCCCATTTCGACCCATGCGGTCAGGCGAGTCAACACGTAGTGCACGAATCTGCGTTTGGTGTCGTAGCGCAGGTCCGGGATGAGCTGCAGCCGGACTGGCCAGTCTGCGGCGTGCTCCCCGAGGGCGCGGCTGAGCTCCTCAACCGACTCGGACAGTCGTACGGCAGGCATGACCGCGGAGACGAGCTCATCGATGTGCTGCTGCTCGACCGGTTCGTCGCCAAGCGTCTGCGTCACGTAGAAGAGATCGAGAAAATTGGCCACCAAGCCGGCCTTCTGTACCCGCTCCGTCTCCGAGTCACCGGACCGCAGGGCAGCGAGGGTGAGGTCAAACTGCTCGGCTATGCCGTTGAATGTGTTGTACCGCACGGCCCGCAGCTGCGGGTTGATCCGGGATCGTGCTTGCAGCAGCGTGGCGTATGTGGTGTGGAAGGGGTACAGCACCTCGGTGATAAGGCGGACCCGGTCGCCGTTCTTGCGGTTGGGCCAGATCTCTGCCTCGTGCGCCCGCACCCACTCGTGTGTTGCGTCGTTCAGGCTCGGCCCCGGCTTGTGCGCGGCCTCAGGAAACCTCGCCCGGAAGACGGTCCGAAGGTAGGCGAACGCTGCGCCCTTCTCAACGTCTTCCAGAGCCGACACCATCGTGGTCCATGCGCCTTCTAGTACGGCAGCCGCCGTTCGGGATCATGACTGAAGTTCGAGCTTGAGCCGGCGTGTGTAGTGGGCTCGTCGGGCTCGGGCTTGATGCCGTCGTCGCCAGCCTGACCAGTGCAAACGATGGGCGAGGTCGGTGATCGGGCGGATGAGGCAGGCGTTGATCAGGCGGCGGACCTCGTTGACGGTCAGCGTGATCAGTTCCGTGTCGGTGGGCTCGTCGTGGGTGGCGTCAGCGGCGCTGATTGTCAGCACGGCGAGGGCGGCCAGGGCGAGGGTGGTGAACCGGTGCCAGGAGTTCCAGCGGCGGACCTGGTGCTGGTCCAGGCCGACCTGGCTCTTGGCGGCCTGGAAGCTCTCCTCGATGCTCCAGCGGATCCCGGCGACCCGCACGAGTTGGGCGAGGGTGGCCGGTCTGGGGGTCCAGCAGCGGTAGAAGGCCAGCTCACCGGTGGTGGTGTTCTTCCTGATCAGCAGGCTGTGCTGGCCGCCGTCGTCGGGGTCGGCGTCGGTGCACACGTCATCGAGCCAGGCCCAGTCGTAGAAGCGTGGCCCCTTCGATCCGGCGCCGGCTGAGCGGCGCTGCCACGCCGAGGCCGGCAGGTCAGCCGCGATCCGGTCAGCGCGAAGCCGGGTTTTGCCACCGTCGATCGGCACCAGGTGGCTGCGGGACACCGCCAAGACGTAGCCCAGTTGGTGTTCGCGTAGGCCAGCGCGGAAGTCGGCGCTGTTGCCGTAAGCCTCGTCCGCAGCAGCCCACCCGGCTGGCACTCCGGCGTCGAGGGCCGCGGTGATCATCTGCGCGGCCAGCTCCGGCTTGGTCGCGAACTCGACCTCGTCGGGCACGCCGGCAGCGTGGCAGCGGTCCCGGTCGTCGGTCCACGAGGCCGGCAGATACACCCGCCGGTCGATCAGGGTGTGCCCATCGACGCCGGCGTAGCCGAGGAATACCCCGACCTGGCTGTTCTCGATCCGCCCTGCCGTGCCGGTGTACTGGCGTTGCACCCCGACCGTGTGCATGCCCTTCTTCAGGTCACCGGTCTCGTCGACGGCCAGGACCGCGTCCGGGCAGCCGAACCGGCCGGTGATCAGCTGCCGCAGGTCGTCGCGGACGGCGTCGGCGTCCCATACCGCCCGGTACAACAGACGCTGCATCGCGTCCGGCCGGGCATGCCCGGCCTGCTCGGCCAACTGCCAACACGTCTTGACCTCAAGGTCAGCCAGCAATCCCGTCACGAACTGTCCGGCCGCACGGCGCGGTTCCACCCGACCGAACCGGCCCGCGAAGCAGCCCAGCACCTCGGCCAGCACGCGTTCCCATCGCCCAACGGCTACGCTGTGGCACGCGGCCACCGCAAGATCTGAAGTTATGTCCACAACATACAGACGATCACGCGGTGGTCGCCTCGCGTCCACCCCGGTTCACCAGCAAGATCTCAAACGGCGGCTGCCGTACTAGCTCACGTGGATCCCCGTCGGCGTCACTGAGCAGGAAACGCTTGAGGTGGTCCATCGGCGAGAGCCGGACGCCGCAGTCGTTGATCGACTGGAACATCTCCTCTGCCCGATCGCGGTCGCCTGCGTCCATCACGACCAGGGAGACCCGGTAGAGCAGCCAGTCGATGAACATGACCAGGACATCGCCGCGCAACTGTGCAGGGTAGTGGATGTCGATGTACTGGTACGCCTGCCAGATGCGGCGGATAGGAGGCCGCGCGGCTGCGCCGTCGAATCCACGGTCGTTCAGCAGAGCGTTGAAGCAGGCGCCGTACTCGTCGACGTCTACACGGAACGTCCGCCTGCCGAACCGCTCGGACATGATCAAGGTCAAGAGTTTGCCGGCCCTGCTGCTTGCCTTCGGAGTCGTCGCTGCCTGCCGGTGCAGATAGATCAACAGTAGTAGAAGCGTGATGATGCGCTGCTGGCCGTCGACCAGCGAGGTCCGCCCGTCCGCGGTGCAGATGATGTATGGGCCGAGGAAGTACGGATCGTACGATTTCACGTCGGCCAGTGAGTGTTCGTCGCTCCACTGATCGAGAAACTTTCGGGAGAGGTCGTTCATCAGTCGCGCGACCTGCGGTTCGTCCCAGACGTATTCGCGCTGGTAGTAGTCGAGAGCGAACGACTCTGTGCTGAACAATGCGTCGATCGATTGCTCCCGGGCACTGACCAGCTTCTTGGTGCTGCGTTTCTTGGCCATGGCGGCCCGACCTAAAGGACCACGATCGCTTTGGCGGCTACGATAGGTTCACCCCTTCCGCGCCAGATATAGCCGGAGCGTACGACCCGAACGACGGCTCCGGTGTCCGGTGCACCCGACTCGGCCTCGTGGGAGTCCGGGTCGAATGGGAGACTCTCGCCGGGCCGGCCGAGCGGCCACAGCCGCTTGCGCCGCGTCTCATCCGTGAGGAGCTTCACGACTTCTGTGATCGTGTCGCCGCGAGACTGCAGGGCCTCGACTGCCACGGCAAGATCGGCAACCAACCTGGCCTCCTCGAATTCGTGGTCCCATCCAGAGGCGGTCGTCCCACTGGCGTCGAGCGCAGCAGCCACGTTCTGCACGAGGTGTTGGGCGACCCAAGGCGGCAACTTCTTGAGCGGATAACCGGCCAGCACGTCGAGTGAGCTCCGGGCAGACTGCCGTTCGGCCGACCATCCGTACTTCTTATTCACGGCAGTAATCTGTGGATGCCACTTGACCCCGCGTTGGAAAAGCCTCCAGCGGTAATCGGCGTCTACCTTCTTGACACCTGCCTCAATCACCTGGGCCTTGATCGCTTGCGCGTTGATCGGCTCGGGTGCGGTCCGAATCACGTTGAGAAAGACCGATTCTGAGTCTTCCGCAAACTGCTTAGCGACGGTTCCTGCGCCCAACACGTACCGCCTCCCGGCCCGAGCTTAATGTAGCTTGCATGGTAAGCGCATAGGTCGCCATGCATCTCTGTCTGATGCGCGACAGTCGCTCCATGTTCCGTTAAGCCCGCCTTCTTGCTATGCACCCGGACAGTTGACTTCCGTTCTGGTCGAATTACGGTGTCCGGTTTCGTAAGTCTTGTTCTTCACCTGGCGCCTACGGCGAAGCTCGTCAAACCCGGTTGATCTCCCTCTTCGTGTCGACGAGGGAGGAGGGCGTTTGGTCAAGCTCGGCGTGGCTAAGTCGCGCGGGTCGATGGCTGGATCA
The DNA here is from genome assembly GCF_040653835.1 of Micromonospora sp. NPDC050980. Lineage (NCBI taxonomy): Bacteria > Bacillati > Actinomycetota > Actinomycetes > Micromonosporales > Micromonosporaceae > Micromonospora > Micromonospora sp. NPDC050980. The sequence goes on along the minus strand of NZ_JBFAGS010000029.1, from coordinate 34,074 downwards.
CTCTGGCGATCCGATGGAGGTAAGGTGTTCGGGGGTGCTATGCATCAAATGAATTGCTCGGCGTGACGGCCACCGGATTCCACCGGCCGAAGCCGATCAAGCCAGGGGGTGATGAACGTCCGTCGGCGACACCCGCTCATCGGCTCCAGATCCGGACGCCGCCGGGTCGACCACCCTGACTGACTGCAGGTGGTCGTTGCGGAGCAAGCTCGGCCGCGAGCCGTATCCGCACTCGCAGATGTCGATAGCATCCGTGTACTCGGTGACGTACCCGGCTCTGCACCCGAAGCCGTACGCCGATAGCCGCCACCAGTCGGCACCTTCGGCGCCCCATTCCGCCTCGCCTATCACGCCTGCGAAGCCTCACCCAGGTTCATCCTGACTCGGGCGTGTGACCGCAGTAGCTCCGCCGTTGTGGCGACCCCGGTGTGCGCCAACTGGCGAAACACTGTCCAGTACGTGTCGGCGGTGGTGACTGCACTGGAATGGCCGAGGTCGTGCTGGATCACCTTCAGTTCGACCCCGGCCGCACCGGCCAGGCTCGCCGCACCGTGCCGCAGGTCGTGTAGCCGCACCGGCGGCAGCTCGAGCTTGCGGACTAAGCTGCGGAAACGGTGGCTGAGCCAGTCCGGTCGCAACGGCCGCCCGTCTGGTTGAGTGAACAGGTAACCGTGCGGGTTACGGCCGGTACTGGCGAACCGACGCTCCTGCGACCGACGGTGCTCACGCAGCAGCTGGTTGGTGAACTCATCAAGCGCGAGCGTCCGCACCCCGGCCGCTGACTTCGGCGGTCCGAGGTGCGTCTTGCCGTCAACGACCAACAGCTGCCGCTTCACACTCAGCTCGCGGTACCGCGCGTCCAGGTCGGTGCCGCGTATCGCGACGGCCTCGCCGCGGCGCAAGCCGCGCAGCGCGATCAGCCACCAAAGCGGGAACAGCCAATCGTCCTGCACCCCCTCCAGGAACTCCGCAACGTACTCGACGTCCCACACCGCCACCGGCGGGCGAGCGCCGGTGGCACGCCACAACGCCTCCCGCTCCCGCGTCCACGCCACCGCCAACGGCCGAGCGCCCCGCGGCAGCCGAAGGCGCCACGCCACGTTCATCGACACCAAGCCCTGCCGTCGGGCCTCACTCAGCGCGCTGCGCAGCACCCCAATTACCCCGTGCACCGTGCCCGGCGCGATCAGCTCGCCATCGGCTACTTCCTGTCGGCATATCGCGTCGACCACCCGCTGGACAGTCTTGACCCCGCGGCGGCCGTCCAGGTCCGCCACCCGGAACCGGCCCAACCAGGGAATCAGATGCGTGCGGGTCACCGACCGGTACGCCCGCAGCGTCGACGGACGCAGCCGATCCTCCGACAGCGACAGCCAGTACTCCAGCCATCGCTTCATCGTCCAGGTCTCGGCCATGGCGTCCGGACCGTCCAACTCAAGGACCTCGGCCAAGCCCTGCTCAGCCGCTGCGCGCGTCAGGAACCCTCCCCGCCGCAGCCGCTTCTGCCGGCCATCCGGGCCGGGCACGTGCGCGTCGTAGTACCAGCGGCCATGACCCGGCTGGCCGCGCTGTGGGCAACGGGCGCCCAACTGGCGGCCGGTCTCGGCCGATCGGCACGCACACCGTGCGAAAACTATGCCGTTGCTGGTGGCGGCGGTCATCGCGACCACCCGCTGCATACACGGACCGGCAGGCCGGCCTCGATGCCGGCTGCGTTCGAGCCCTTGAACAGGTAAAAATCGACATAATTTCGGTAGATCAAAAATCCTCTTTCTAGCACAAAGGCCAGCCCTGAGAACTTTCAATCCATAAGTCCAGAATTCGAGATTCCGGCGAACCGCCGTGACCAGCCAGCATGTGGGGCTTGACCGTGCCCCACATGTGCCTCACATCGTCCGCGAAGGACGTCGACGCTCGGCTATATTTCCTGGTAGATAGTGGTGGGCCGCCAGGGACTCGAACCCTGAACCTATGGATTAAAAGTCAGGCGATGCCCTCCCAACCGTACTCTTCTTTAATATCATGCTGACCTGCCGAAACGCAACCAGCAGGCACGGCAAAGATCGACCACAGTGGATGCTGGGTGTTCCTAGGGTGATCGTCTGCCGAGGGTCGTGCCAGTCCAGGTTCACGCCGACAATCCAGGACCGTGGTCGCCAGTCCAGTTATTGGATTCCTCGGAATGATCATGCTGGCCGGGTTGCATTTAGAAGATGACGGTCCTGCCGACCGTAGGTGAGGGCAGCGCCGCCGCGATCAGGGACCGGCGAGCATGGCCGACCGGTCGCCGGGCGATGCCGGGCAGTTCATGCCAGAGGCGGCTCTCATCTGACGGCCCCGCGGACCGATGGATCAGTACCGTGTCTTGCGGAGCTCCTCGGTGAGGCTGCGATGCCAGGCTCGCCGATCGTCGTGATCGCTGGGGGCAGGGCCGAGGGCGACGACCGGATCGTTTACCTTGTACATGATCCGGTACACCAGCAGCGATACCGCTGTGTCGATCCAGCGCTGGGTTCCGGTGGCGGGCGGCTGATGGCCAAGCGCGATGGTGAACCATGACGGGAGCAGCGCCGCGTCGGTGATCACCTTCGTCAAGCGCTCACGCAGCTTGCTCTGCAGGGTGGTGCGCGCCGACTCACCTGTCATCACGTTCGGTCCGTGCACTGCCCGCCGCTCGTCATCGTCTCGCAGCACTTGAGTGGCGCTCTCGGCTGCTGCGGTTGTTGGACCCAGTTGCGCCCTGGCCGTAGTCCACGCCCGATGCGCCTTCAGGAATGCGGCGCCGGCCTGGCGGTGCTCGGCGCTGCTGCGGTCGGTCGTAGCCAGCGTCGCGCTGTGTCGCAGCGCCTGCTCGCCAATGGAGCGGATCCGCTGGCGAAGCTGCCGGAGCGCCTCGATGTGGTGTTCGTGAATCGCGCGATCGTCCGACGAGAGGAGGACCGCCGCGGATTGACGGCCCTTGAGCGCCCGGTCGGCGAGATCACGCAATGGCTTATCAACGTGGTCAACGTCTACCGGAGTGATGTTCTGCTCGGCGCGGACCCGCCGCTCCAGCCACCCGATGGTGGCGGTAAGCGACTTCACCGCGGCCTCGATCTCGGCGACGTCGTCGGCCACTTCCTCGCGCAGCCCGTCGTGCGCCTCGCGCATCTCTTCGGCGGTCTGGTCGAGGCTGTCGAGCCGCTCGTCGAGGGCACGGACCTGCCCGTCGAGGGCGTCGTGCTTCTCCTGTAATTCGTCGACCTCACTGGACGTCACGGACGCCTGCCGGCCAAGCCGGTCAACGGTCTCGGTCAAGGTCCGCAGATCCGCCTGCGGGTAGGTGGCGGACGTCATGTCGTGCCCTCCGCCTCGGCGCCATCGGGTAACCAGCAGCTCAGCACGATCACCACCAGAGGTATCAGTGCCAGCAGCCAGAATGCTGACACCACTCGCAGCACCGCGACCGCTACCAACGCGGCGCAGGCCACGGAGATGAGCGCGCCGGCTGCTCGGCCACGATGCCCGAGGCGCCGAGCGCGCGGCTCACTCACCGTGATGACGATGGCCATCAGAGCCACCGGAACGACCGGCGCTAGGTACCAGCGGCTGACCCAGCTGGCCATGATCGCTCCGATGATGACGAGCATCGCCGCCACCGTGACCACCCCGGCGGCATACACGACGCGGCTACTGACCCGCCTGCGCTGCTCGTCTAGCAGGACGGGGAGTTGGGCCTCGAAGCTCAACAGCTGTGTCGTAGCTGCGAACACTTCCGATCGTTGCGCGCGGTAGGCGGCCGTCCCGGACTCAGTCGCGGCCAGCTCGTCATGGCTGATGCGCAGCGCCTGCTGCAACCGCTCTGCCTCGTCGTGATGATCGAAATTTGCCCTACCCACAGACTGCACCACCTTCGTCCACTGCCGCCCGAGCCGGATCCACACCATCGGTCGATGTCACTCTAAGCGGCCAGTCGGACACTTATCGACATGTCGATCATGGATAAGTTGTGGCGGCACGTAGTCCAGCGCTCTCTATTTGCGGAGACGGCCGGCCATCACGGCTGGAGGATGGCGCCGAGTAGTTCGTTCCGGGAGTTGTCTGAGTCGATCGAGGCGGCGGTCAGGTGGCCTGGCAGGAGCCCCGTGGTCGCCGACCGAGTCCCCGCTGGACCGCCGGTACGGCCACAATCTGCGTGTGGCTACACAGCGAGAACGTCTCATGTCCAACCTCTTGTGGAACTTCCTCAACGACGGGGGGTCCGAGGCTGCTCGGGGTGCGGTCCTTCGCTCCCTGCTTGGCAACGCGCCACCGGCACCTGAGGACCAGCGCCTGTTCTGTTGGCGAGGCCCCACACCCGGCGTCGATCTCATCTTCGCCGACCAGCACGATGTCCTGCAGGCTTGTGTCGAGCTCAAGCGTCTGCACTCCCCGGCCCAGTACTCTGCCGTTCGGCACGCCCAGGCAGCCGACCTGTTCCGCTCGGTAACAGGCGAAGCCGATGCGGTCTCTGCGACGATCCACACCGTTGCCGCAGGACTCCGCCAGGATCGCCACCCCGCCTCGAATGACACGTGCGGCGCGGATGTTTGGCACACCCAACGTCGCCGCAACAAAGACGGCGAGCACCAGTGGTGGTGCGCCATCCCGCAGATCGATCTCTACCGCGGCTACTGCCTGCTTCCTCGCGACAAGCACACCGCCGTTCAACCTCAGGACCCACGCGACGTCGCTTGGATCCTCATATCCGACGACCAACGGCCCGTCGCTGACCGTTACCCCTCAGCGAAAAGCGCTGCCTGCTGGACGCCTCGCTCCTGGACGGAGGTGCTCGCCAGCCTTGCTACCGCCGCCACGCGACTCGGGGACCCACACCTCGAAGCCCTGCGAAGCTCGATCAACGAACTGCGCTGAGCTACTCAGCTCATACGCCTTAACGGCCTGACCACGGTGCCGCACTCGATCGTACGCATAGACGGACGCCAGGGTGCGCTGAGGTATACCAACTGAGACTATCCGTAAAGGCCCCGTCCTCCGTTAGACGTATTATGACCATTTGGACAGCTCTGCCTGGATTCCCGAAGTAGTTACGCATACCTTCCCCGTGGAACCGGAGAGAGGAGGGTCGATGCGTAAGGGCCTGGAGTGGAGCTGACGTCACGCAGCGGTGCTACTGTGGACGATTCGTGTCGGTCGTAGCACTCGCACGGGGGCGGAGTGGAACGAATTCGTGGCACATCACTGACCTTGAAACTCTTCACTGCTACGTTGTTGATCATGGCGCTTGCCAGCGTGGGTTGGGCTGTGGCCTACCTTGTCTGGCCGGCGCCGTTTGACATCGCGTTCGCAATCGTCGCGGCAGCCCTGGTCGCCGCCGGAAGCATCTTCTCCGTGCCACTGCCGGCGCGGATGCCAATGCGGGTCACGATGACGCCGACGGCCTACCTGGTGTGCGCCGCTGTATTGCCGGCACCATGGCTGGTGGTGTGCACCGCGGCGGGTGTGATCGCCGCGAAGATCCTCACGCGGTATCCGCAGTCCGCGAGCGTGCATAAGGCGATCCACAACACGAGCAAGGACATTCTGGGATCCACCGCTGCCGGGTTGGCCATGTCCGTCGCCGGCGCTCGTCCTGCGCTCGACAGCACCAACGGCACTGAGCCTTCCGTGGGCTCCTACGTGCTCGGGCTGGCGATCGCCGCCGGCGTCGTGGTGCTGATGGAGGAAGTCGTCACATCCGCGGCGGTGTCGCTCGCCACCGGCCGCCGCTTCGCGTCTATGGTGCGGTACCTGTGGCAGACGCGCATGTTGGTAGGTGCCGTCGAGACGGCGTTGTCGGGTATCGCTGTCGCGGTCGTCATCGTCGACGAGCGGGCGCTGGCCGCGCTGCCCATGGTGATGTTGGTCCTGCATCTGGTCCTGTCTCATCGGATGAAGCTGCGCGAGGAGCGCAGGGCCTGGGAGCGCCATGCGGCACTGGCCGATGCTCTCACCTCCAGGAACCTCGACGCGGTCGTGCAGACCGCTGCGCGAGGGGCGGTCGAGCTGTTTGGGGCGCAGGCTGCGGAGATCGAACTTAACTCAGACCGACGGCTCGTTCGCGCCGACGGACAAGCCCTTGTCGTCTATGACGGGCCGGCGTCTGCCGCGAAGGATCTCGGACTCGGAGCGCCTTCAGCGGTGTATGGCCTCGGTGCGGATGCGACGGGACTGCAGGGTCTACTGCGGCTGTACCTGGAGAGTCCGTCGGCGGCCTTAAGTAACCGCGAGCAGGCCACCGCGAGAGCGCTGGCGGCGACTATCTCCACGAGCATCGATAACGCCACCGCCTATCAGCGGCTGGCAGCGGAGTCGGCCAGCCATGCCCTCGCGGCAACCAACGATGGCTTGACCGGGCTGCCGAACCGCCAGGCATTCGCGGCCTCGGTCGCGGACCTCGGCGGCGCTGAGGTTCACGTCCTGGCGGTTGGATTCGAGAATTTTCGCCTCATCAACGAGACGTTCGGGCGAGGGGTTGGAAACCGCCTCATCGTGGAGCTGGCCCGCCGGCTGAGTGGGTCCTTTCCGTCGTCGGAGTTCCGCGTCGGACGGATCAGTGGCAGTGCGTTCGCGGTGGCGATTGGCAACGCGCCGACAGAGGTTGCCTATCACAAAGCATGCCGGGCGGTTCTCGCGCTACGGGGAAAAGTCACGCTCAACGACCTCGATTTGTCCGTGCGCGCGAGCGCGGGGATGGCACAGGGCTCGCCGAGCAGCGCCGTAGCGCTGCTCACCGCGGCTGAGGAGATCATGTGGGGTGCACTGCAGTCAGCTCATGATCAGCTTGTCACGCTCGAGGACGACAGGCCGAGCGGCCTCGCCGCCGGGCTAGCCCGATCGCGGGTGTCGCTGTCGTTTCAGCCAGTCGTCGACCTGGTCGACGGCGAGGTTCGGGCGGTGCAGGCCCTACCGGGGTGGTTGTTAACCTCCCATGGCTTGCTGCCCGCCGATGAACACGTCTACCAGTTGGCGACCGATCGCGGACTCCTCATGGAGATCACCGAGAGGATCCTGGCCCGCTCCTTGTCGGCCGCGCAGACCTGGCGACCTGCCCTGCCGCACGTGCCGGTCATCGTTCCGATCTCACCGCACGCCATCGCCGACGAGACCAATATGACGATCGCCCGTTTGCTGACCAAGTACTCCATGCCCGGTTCGGCGCTGATTCTCGCCCTGAGTGAGTCTGCACTAGTGGCGGATACGCGGGCGGCTCATCGGCTGCGCGAGACAGGAGTACGTTTTCTGCTCGATGACTTCGGCAGCACCTCTCATAGCTTGAAGTCGCTGTCGGTTACCCAGTTCAGCTTCGTGCGCGTTCATGCCGCCTTCGCTATGGAGCACCGCTGGCGCGAGTCGGCCGCCGTGATCCGTGCCGCTGTCGATCTCAGCCTCGACCTCGATATGTCGGTTGTCGTGCCACAGGTGCAGCACGGACCGCAGCGCCGGGATCTGGTCGAGCTGGGCTGCTCTCTGGGCAGCGGCCCCCTGTTCGGTGATCCGTCCTTTCCCAGCGAGTTTCGGGAGCATCTCGCCCGATGGGTGCCGCCGGCCGCAGAGGAACTCAGAGCTGCAGGCCGAAATGTGGTCCCGCTGTGGCGACACCGTATCCGGCCTTCCCAACACGCTGTCGGCTCTTAGCCGAAGCCGGCCTCAGACGTCGCACGTCACGCGCGATGCGGACCTGGCGTCCTCATGCCGCTCGGGCCAGCCTTCCCGCGTGTCGAGGCCGAAGCTCGATCACGGTGGCGGGGCCGTCACCGGTGACAACAGTGCCCCATTTGGCGACCTCGGCAGTGACCAGGGGCGAGTGGTGCAACGCGCGCGACAGGCGTGCCAGTCTGCGTGCGGCGGGTTTGAGGCTAGCAGGCAGGTCGATGCACGCCTCCGAGTGGAGAGCTTCGATGTCGCCGTCGACTCCGGCGATCTTGCGGCGAAGTGCCACGGCAATAACCGCGGCCTCCGCGATCAGTTCCACCGATGCGGGGTCCAGCCGGTTACACTGCGCCCGCCGTCGCGCGCTGAGGTACACATCCGGGCAATACCACGGCCTCAGCTGCCGGAGCGCATCGTGGATCTCAACGACCTGGCGGTGTCGCCGACTTCGCCGTGCACCCAGAGGCGACGGTACCTCGTAGCCGCCTTCAGGGGAGGCGTCCAGGCAGACCTCTGGTGCAGCAGCCCGCATGGCCGTCCAGAGTAGGTACAGGTCCCAGTCGGCCTGACGACGCTGCAGCCAGCCGGAGCCATCCCCCGAACGGAACCCTCGGATCGGCCTTGGCGAGCCCTCAGACTGCTGCGCAGCTCGCGCCAGGCGCAGCGCCAGAAAATCCGCGGCGATCTCCGCTTCGCGCTCCGCCCGCTGGTCCACGTCCTCGTGCAGAACATTGACCTGATGATCGAGCAGCAGGTGCGCTACCTCGTGCAGCAGTGTCTGCGTCCGTGCCATCGGCAGCAGAGCAGCGTCGAGCACCACGAAGTCCTGCGCCTCACCGGTGTACACGAAACCTGGCGGGATTTCGGCGGTCAAAGGCCTCGCCATCACACGAATCGCGCGTTCACGCTGCCTGGCGATCGCCTTGCACCATGCCTCAGCAGTGAAAGGCGGCGGAGGGTCAGGAAGATCCATAGCCCGTAGCCGGCGAGCGACCCGCACACGTGTCCAAAACATCGGAGCCTCCTCGGTGTGCCCCCGCGGCAGTCACCCTCGGCGTGCGTCCAAAGATCGGAGTGTAGCCGCGCGGCAGCTCGTCGTGGTACCCGCGTCCGCGACGTGTCTCCTGGTCACCGCCGCCAGAAGCCCCGGTGGGCACGGCGGCGCCTGCGATCTCTCCTCAACGGGGACACGAGCGGACCGTCTGTTCCGGTAGGGTCTGCTCTCCATCTAGGACCGCATCACGGCGTTTTCTGGCGGAAGGGGAGTGAAGTATGGACGGCGAGGCGACCGACAGGGACACGAACGTAGGCGCCGGTCGGGCGACTGTCGCGCGGATTTATGACTATTTTCTTGGCGGAAGTAACAATTTCCCGGCCGACCGTGAGGCTGGAGACCGCATTATCCAAGCGGTGCCGGAAACGCAAGCCATCGCTCGCGCGAACCGTATGTTCCTTCAACGAGCCGTACGCAAGCTCGCAACACTGGGATTTCGGCAGTTCCTCGATATCGGCTCCGGCATCCCCACCGAGGGAAACGTTCACGAGATCGCCCATCGGGTCGATCCGCGAAGCCGCGTGCTCTACGTCGACATCGATCCTGTCGCCGTGATGGTCTCCAACGAGATGCTTGCGGGACGCCCGTACAGCCGCGCCGTCGTCGGCGACATGACGAAACCTGACGAGTTGCTCGCATCGCTTCGTCAACCCGACCTCGCCGCGATCATCGACCTCTCGCAGCCGACCGCGCTGCTGTACCTCAGCGTGCTGCAGGTAGTCCCTGACGATCAACTACGAGGTGTCGTCGATCCGATCAAGAACGCACTACCCACGTCCAGCGCCCTGGCGATCTCGCACATCAGTCCCGTGATCGTCGACATCGCTGGAAGAGATCCGGTCAACGACGGCCTCGACGTCTACCGGACACACGCCGCCACCAACATCACACTCAGGTCTGCCGAGCAGATTCTCCCGCTATTCGACGGATTTACGCTGATGGAGCCCGGCGTAACGCGATCTACGGACTGGCACCCCGACGTAGACTACGAGGATCCTCACCACGACCAGCGTGAACGGTCGCCGCTGCTGTGCGGAATCGGTCTTAAGCGTTAGGCAGCAACCCGACGCGGGCACACGAGCTGACCGGACGGCCCGCCCCAGCAGCCGATCCACCACCAGCTATGTCGGGTCAGGACGTTGAACGCACCCGAGATCGGTTGCGGATGCCGAATCGATCTACGGCAGGTGGCACAATCCCGTCGTGGCAGAGACATGGGGCGAGCGAATCGATCGACAGATGCCCGCCGAGCGGGCCAAACGAGATCAGGGCGTGGCGGCTCTCCGCGAGAAGATCGAGCGGTTGGGTCCGGAACTGGACCAAGCCGGCCCGGAAGCCGCACGCAGGCGGCTTGAGTTGATCTTTCGTGGTGCTATTCCTGAGCACGGCGCCGACGCGCTCGCCGTGGTGGCAGCCGATTACGTCATGCGTGACCGGAGCCGCTGACGGCTGCGCAGTGGCAGGGTGTGCCAACAACGTCATGACCTACGACAACTAGCGATCCGCGTCCGTGAAGGGCCTACCCGACGCAGGCGCATACGACGCAAATGAGCATCACCCGCGACCGGGAATCGAGCAAGTCCTGCCCGACCGCAACTCCGCACTGCCGGCAGCACCGCGAATGGCTTGACGTCGTATTGGCCGCCCGACATGGCTGTGGCGAGGGCTAAGGTGGCCTCCAGTCGCGCCCGCTGACCTATATGTCTTCAGTCTGACGTGGTAGTCGCCACGTCGGACCACACGAGTCGCTGCGGTGGTTGGTACGAGCAGACCTCCGGACGCACGAAGTGATCTGCGAGCGACCTACGCCGGTCGAAAGATGGCCCGCCGCGTGCTGGGGGCGCGCCGGTGGACCGGCGATGAGCGTGCGGGCCCGGAAGCCCGCCATGGGTCGCCTTCATCGTCGCTGAGTCGCGCTGCGCTTGGCCGGTGTGCTGCTGATGCCTGCGTGGAGCGGCGGGTGGTCCGGGGGTCGGCGTGGACGGCGGTTGCATGCCGTGCCTGCGGCTCACAGTGGGTTCGCTGTCGGTCCCTAGGTGCCTGAAGACCGTCGACACAGCGGCGCCTCCGAAACGAGATTCCCGTTTGGCAACCGTCTCTGCGCAGGACTCGGTCGACCGGACCCGCGACTTCGGTGCGAGCGGCGGCACGCCTTGACGCTACGCAGGTTCGCTCAGCCAGTGTGCACGGCGGGCATGCACTACTGCTGCAAGTGCCTCCGCCTCGGTCCAGTCGCGCTGAGCGCGTGAGGAAATGCTGCTGGAACCAGCAGCATTTATGGACATTCTGCGGACCAGCGTGCTGAATTGAGTGCGGTTGGTGGTGCCGCCACCAGATACCGAAAGAGCAGTTTCTTGCCCTGCCGCAAGCCCTGTGGTCGGGCCGAACACTCGCGTCCCGGATGGGTCTTCTGAATGAATTCTCTGACGCTATTATCGCGCATAGCCGCGCGGCTCACTGACCAATCGTCAGCAGTCCGGCTACGTCGCTCACCTGTCGCCCTTCTCGTGGGCGTCGGCCTGGTGGGGGCGCTCGCACCGGGATGCGCCACGACAACGGACAGGTCCTCCGCCGTGGACGCACCGCTGTCTTCCGGGACAGTGCGACCGAGCGCCGCGATGGCAACCCCTTCCCCTTCGACCTCGTACCGCCCGCTCGACGCGCTGTGCGCCCGACTGGACCTGCGGATGGTCGCCGATCTTGTGGGGCAGAGTGGCGATCATCGTGACGTCGCCGCCGTTAGCTCGGGCTCGACCGGTTCGGCGTGCGCGGTCACGGTGGGGCGCCTGCCCGGTGGGGTGGTGGTGACGGTCCGCGCTGATGTCGGCGCACCGAATTCTGGTCGGCTGATGTATGAGGGGCTGCGTCAAGTGCAGCTGGGCGGCGGACCGGTCACCGAACTCACCGGCGTCGGGGCCGCCGCCTACGCCTACAGCGATCCAATAGCCGGCATCTCGGTCGTGACTTATGACGCGAACTTGTACCTGACGGTCACCGCTGCACCGCTGCGCGCAGGCGCTGACCTGCCGGATGGCCTGATCGCAGGGCTGAGCGCTACCGCGTCGTCGGGTCTGTCTGCGCTGCGTGCCTGAAAGCCGAACCCGCCGATTCACTCTCTTTTGGAGGTCTTGTCATGCTCGCGTCCCCGCTGCCCGCTGTGTTGCCGGGCCCTGGCGGCACCGACTACGCCCGCTATATGCGCACCAACGAGCTGCTGGCCCTGCAGAAGGAGCCAGCCGAGTGGGTGCACCCCGACGAACTGCTGTTCCAGATCGTGCACCAGAGCAGCGAGCTGTGGCTCAAGCTCACCCGGTCCCACCTGACGCGCGCTCTGGCGCACATGGGCGCCGAGCAGGTCGGGGCGGCGGAGCTGCTCGTCGACCGGGCGGCGGAAGCACTGCGGCTGATCACCGAGCACCTGCGCATCCTGCGGTCCCTGCCCCCCGCGCACTTCGCGGTCATCCGGCCTGCGCTCGGTAACGGCTCGGGATTCGAGTCCCCCGGGTGGCGACTGCTGCGCACAGCGACCACCGAGCTGGACATCGCGTTCAGCCAGCTGCTGTCCTCGCTGCGCGTCACCGCGCTCGACGTTTACCGCGGTCAGCCGTCGGACCCGCTGTACCGGCTCGCCGAAGCTCTGGTGGCCTTCGACGAGCGAATCGCCCTGTGGCGCGCCGAGCACTACAGCATCGCCACCCGCGTCATCGGCCAGGGTGTGCTCGGCACCCGCCGCACGCCCGTCGACAGCCTCGCCGCGCTGATCAGCCACCGGCGGTTCCCGACGCTCTGGGAAGCGCGCACCGCCCTGACGCTGGCGGCCTCGCACGGCATCTGCCCTGCGCGGGGGCAGGCGTGAATGCCACGACCCTGATCGGCCCCGCATCCGTTCGGCAGCGGCTAGCCAACCCCGTGACGCACGCGCACCTGGCGGCATGCAGTATCGCTCCCCGCACCCTTGACACGGAGCAGGCTCTTTCCCAGATGCTCGATGATCTGGCCCGACCCGGCTTCTGGCAGGCGTGCGAGGAGCAGGTCTTGCAGGCTCGCCGGTTGTTCGCACAACTCGTCGGCGCCGACGTCGATCAGATCGCGGTCCTGCCCAACGCCAGCATCGCCGCGCATCAGGTGGCCTCGAGCCGCCGTTGGCGGCGACGCCGCGACATCCTGGCCACGCCCGCGGAGTTCCCGGGGATCGCCCATACCTGGCTTGCGCAGCCGGGATCACGGGTGCGCTGGGTTAATCCGTCCGGGGCAGCGGTCAGCACCGGCGACTACCTTGCGCAGATCACGTCCCGAACCGGGCTGGTGTCGGTGCCCGCCGTCACCTACCGCGACGCCGTCCGCCTCGACGTGGCGCGGATCGCCGATGCCGCGCACAACGTCGGTGCGGCGGTGTGCGTCGACGCCTACCAGGCCGCCGGTGTGATGCCCCTCGATGTCGACTCGCTTGCCTGCGACTACCTGGTGACCGGCACCGGCAAGTACATGCTCGGGCTGCCCGGCCTGGCGTTTCTCTACGTTCGGCATCCGGGCGGTCCACCGCCGGCGCTCACCGGCTGGCTCGGTCGCACCGACCCGCACGCCCTGCGCGCCACCGTTCTGGACTTCCCGCCGCATGCCCGTCGCTACGAGACGGGCACGCCGGCCGCCGCGGCGGTGTATGCCGCCACGGCCGGTCTGTCCCTGATCGGCGGCCTGGACCTTCGACAGGTTCGCCACCATACGCAGCGGATGATCGCCGTGGCCGCGCAGCGCCTGGCCGCGCAGGGTGAGGTCGTGCGTTTGGCGGGCCATGTCGAGGCGCAGGGCGCTCACCTCGCGGTCGTCGAGCCGCACGCGGAGGCGATGGCGGCCTGGCTCGGGCACCGCGGCGTCATCACTGCCCCTCGCGGCGGGGTGCTGCGCCTGGCCATGCACGCCTACACCCTCGACGACGACATCGACGCCGTGTGCGAGGCGATCGCCGCCTACCGGTGCCGCAGCCGCACGCAACCGGGAGGGCTCCGATGAACCCTGAGCCCCTGCGGCGCTGGCTGGCGCAGCCTAAGCCCAGCGCCCACCGCTTCCCCTACGACCGAGTGGTCGACGTGTACCAGCGCTACGGCAAGCAGCTTGTGCCCAAAACGTGGACGACGCTACTAGGCGCAGCCCGTGAGCGGCTGCCCGAGGTGTCCGGGCCCCGGCGACAGGTGGCCGCGTTCCTGGACGCTGTATTGGATAAGGTCGACGGCCGCTTCGACTACCGCACGTATCTCGCCCTGCCACTGCTGCCCATACCCGATCCTGACAGCGAGAGCGAACCTGCAGATCGGCTGTTGGCCCGCCGGGACCGTCTGCACGTCCTGCTCCTATCCGACCTCGCCGCCTTCGAGCTTCGCGGCCTGGATGGCACCGGGACGCCACTATCTGAGCTGCGCCCTGACCCGGTGCTCGCGCGCAAGCGTCTGCACCATGCGGTACGAGCCGCCGCGCCCGCTCTACGGCGGCTCAGCTTCGACCTGCATGCCGCCGATGATCCGGTGGCGCTGGCCCGCCGGCTGGTCGCCCTGGCCTGCATCGATCGCACCTCAGATGATCGGCTGGCCCTACGGACCACCATGCTGCCGGTGTCGAACGTGCACGACGAATGGCTGTTCATCCGGACCCTGCAAACCTTCGAGCTGACCTTCGGACTGTTGGCCGTCGACCTCAGCGCCGCCGTCACGGCCGTGGGCGAGGACCGCCTGCCCTCCGCCGGCATCCGGCTAATCCTGGCCGCCACTCTCCTACGGGAGACCGCTGCGCTGTGGTCGCTGCTGGCCACCATGCAGCCAGAGGCGTTTCATCGCTTTAGGGTGCACACCGACGGGGCCAGCGCCATCCAGTCCCGCGCCTACAAACTGGTCGAATCGCTGTGCCGCGCACCCGACACGCAGCGCTTTCACTCGGCGGCATACCGGTCGGCGCCCGACGTGCGCGCCCGCATCCGCAGCGGACAGATCAGCCTCGATGACGCCCTGAACGCTATCCGCGCCGACCACCGCACTCTCGGAGAGGTTCCTGCTCTGGCCGACGGGATGCAGCGGTTCACCGCCGCCGTGCATCAGTGGAGGCGTACGCACTACCGCCTCGCCGTGCGGATGCTCGGTACCGAACGACCCGGCACCGGCGGCACACCCGGCACCCCCTACCTCCTGCACGGCCGCGACAATGCCGTATTCGGCAGCCGAGGCCCCATTACCGCAGGCAACGAACGCTCATGAGCGCCGCGATAGTTCCATCGCATCCGCGCGGTTCGGTCAACGACCTGTGCGTGCAGGCGCGCGGCTTCCTGCGCCAATACCACGACGAGACCGACACGCCAGGGCATATTCAGCGGTGGTGGGATGTGCGCGCCGAGATCCACGCGACCGGAACGTGGCGGCCGACCTACGACGAGCTGGCCTACGCGGCGCGGGCAGCTTGGCGCAACGCCGGCCGCTGCATCGGCCGGGCCCGCTGGTCCAGCCTCATCGTCCGCGACCGCCGCCACATCACCAGCCTGCAGGATCTACGGCGCGAGCTGACTGGCCATCTCGACGAGGCCACCAATGGCGGACGTGTTCGCTCCGTGCTCACCGTCCTCGCCCCGGGCACCGAGTCCGCCCCAGCGCCGCTGCGCGTCATGAGTCCGCAGCTGGCCCGCTACGCGGCTTGGCCCACTGACGGGGGCATCGTCGGTGACCCCGCCAACGCCGCCCTGACTGCACTCGCCATGGACCTCGGCTGGTCGGGTCCCGCCTACCGCAGCGCGTTCGACCTCCTGCCCTGGATCGCCGCCACCGCCGACGGACGCCTAAACCTGCTACCGGCAGAGCATCGGCACATCCGGGAAGTGCCGATCCATCACCCCGAACACCCGTGGATCGCCGAGCTCGGCCTGCGCTGGCCGGCGGTACCCGTCATCAGCAACATGACTCTCGACGTCGGTGGCCTGCGGTTCCCGGCACCCTTCAGCGGCGCTTTCATGGCCGGCGAGATCGCCACGCGAAACTTCGCCGATCAACACCGCTATCACCAACTCCCCGTCATAGCCGCTGGTCTCGGCCTGTCCGAGCGCGACCGGCTTCGCATCGACAAGGCTCTGCTCATCCTGCACGAAGCCGTCCTGTGCAGCTTCGAGACAGCTGGTGTGTCGATCACCGACCACCACCGGGAAAGCCGCAGCTTCGCCCGCTTCGTTGCGCAGGAGGAAGCCGAGGGCAGGACCGTCAGCGGTGATTGGAGCTGGCTCAACTCCTACCCCATGACGCCCCAAGATCCCTCCTGGAGCCGCTACTACGACGACGGCCAGCCCGCACCGGCGCTGCGCCCGGACCCATACAGCCTCGCCCTCATCGCCGACCACCCGCGGCTCGGCCACGAACCCTCACCGCGTCAGCACGCCGTCGTCCCCCCGGCCGCTGCCGCTACACCCATCGGAACCATCCGGGAGGACCTATGTCCGCACGCACCACCGCACGCCCACGTCAGCGGCTGAACCGTCTGCTGGCGGCGGCGGTCACGCTCATGACCGTGACCGCCGGCCTCGTCGCCGTGGCCACGCCGGCGCAAGCCGCCGGCTGCCGGGTCAGCCCGTACAGCGCCAAGATGGGCGCCATCGACGCGTTCATGGAATACAGCGGCCCCGATATCTTCAGCTACCCCACCTATCCCAGCTACTACCGCGCCACCAGCCAGTGCAGCGACATCCAGATCCGCAACGTCGGCGACGGCCGCGACTTCGGCCCCGTCGACGCCTGCATCAACTTCTACGGACGCGCCACCTGCAACTACTGGACTCACGTGCCCGTCGGCCAGTGGCGCAACCTCGCCACCGGTGTCAAGGACGGCACCAAGTTCTACGTTTGGATCCGCGCCGACTTGGGCCGCTACTACGGATTCAGAGCTGTCGGCGACTGGTGACCGAACGTCCGGAGCCGCCCCAGCGGATCCGGGACCACGCGATCTCAATGAGTGACCGAGCGGTGAGGCGGGCCATCTACAAGCCCGCCTCACCGCTCTCGCCGCGCCCCGCTGGACGTAGGAGCAACTGCGGGCATCCAGCGTGTTGCGGGAGCTGGTACCGGACCTCGACGTCGAAGCTGAGCTTGGCCCCCAATGGACGCCGCCAGCCAGAGGGCCGGCCCGACCGCGGTGCGCCCGCGTGGGACGCATCGTCGCGTGAGACCCAGCGGCGGTGTCGCGTCGCGCGGATGCCTTGCGCCCTCCTGGCCATCGTCAGGCCGCCAAGCTCACCTAGCGCGATGTATGGCGCGGCCCGGCTGAGATGGGTTTAGACGGCCTGTTGAGGGGTGCCGGCCGAGGCACCTTCTCTCGTCATATGGCGACGCCGACAACTTTCGTCTCGGCGGGTTCAACGTCAAGGACGTCTGACCAGGGCGTGGAGTCATTCCCGTGCTGTGGGCACAATCATTCAAGCCATCTGCGAGGTCTCCGTCCGTCGACAGCCTGCGAGCTTGGCTGGCGGATCGAGCGGGGCACGGCTCGGAGCGCCTATGCCACCTGCCGGGCACCATGGCCCGACGTCCACGCTAGGGCGGCACCGACTGTCGGAAGGGCCGCGATGACGGTGAGCGCGGTAGCTGGTCCCGAGGTCTGCCACAGGGCAGCGCAGAACGCGGCACCGCACCCGCCGCCGAGAAAGAGCACAAGACTAAGTAGGCCGATCGCACCGCCTCGAAGTTCGACGGCGGTGTGGAAGGTGGTTTGCGCGGTGAGCAGTGTCTGCGCGACGGCGGAGGCGGTGAACGCCGCCGTGCTGGCCGCGGCGACCGCCCAGGTTCGCGGATCAGCGGCGGCGTAGCTCAGGGCCGCGGCCTGCAACAGACTTGCTGCGGCCAGCACACGCCCGGCGGGAAGCCGTCGCGCCGATCGTGCGGCGGCCCAGGCGATCGCCGCCCCGACGACGGCGCCGGGCAGCAGAAGGAGACCGATGCTCATCGTGCTGTGGCTTTGGTGGCTGAGCAGGTGAGGAGCGGCGTACAGCACGGTGAACAGGCCCGCGTACACGCACGCCCCGGTGGTTGCGGCGTGGCGGAACCAGCGGGCGAACAGCATGTACCGACCGAGAAGCCTGTCAGGGTGCGTCCGCTGACGGATCACCAGGCTGACGGCGGCGGCTACGGTCGTGACCGTGCCGATCACGATGATGCTCGCGCCGGCCTTCCCGGTGGCGTGCTGCGCGGTCAGGAGGAGTCCGGCGGCTACGACGGCGAGCAGACCGGCGGCGGGCCAGTCCACCCGGTTACGTCGTGGCGCGTGGGCGGTGAGGGGCCAGCACAGGGGAACCGCGGCGAGGGATAGCACGGGCAGGACCAGCGCCGCCCGCCACGACCAGTGCGAGGCGATCGCGCCGGCCAGTGGGGCGGTGGCGGAGGAGCCGGCGAGGCAGGCGCCGACGGCTGCTAGCGCCGCCGGACGATGACTGGGAGGTAACTGCGCCATGCTGGTGAGGGCGGTCGCGATGACTGCTCCTGACCCCACCGCCAGAACGACGCGGCCGATCACCACGGTCCCCAGCGTGGGCGCCACGGTGCACACCAGGGCGCCGGTTGCCAGCAGAGTCGCGGCGCAAAGCAGGACCTGACGGGTGCCTCTGGCGTCGGCAAGGCGTCCGGCGGTAACCGCACCGACGCCGACGCCTGCGGCATAGGCGGTGAGGATCCACGCCAGTGCCGCGCCGGTGACGTGAAGATGCCGGGCGGTGTCGGGCAGGGCGACGGCGGCGGCGCTGACTCCGTACACAGCCGGCCCGTACAGGACGCCAAGCCGCCACCCCGACGCGGACCCTCCCGTCACCACGGTGAGGGCCGACCTGGCTGCGGCCGGCGGGCGGGCAGTCATCGGAGTCGTGCCAATACCGCCAGCGGGTGCGCGTGCAGGCCGCTGAGAGCATCCTGTCGTGCCTTTTCCGTGCCGGCCGAGGGCGGGTCGGTTGGGGGTGTGGGAGTACGGCGTCGCCGCAACATCACGGCGACGGCCACGGCGGCGGGGGCTAGGAGGAACGCTCCGCTGAGTGCGGCGACGACGGCGACGGCGAGTGCGGCCACCGCGGCGCAGGTGCGCTGACGCGGCAGAGGGAGCAGCCGCACCGCAGCGGCGAGACCGACCAGGGTGACGCAGGCCAGCAACGCGGCGAATAGACGCATCAGCGTCTCCACCGTCACCACGTGCGGCACGAACGCGGCGGCCAGCGCGACGATCGCGGCGCCAACGGCCTGCACCGTTACGTTGCGCCGGGGCTCGCCATCGCGCGCGGTCACGGCGAGCGCGGCAGGCAGGACGCGGTGACGGGCGAGGGACATGCCGGCGCGGGCACCGGCGGCCACGAACGTGACACTGGCCGCCACGGTGAACAGCACCGCCGCCACCGCGATCATCCCCGACGCCCACGGCCGGTCAACGGGGGCGAGCAGACGCATCAACGGAACCGCCGTGTCGCCCGCCCCGTCGCCAAGAACTCCGACCGTGCAGACGGCCAACCCGGCGTAGAGCGCGATGACGACCGCAAGGCTCACCCCGGCCGCTCTGCGCACCTGCCGAGGATGAGTGAACTCCGCGGAGAGGTTGGCCGTGGCCTCCCACCCACAGACAGCCGTGAACAGCACGGCGACCGCGCTGCCGACCCCGGCGATGCCGTGTGGCGCGAACGGAGTGACCCGCCCGACATCGACACGCGGCCCGGCCATGGTGACCACGACGACCAGCAGCGCGACCAGCACACCAGTCAGACCCAACTGCACCCGCGCGGACAGGCGCAGCCCGACCAGATTCGCCGCGTACACCGCGGCCAGCAGCGCCACGGCCATCGCGGCGGTCACCGCCTGCGAGGCTCCGACCGCGGCCGAGGTGTAGCGGGCTCCCGCGATGGCACCGGCCACCACCCCGGCCGGCACCGCCGCATACAGCCAGCAACCCACCACGGCGGCGGCGCGGTCACCGAAGGCGCGTTGAGTGAACGCGGCAACCCCGCCGGCGTCGGGATAGCGGGCGCCCAAGGTCGCGAACGACGTCGCGATCAGCGCGGAGACGCACAGCAACGCCGCCCACGCCACCAGCGACGCCGGGCCCGCCGCCCGCACCGCCATCGCCGGTAGGACCAGCACTCCAGGGCCGAGAACCGCACCGATGCACAGGGCCGCCCCGCGCGCGGTGCCGATACCGCCGGTCACCGGGCTTTCCTCGTGTCAGCGTTTCCGCCGTCGGGGCGAACCCGGCCGGCCAGGACCGCGAGCACGGCGGCGAAGTCGTCCTCTCGCGGCATGCCCGGAGCGGCGAACAGCTGCGCTTGTCTGGCCTCTACCCGTCCCCGCAGCGTCCTTGCCAGCGCCGCACCAGCGGGGGTGGGCCGAAGCACCACCCGCCGCTGGTCATGCTCGTGCAGCTCACGCTGGACTAGGTTCCGGTCGCTCAACACGGCCAGGGCGCTGGTCAGGGTGGCCCGCGCGATACCCACCTCGGTCGCGATGTCCGGGGGCTCGATCACCTGGCGCGCGCAGACGAGTTCGAGTACGTCGTAGGTCGTCCACGTCATCTCCACGTCGCGCAGTACTGTGCGCTCCAGGTGCGCCCGTACGGTATTGGCGGTGCGGCACAGCTGCGCCACCGGGTCGAGCTCCGTCCGCCGGACAACGCGTCCTTTTACCGCTGGGCGGTACACCCCTGCGTTCGGGCGGCGCGCCACCGAACTCACCGCGACCACCTGATCTGGCGCGGGCGTCGAACGGTTTGCCGATCGCGGCGCCGACCGCGGTCACCGCGGCGGTCTGCGGGTGGCGACGGCAGCGCCGCCGCCGCGCGCGACTGATGTGACTGCTGCGAGAACATGCGTGTACCCCGTTTCAGGACATGGATTTGCCGGGCTGAGTGCGGCGTGGGCTATTCCTGCTGGGCGTGGCGCAGCGGCGGCGCTATCGTCAGGGCGCGGCCGGGCGACCTACCCGGATCGAAGCGCGGCCGTAGCCGATGTCCGCCGTAGGTGCACCTGGTGTGGCGTGAACACACACCCGGTCGGGAAGCGTCAGGCCTGCTGCGGCTTTTCGGTCGCGCCGGTCGCTGCGCCGAGCGCGGCGTTGACGCGTTGACCGAGAAGACGTAGCTGGTGATGAACGTCCACCAATGCCGCGCGCCGCGACAGGGTGGCCTCGGAGCCGGCTGCGTTGACGAGGGCCTCGATGTCAATGCGCAGTCGTTGCAAGTTTCGTCTGGCAGTGGTCAGCGGCAACTCGGCGCCGTGGTCCTGTGCGCTGCCGCGGCGTCGTCCCCTGACACGCAACGTCCGTCGTCGGCCTGCCGTCCCCCGGGTGCCCCTGGCAGAGTCGGCTCGTTGTATTTTGACCAATGCTCTATCTCCTTCTCGACACCGGCGTTGGGTGCGGGCGGGGAGTCATCTCGGCTCGGACGGATTGGCTGGGGGGATGGGGGGACCCGCGGCAGAGCCCTCACTCCACCTGCGGGTCCCCACTCGCCGCTGCCGCCCCCACGGGGGTGAAGGGCAGGCTGGCGAGCTGAGCGCAGTCATCCGGCCATCGCCGTGTCCTCTCGACGAGGCGCGCGGCAGCGGGCAGCGTCGGTTCGACGCGGGCCAGGACAGGCGGTGCTGCCGCAAGGCGTGGCGGGCAGATGACGCGTGCGCCCGAAGCGACGACAGGTCCCCCTCTGACAGTCGTCACCCGCAGTCGGGGCGCCTATCGCGCACAGCTCCCCGATCCGCTACGCTCCAACCAACTTCAGTTCGAACCATCCGAACCGCAGTTGTTGAGGCGATACCGAGAGCTAAGCATGGATCACGTCCTCCGTCAACTAGAGTTCGCTGCTTACCAACCACAGTTGGGAGGGTTGCGTGAGTGACATGCCTGCCGACCAGGTCGATGAGGCCACTTCCCGGCTGATCCAAACTCGGCTGCGGGAACTCTTCGCCGCCGACGACGAGGACCGACCGCCCTACACGGAGGTTGAAGTCGCTCGAGTGCTCACCGCGCGGGGGCACCGCATCAGCGTCGAGGGCATCCGCAAACTCCTGCAGGCTCCCCGGATCAACCCCAAAGCCACCACCCTGTGCGCTCTTGCTGACTTCTTCGGCGTTCCTAAGGGCTATCTTCTCGGCGACGACGAGCCCGAGCCCACAAGTCAGATGGCGCGGGTTATGGCGAGGTCCTTCGATGAGTTGAGCCCCAGGTCCAGGACGACCTTCGCTCGGCTCATCGACGAAATGCGAGAACTTGAAAAGGCCGCAGGTGCGGCGACAGAGCACTCAGGCGCGGCGGACTGACGACCGCCTCTGGCGTAGTGCGTCCAGCCCGGCCCCGTAAGCCTCGGCAGTTCCACCCGTGCCGACTCCGACCCTTGTACAAAAAGTGGCCGAGTCGGAGCGATCCATCCCGCCGCCCCTGAAGGCGTCCATCCCGCCGAAGGTCATCGCGGCGACGCTTGGCCATCGATGGCTCGGGAAGGCCCGCTGCTGAGCTGTTCGCGCCACCGCCCGGCGGTGTCCGCGCGCAGCAGGCGATCAATCATGAGTCCGGCATCTCGCTCCGTGTCGAACTCCCACCGGAGCACCTTGCCGGTCTCACTGTCGCCGGCACGCGCTATCACCCTCCAGCGTGTCTGGCGGACGAGCCAGACATCGCGACGCGCGAGGCGCCCCCAGCTGCCGTTCCACCACCTACGGACTACGTCTTCCACTCGGCGATCGTACGCATGTTCGACTGGTGATCGTGAGCTCAGGGAAGAGATCGTCGTGGCCCAACTGGCGGGTTGTTCTCGGCGATCATCGGCTGTGTCGAACCGCGCGTAGCAGTCGCAGCGGCGAGCGACGCCGTCGTTGGGTCGGTCTGAAAAGCGGCCAAACTGCGGTAGTGCGACGGTGAGGAGCCGGCCCCCGCGCGCAACGGCGGCGCGGGGACCGGTGTCGGTGGCCTGCGGCCTGGGCTGCTCCACCTGCGCGTGACCGTGGCCAGCAGCCGAGCGGTGACCTCGCCGACGTAACCAGGCTCGCCGGCGTCCCCCGCCGCGAGCTAGTCCGACCCGGAGGGCTGGGGATAACTTCCAAGGTTGTGGATAAGAACCTGATCATGCGCGGGTGTGGTAGCGCCTTCGGCACCTGCGTCGATGCTCCGGACCCCGGTGAGGCGGATCCTCGGCGTTGCGAGCCGCGCCGGTAAAATCCCATCTCGAACGCGGACCGCAGATACTGACCGGTCGTTCGATGGCTGGCCACACGGCCACCCGGGTCGTAGCCTGACAATGCCGCTGCGGCGGGGGCCGCGCCCGGTCCCCCGTTCCGGACGACTCCCGCCGCAGCCTTCCTGAGATCTGCGGTAGGCAGATACATCAACCCCTCGTCGGAGTGCATCGACGCATGCGGGCCGACCGTCACGAGCGACCAATCCCTGGGGCCTTCGCTGCGCTGGAGCGGCGTTTATGGCGTCACGAACCGGGGCCGCGGGGTACGGGCCTCGTAGGCGGCCTCGGATTGCCGACAAACCGCGAGCCGGCCCAGCGGTCGCCGTTAAAGATCGACCCCTCCCGCCAACGATGGCCTTAGCCAGCCGCGCCACCTCCCGCAGACCGATCAGATGTCGGCGCGTCACCCAGACAGCCGGCCGGCTCCGTCGGGTCGCCGTGGTGACTGGCGCGCCCAGCACGGAGGTCACAGACTGTGTTCTGTGAGTGACGATCGTGAGCAAGTGGTGCCGTCGGTTGTCGTGCGGGTCGCCCGGCCGGAGCATCCGGTGGCGGCGGTGGCCGACGACGACGAAGCCCGCCGTGGCACCGCGTATCCAGCCGTGCGGGCTGGTGGTCCGCTGTTCGGTCACGCGGCGGATCTCGGCGATGGCCGATGGCGGGTCCACTCGGTGGAGGAGGACACCCCGCAGGCGGCGCGCGACGCACTGGCGCACCGGTTGCGGAAGCGCTTGGCCATGAGCACTGATGCCATGCTGGCAGCCGAGTTGGCAGCGGTGGGTCAGGTGTTGGACTGGGAGAAGGTCAACGAGGTGACGGTCGCGGGTCGCCGGCACCGGGTGGTGCGCGCTGACACCTTCGCTCGCTTCAGTGAGGACGGGCCGGAGCCGCCGCGACCCAGCGATCCGGACACCGGCACCGGCGGCCAGTCGCGTGATGAGGGCGTAGTGGTCGACCCGGGGTCGGTCACCGGGCCCGCGCAGGCGCTGACGCGGGTGGAGCTGCTGACGGCGTACTATCCGAGTGCCCGTGTTCCCGCCGAAGTGTACGCCGACAGCGTCGCCGCGATCCGGTCGCATCCCGACGGGGTGCTCTTGCCGACGGAGTACGCGGTGTCGGAGCTTGTTGGTGGCGGCTGGGAGCCGGTCAGCCATCACCACGCGTCCCCACAGGCTGCCCGTGACCAACTCTGCTTCAAGTTCCGCTACATGATGCCGCGATTCGGTCAGCTCGGTGAAGAGGAGATCGCTGCCTACGGGCGCGCCGCGGACAAGGTCGACGCCACCAGGGCGAACGAGGTGACGGTGCTCGGCCGCCGGTTCCGGGTGACCCGGGTGATAGCGTTGCTGCGCTTCGGGATGGACGGGCCGGAGCCACCGCGGGCGTCCGACTACGATCCTGAGCCACCCCCGGAGGCACACTTCAGCGACCTGCGGGCGCGAGGACTCCTGCCTGAGCCGCAGTGACAGCGCGCGAAGCGCTGCCGACGGTGAGCGGCGTGACGGCGGCACCGACGGGCGTGCGGCGGATCCGGTCGGAGGCCGACGCGGTGGCGCTGGCCCGGTGGCTGCGCGATGGGCGACGCGACTGGCCGGTGGTGCTCGTGACGATCTCGTCTGGGCAGGCGGAGCCGTTCGGCGACCCCGACGCTGTCGCCGAGGCGGTCCATGGCCTCGCGGAGGTGGTGCTGCTGCCCACCCGCGGTCCGTCGTGGGCGTTCTCCCGGTCGATGCCGCCGTCGACGCAGGTGTACGGAGGCGCCGGCCGGGTCTACCCAGTCGGCGACGACTGGGTCACCGACCCCCACCGGGCTCGGCTGCGGTTCGCTTACTGCGCTGAGGACCGGGCCCGGGTCACTGATCAACTTGTCAGCGATGCCCTGGCCGCCGCCGGCACAGCCGGCCTGGGCCGAGTGAACCCCTACTCGCAGGTGCAGAGCCGCACCGGCGTGGTGGAGGGGATCGTCGGTTCCCGAGCCCTGATCCGGCTCAACGACGCGTCGCTCGCCGTGGTGTGGGAGGAGCTGACAGTACCGGGCGTAACCCTGGACCGAGTGCTTACCGCCGGCCAGCAAGTCACCGGCCTCTATGATCCCGCGTCGCGCCGTCTGGATGTACGGCCAGCGCTGCTCCATCCCACCCCGGCCGCCGCCCGCGACGCCGTCACCGACACCTATCAGGAAGGGGACGTCATCTGGACCGACGTCGCCGCGATCACGGCTGACACGGTGACCCTGCGGCTGCTGCCAGGCCTCACCGCTGTCGTGCACCGCGACGCGGTCACCGGCAACGCCCAAGACCTCATGGGTGAGCTGTTCACCACGGGCGAGGCCGTCGCTGCCCGCATCAGCGCCATCGATGCCGGCGGGGTACGGCTGCGCATCGACAGCGTCGACGGCGACACACCCCAATCTGCGCCCAGCCTCCTGCCGGGCGGCCCGGCCTGGCTACCACCACCCCCAGGTGAAGCGATCGCCGCTCGCGCACCCATCGCCGCGGTGGCGTCCCCACTCGCCGCCGGGGTACCACGTCAGGCCACACCGCTGGATCTGGCGCGACGCCACACACCGTCGGCACCGCCCGACCCGGCACTGCCTGAACCGGCGCCGCCCGGCCCAGCGCCGGACGCTGTGGCGCCCGTCGCGCCGAGCCCCGCCTTGCTGGCTCGTGCCACCCGCAGCGCCGCGTTCGACGCCGAGAGAACAGCGCGCGATAGCGCCGAGCGGGAACTGGAGGCGTTGCGGACTCACGCCGCCGCGCTGCAGAACGACCTCGCGCGGGCAGAGCAGCGCATCGAGAATCTGCAGACCCGGTACCGCACCGCCGACCTCGCCCGACAACGCGCGCTGAGACAACTGCGCCGACACCAGGACCGCAGCGACGCCGGTGGCATCGAGCCCAGCGGCGACGCTCCGGCGTTCCTCGACGACGAGGACCAGTTCCGCCACGAGGTCTACACCGAATGGGCACGACGCATCCCGGCCGCCGAGAAAGCCACAAAGCCCTTGGCTGACTATTGCCTCGCCTCCGGCTTTCTCACCAGCCTGGACAATCTGCAGGGCATCAGCCGCGTGAAGGTCGTGTCCGTCGTCGTCGAGGTCCTCACCGGCCAGGCGCCACACCTCGCGGGCCGGGACCTGCACCAACTTCGCGCAGGCAGCAATGGAAGCAACTACCACACCCGCGCCGACGGTGCGACCTGCTGGCGCGTCGCCCTGCAGCGCGGCACCGCCTCCGCCCGCCGCATGCACTACTGGCGCACCGCCGATGGCTACGAGCTATCCCGGGTCACCGTTCACGACGACTATCAACCCTGACCACCGCGCCGCGCCCGTGGCTACAAGGTGTTGGCGTCCTCCGCCGCTCACCAGGCGACACACACTGCACAGCGACGTGCACAGCGAGTAGCTGCCTGCACTTCACCGGACCGACGCACCGCGCTCGACCGCCTTCATCGACGTGCGCCAGCGGGGCAGCTTGTCGGGTCATCGAGTAGGTCGCCGCCGGCCGCCGCCCCGGCGGGCCGGGAGCCTGTTTAGGTGAGGTCGGGCGGTCCGTCGGCGACGAAGTGCCCGTCGGTGAACGACAGCTGGTCCTCGTCGTAGCTGGCGTTCTCCAGATGCCCGACGATCCGCAGGTGGCAGGCCGCGCACGTCAGAGCCCATTTCTGCTCTGCCGCGATCTTGGTCTGGACTCCGGCGATGGAATAGGTGCCGGCGGGCCTGCTGGCCAGGATCGGCTCGATCGCGATTGAGCCAGTCGCGCCGCATCTAGGACAAGGCTTCATCCGTGCGTCACCTCCCTCGTCGCGGCACCGATCGGGTACCTGCGTCGACGATACGATCCGGCTGGCGGATCCTTCCACGGGATTCCTCCCCGGCGGCCTCGGCGGTGTCCCACGGAAGGATGCAGATCCCACGGCCGTGGCGGGAGCGGTCCTGATGACTAGGGCCCCTGTCGCGCAGCCGGCGGATGCGGCTTGCGACCGTTGCTGAGATCAGTGACCGGCAACGACGACCGCAAGGACCCCGCCGGCGATCAGGTAGGGGCCGAAGGCGAGGTCCGGCTTGCCCACCGCGAGGCGGGTCAGGGCCTCTGGCGCGGCCAGAACATAGGGTAGTAGAGCTCCCCACAGCACCGCGGGCCAACCGAGGGCTCCCAGTGCCGCGCCGAGCAGAGCCGCGAGCCGGACATCGCCCATGCCGACTGCGGTGATCCCCAGGGCGGTCATCAGAAGGTAGCCGCCGCCCAGCGTGCCCGCGGCCAGCAGCGCAGTGAGCAGAGTGCGGGTCTGGTCGGTGACCAGCGTGTGCACGCACAGCGCTGTCGCCACCGCGATCGACGCGGCCCCAATGATGGGTGTGGGGAGCCTGCGCGTCTCAACGTCAACGCCGGCGAGCAGTACTCCGGCGTACAGCACGATCAGCCATACCCCGACCAGTAGTGGTCCGCCCGATCGTCCAGCCACCAGCTCAGCGATGCCGGTCGAGGCGGCGGCCATACCGAGACCACTGCCGCACACCGCTGCCAGACGCCATGGCCACCACCGAATGGAAGCCGGAGCGCGGCGCCACCTCCGAAGGCTTCGGTCGCTATCGAAAGACGGTCGTAACCCGTCCACAATGCAGGCACATACCGCCGGCAAGACTGCCCCTGTTGCCGCCGTGCACAACCACCACACCCAGGTCATCGCCCGACTCCCTCGTACCCAGACCAAGAGCTGAAGAGAAGTTGGCAGCGACCCTTCCGATGCCCGCCCTGCCGATCGTCCGAGCGGGACAATGCCGACACAGAGGTCCTGTCACCACCGGTGGCGGTGCCCAGTTTCGCCTCGAGCGCGATGCCAACCGACGCAACCGCACCTCCTAACCATAGTTGGTCGACCGCGAACTGTGGTTGACGAGTGTTGTGGGCGTGTGTTTAGCTCACCTCTGAAGCTCCAACTGTGGTTCGCCCCTGGCGAACCATAGTTCTGCTGCTGATTCGTCCGCTCTTCTCCTGCGGGGAGCGGGGGTGCGGGTCCCTGCCGACCTTGCTTACGACAGGCCCGAGTCGGCCGAGGCGACGCCAGTTCAGCTAACACGCGATGCCCAGGACCGCGAGACCGGTCGTCTCGCCGATTCGAGGAGACGAGATCACGCATGACGACACAGATCACCACTGGCCGCCACCGGGGTGCTAGGCCCTGGGGCCACGGGCTTCGGCTCGTCGGGCTGTCCCTCGGCCTCTGCCTGGCCGCGGCTGTGAGCGCCTGCGACAGCGACACGGCGGACGACGACCCGGCCGAGACCCGGATGCCGTCTCAGTCCGAGACGCGGGTAACCGCGAGCGCGAACGACGGCGACGCGGCGTTGACCGCCTACCGCGGGATGTGGCGGGCGTACGCCATAGCCGGCCTTACCGCCAACCCGCAGGAACCGGAACTGGCCCGCTACGCCACGGGCGACGCGCTGTCGGCGTTGACGTCCGGGCTGACGAAGCTGCGCGCGGACGGGGAGGTCATCAAGGGTGACTACACCTCGGCGCCGCAGGTCGTCAGCGCCTCACCGTCAGCGGCCCCGGCGAGCATCGCCGTACAGGACTGCCTGGACACCACCCGCTTCCTGACCTACAAGGCGGCGACCGGCGCATTGGTCGACGACACCCCGGGCGGTAACCGCGCCGTGCGGGCGACGGTGATCCGCGATGGCACAGTGTGGAAGGTGTCCAGCTTCGGCGCGCAGGCGGTGGGCACATGTTGAGGTGTGCGCTGCGCGCAGCCCTGGTGACGCTGCTCGCCGCCACCGCCGTGACTGCCAGCGCGAGCGCCGCCGCGGCTGACGATGGCATCGGCCATGTCGACTGCGCGCAGAACCCGTCTATGCCGGGTTGCGACCTCACCGCCGAGAGCCCCGGCAACCCGAGTGAGGCGTCGGGTGGGTCGGGCAGCGGCGACGCCGAAGACGGTTCCACCGGTGCAAGCGGCACCTGCTACTGGGCTCCCGTGGACGGTAACCGCCCCGCGCCCGAGGGCAAGGGCCCCCAGGGCGGCTGGTATGCGCGGACCTGCCTGAGCAACGGCATCGGTTCGCAAGGCACCCCGGTGTGGCTCGACCAAGCCCCTGGGGTGGACCTGGCCGCGTTAGCGCAGTCGGCGAGGTCGCAGCTGCGTCTGCCCGCGCCGGGGATCCGGACGAACCCTGACGCGGCGCCGTTCGTGCTGGTGCGGGTACCGGTGTGGTTGTGGGTGAATCCGGGGTCGTGGGGCACCCGGTCGGCCTCGGCGTCGGTGCCCGGGGTGACGGTGACCGCGACAGCGATCCCCACCACCGTTCGGTGGTCCTTCGATGACGCAACTGCTGATCTGACGTGCAACGGTCCGGGCAGGCCGTGGAAGCCTGGCACGGACCCGCGGGCGGCCTCACCGTGCGGGCACACCTATATCCGCTCCTCGGCTGCCGCACCCAATGAGGCGTTTCGACTGCGGGCGACGGTGACGTGGTCGGTGACGTGGTCCGGTCCGGGCGGCGGAGGCACGCTCGCGCCGCTGACGACGACATCGACGGCAGCGGTGCGGGTCGCGCAGTCGCAGGCGATCATCGGCAGCGCGCGGTGAGTGTCACGACGGATCGCCCGCCGACGAGCACAGCCGTGCCAGGCGCCCCGGCGCGACGGACGGGCAGGCGCAGTGGACGGCGTGTGGCCGCTGGGGTGCTGCTGGTGCTCGCGACGGTGGTGACGTTCCTGCAAGTGGACGCGCGTCGCCACGCCGAGGAGCGGTTTCTGGCGGTGACGCGGCCGGTGCCTGCCGGTGCGGTGATCGGCGATACGGACGTGCGAGTGGTGCGGGTGGCGAATCCGTCGCGCCTAGCCCTGGTCAGCGCCGATCGGCGCGACGAGGTGGTCGGGCGAACGGCGGCGGTGCCGCTGGCCGTCGACAGTCTGGTGGTGTCGTCGCAGGTGGGGCCCCCGGTGTGGCCGCCGCTCGGGCAGGCGGTGATCGCGGTCGCGGTCAAGGTCGGACGCGCTCCCGCCGGCTTGGCCGCGGGGGCGCGGGTCGTGGTTCTCGCGGCGCCGGCAGCTGGCGCCGAGCAGGCCGCCGGGTCCCCGCCAGCCGGGCAGGCGGCGGGGAGGCGGCGGGCGGTCGCCAGCGTGGTGTCGATTGCCGGCGCGGATCAGGCCGGCGCGCAGGTGGTGACGCTGCTGCTGGCGACGCAGGAGGCCGAGGCCGTTGCCTCGGCGGCGGGAGATGTGGCGCTGGTGCAGCTCGGGCCAGGGCAGTGAGAGACGGACGGGAAGGGTCTGCGTGATGTTGGTGATGCTCGCGTCGGTGTCCGGCGCTCCAGGCGTGTCGACGGCCGCGGTGGGTTTGTCCGCGTTGTGGCCGAACAGGCCTGGCCTGCTCGTGGAAGTCGACCCGTGTGGCGGGGTGCTCGCGGCGCGGTTCTCGGTGCCGCAGGAGCCGGGCTTGGCCGCGTTGGCGGCGGCGGCCCGTCATGGTCTACCGGCGGTCGGGCCGGCGCAGTTCGTGCAAGCGCTGCCTTTAGGGGTGCACGCGGTTGTGGGGGCGGGTGCGGCCGAGACCGCCGCGGGGGCGGTGTCGGTGCTCGCCGGTCAGCCGGAAACCCTCGCAGGGTTGGCGCCGGTGGTGATCGCCGATGCCGGACGTCTCTACCCCGGCAGCCCCGCCCAGGCCATGGTGAGCCGGGTCGACGCGTTGGTGCTCGTGACGGCCGGTGAGACCGAGCACCTCGACCACCTCGACACCCGGCTGGCGGCCCTGCGCACCGACGCGCGCACGTCGCAGGTGGGCGTGGCGGTCGTCGGCAAGTGCGCCTACGAGCCGCAGGAGATCAGCGGGCGTCTCGGCGTGCCGGTGTGGGCGCACCTGCCCACCGACCGGTGGGGCGCGGCTGTGCTGTCGGGCCGGTTGAGCGGGCCGGCATGGACGCGCACGCGTCTGGCGCAGGCGCTGCGTGGTCTGGCCGCGACCCTCGCGACTCAGTCGCAGCCGCAGCAGGTCCGCGCGCCTCTTGAGGTTGTCCGATGACCGCGCCCGCCAGCGGCGGCCCCAGCGGCATAGTGGCGCCGGAGCTGGTGGCGCAGTTACGCGCTCGGGTCAGTGACCGGCTCACCGATCACGGCGGGCAGTTGCCCGACGCCCAGCGTCAAGCGGTCATCGCCGGCTACATCGCCGAGGAACTACTCACGCACGCGCGCGAAGTCATCAGCGCGGGCCGGCAGCCGCCGAGTCCGCAAGCCGAGGCGGCGCTGGCGCGGGCCCTGCGTGACAGCTTCACCGGCCTGGCAGGGCTGCAGCGGCTCATCGACGACCCCCTGGTGGAGGACGTCTTCGCCAACGGCTGCGACAACGTGTGGGTCCGCACCACTGGCGGACAGATGCTGCGGGTGCCGCCGATCGCCGCGTCGGATGAGGCCCTCATCGACCTGGTGCGGGTCGCGGCGGCGCGCAGCGGCCAGGAGGAGCGCCGCTTCGACCGCGGCTCCCCGGGCCTGTCGCTGCGGCTGCCGGGCGGGCAGCGGCTGTTCGCCGTGATGGCCGTAGCCAAGCGGCCCAGCGTGTCGATCCGCCGCAACGTGCTGCACCAGGTCACCCTCGACGACCTCGTGCGCCGTCGAGAACTCACCGCCGGGCTGCGCGCACTGATCGAAGCCATGGTGCGGGCGCGCAAGAACGTGGTGATCTGCGGCGGCACCGGCGCCGGTAAGACCACCCTGCTGCGCGCCGCCGCCGGGGCCATTGACCCGCACGAGCGGATCGTCACCGTCGAGGACGCCTTCGAACTCGGCCTCGACGAGAACACCCACGCGCACCCCAACTGCACGGCGCTGCAGCAGCGCGAACCGAACCTTGAGGGCGTCGGCGGAATCGACATGGCCACCATGGTCAAGTGGGGGCTGCGGATGCGCCCCGACCGGGTCATCGTCGGGGAGTCCCGCGGCGCTGAGGCCGTACCCATGCTCTTGGCTATGAGCCAAGGAAACGACGGCAGCATGTGCACCTTGCACGCCTCCTCCAGCAAGCAGGCACTGACCCGGCTCGCGATGTATGTCATGCAGGCTCCGGAGAAGCTGACCTTCGACGCCGCGAACGTGCTCATCGGCCAGGCCGTCGACTTCGTCGTGCACCTCGACGTCGCCACCGACGGCACTCGCGTCCTGTCCTCCATCCGGCAGGTCCTGGAGACCGACGGCACCCAGGTGCCCTCCAACGAGATCTACCGCCCCGGTCACGACCGCCGCGCGGTCCTGGCCGCGCCGATGCGCACGGACACCTTCGAAGAGCTCACCGCGGCCGGTCTCGACGCGGGTGCGCTCGCCCGGGACCGGTGGTGACGATGACCCTGCTGCCGCTCGTTTTGGGCCTCGGCTGCGCCGCCGGCCTCGTTCTGGTCGCCGACGGGCTGCGCCGACGCCCACCCGGCGCCCCTGCAGGTCGACGGCGACGTGCGTGGACGAGCGCTGAGCGCACCCGGCTGCTGGCCGCCGCCGGCGGCGGGGTCGCGGCGGCGGCGGTGACCCGCTGGCCGGTGGCGGCGCTGCTGGCCGCCGCCGCCGTGTGGGCGCTGCCCCGCGTGCTCGGCCCCGACCGTGAACACCAGCGCGCGGTCGCCCGCATCGAGGCGGTCGCCACCTGGGCGGAACTACTACGCGACACCCTGTCGTCTGCGGCCGGGCTGGAGCAGGCCATCACCGCCACCGCGCCGGTCACCCCTCAGTCGATCCGCCCCCAAGTCCAGGCCCTGGCCGCGGCTGTGCGGGGCGGAAACCGCCTGCCCGACGCGCTGCGGGTGTTCGCCGCCGACCTCGCCGACCCGACCGCCGACCTGGTCGTGCGGGCGCTGACGCAGGCCGCCGGCTATCACGGCGGCCAACTGTCACAGTGTTTGTCCAGCCTCGCCATCACGGCCCGTGAGCTGGCCGGGATTCGGATGCGGGTGGCGACGAAGCGGGCCGCGACGCGCACCGCCGCCAGGGTGATCACCGGCACCGCGGTGGCGATGGTCGCCGGGCTGATCGTGCTCAACCGCGGGTTTCTCGCCCCCTACCGCAGCGTCACTGGGCAGCTGGTGCTCCTCGTCGTCGGGGCGGTGTTCGCCGCGGGCTTCTGGTGGCTGGCCCGCGCCTCCCGCCTTCCGCAGCCGCCGAGGGTCCTGGCCGATGGGAGGCAGGGGTCATGAGCGTCGTGCTGGCCTGTGGGATCGCCGCCGGGCTCGGCCTGCTCCTCATCGCCACCGGCCTTCTGCCGGCCCGGCCCAGCCTTAGCCAGGCTCTGCAAGCACTGCGCCGCTCACCGGCGGCACGGCAGGAGGCGACGCCGGCCCGGGCCCGTCTGCTGGCCGCGCCGCTGCGCGCCCTCGGCCTGCCCCGCCGGCGCATGCGCGCCGACCTGGCCGTGCTCGACCGCCCGGTCGCGCTGCACCTGGCCGACCAGACCCTCGCCGTCATCGCCGGCCTGATTTTGCCGCCGGTAGCCATGGCTGTGCTCGCCGCCGGTGGGGTCAGCTTCGCCTCTGGCATGCCGGTGTGGGCGTCCCTGGCCGGCGCGGCGGGCGGCTGGTGGCTGGCCGAGTCCACCGTGCACGCCGAAGCTGGTCGGCGCCGCGACGAGCTGCGCTACGCCCTGTCCGCCGTCCTCGATCTCGTGGTGATCTCCCTCGCTGGTGGCGCCGGCCTCGAACAGGCCCTCGACGACGCCTGCGCCGACAGTCGTGGCTGGGCCGCGCAGCGGATACAGCGAGCGGTCGACACGGCTCGGCTGCTACGGGTCGCCCCGTGGCAGGCCCTCGGGCAGCTCGGCGAGGACACCGGCGTCATCGAGTTGCAGGAGCTGGCCGCGACTATGAGCCTCGCCGGATCCGAAGGCGCCCGCATCCGTGACTCTCTGACCATCCGCGCCGCCACCCTGCGCGCTCACCAGGCCGCCGCCCTGGAAGCCCGCGCCAACGCCGCGACCGAGCGCATGTCGATGCCGGTCATGCTCCTGGCCGCCGCCTACATGCTGTTCCTGCTCTACCCGGCGGTCAGCGCCGTCGACACGTTCTGACAAAAGGTCCGTGAGTTCACGAATTCCGAAGTGTCATTACGCCGGAACTGAAGGGAGGTACGCAGCTATGAGGCTATCTGAGTCCGTGGGTTCACGAA
>NZ_JBFAGS010000028.1:0-53208 GCF_040653835.1 Micromonospora sp. NPDC050980 | reverse complement strand
CTGCCGGCGGCCCGAGGGGGCCGGGCTCCACGCGGTCTGCCAGGTATAACGCCCCGCCCCGGGCACCGATTCCGTCGCGCCGGTGACCCCCACCACGCCCCGCCGCGCCCGAAGCCGACAAACCCGACATGCCGCGCATTCGCCCGGCCGGCGCCTCGGTGGTGGACGTCGGCGTAGCCAGCCCACCCCGGCCGCGGCCACCCCGGATCGCGCGTCGTCCCGGCAGGCGGGCAACAACTCCCGACTGGCGAGAACGCCGGGGGCCACCGCTTCGGCGCACCGGGTTTACGGGTCAGCGAGCGGTGAGCAGGTCGAGCAGCGCGTCGCGGGCGGCGCGTACGGCGGCGCGCGACTCCTCGGTGTGGTCCAGGGCGTCGAATCCGTGCTGCCCGCTCGGCACGTCGAAGACCTGCACGGGCGTGGCGCGTCGGGCGGCGGCCACCAGGAACGCGTCGATGCCGGATGCCACCTCGGGTCGATCCCGCCCGACCCGGGTCAGCACCAGCGGCACCGCCCGGACCGCGCCCGCCGGGATGTCGGCGGGGCCGGTGCCGGTGGGGGCGGTCGGTGCGGCCGTCGCGGCAGCCCGATCCCCGACGGGGTCGGGTGAGCCCGGGACGGTGCCCCGGTGACCGGTGGCGTCGAGGGCGGCGAGGGGATGGAAGCGCGGATCGATCGGTGGCCAGTCGGCCAGGGGCGCCAGCAGTGGGTACGTCGCCGCGAGGCCCCGCAGCCAGCCGGGCGGGTCGCGGAGCCAGTCACCGAGCAGCAGGCCGGCGCCGGAGAAGAACCAGAGCGCCAACCGGTCGGGGTCGACGCGGGGGTCGGCGCGGAGCAGGTCGGCCGTGCCGGCGACGCGGGCGGCGACCGTGGTCAGGTCGTCGGGGCTCGCCACGGACAGTCGGGGGATCGCGGCCACCACGCCGCGTTCGGCGAGCAGGGCGCCGTAGCCCCGGTAGAGCGGCCAGTCCCGCGCGTCGGGCGCGTTCGGGGGGCCGGGGACGCCGTGCACCACCACGACCGCGGCGTGGCGGCCGTCGCCGCCGGGCAGGTGCAGGTCGACGTCGCCGTGCCGCCGCACCGGCGCGGGCGGCGGATCGAGAACAAACTGTGTCTCCCAGAAACTATTTCCCATCGGGCCGATGCTAGAGCAGCGCGCCGCCGCGCGCCGCCCCGGTGACACCGACCGATCAGGAGGACGACGCCCTGGCGTGCCGCTCGCGCAGCCGGTCCCGGATCTCCTCCGGGGTGTAGGCCCGACGTTGCCGTTCCGCCCGGGCCACGACCACGCCCGTCGCCGCCACGCCGGCCAGACCGGCCAGGCCGAGCAGCTTCCACCACCGCATCCGTTGCCGCATCGGCTTAGGGTAGTCCTCCATGAGCATCAGCCTGGACGAGGCAGTGGAGCTGACCCGCACCGGCGACCTGTGGGTGTTCCGGGGGCGCAGCGTGCCCGACCGCGCCATCCAGTTCACCACCAACAGCCCGGTCAACCACGTGGGCATGGCCGTGGTCCTGGACGACATGCCCCCGCTGATGTGGCACGCCGCGCTGGGGCGCTCGCTGCCGGACATGTGGACCGGCACCCGCCAGCGCGGCGTGCAGTTGCACGACCTGCGCGACGCGGTCTGCGTGTGGGCCAACCGGTACGGCCAGCGCGGCTGGCTACGTCAGCTCGAACCGCCCGCCGACGGGGCCATGGAGGAGGCGGTGCTGCGTACCGTGGCGCGTCTCGACGGCACGCCGTTCCCGTCCACCGCGCAGCTCGCCTGGCGTTGGGCCCGAGGTCGGGTGCCGCATCCGCGCTGGCGCCGGTCCACCTCGGACACCGGTGACCGCCCGGACGCGGGTCGCGGCTCGGACGACGGTCGCGCGCCGGGCCCCGCCAGCAGGCCCGACGGTGGAAGCCAGGTGCGTGACCGGGCGTTGGAGACGGCGTACTGCGCCGAGGTGGTGGCGGTGACCTACGAGGCGATGGGGCTGCTGCCGGCGGGGCGGCGGCCCAACTGGTACGACCCCGGGCGGTTCTGGAGCGGCGACGACCTGGCGCTGACCGGCGGCGCCCAGCTCGGTGCGGAGATCGAGGTCCGCATCCCGCCCCGCTGACCAGGTTTGCCGGGACGACGGGCCGGTAATGGAAGCCCTCGTGACGGCTTCCACCGACCTCGACACGCTCTCCGACTTCTTCGACCGCTACGGCGTGGCGCTGACCAGCGCCGACGTGCCGGCCATCGCGGGCTGCTACGCCCTGCCCGGGCTCGTGGTCGCCGACACCTACAGCTTCTCGTTCACCTCGCCGGCGGCGGTGGCGCTCAGCTTCGTCGGGGCCGCGCCCGACTACCAGGAGCGGGAG
Organism: Micromonospora sp. NPDC050980; assembly: GCF_040653835.1. Classification (NCBI taxonomy): domain Bacteria; kingdom Bacillati; phylum Actinomycetota; class Actinomycetes; order Micromonosporales; family Micromonosporaceae; genus Micromonospora; species Micromonospora sp. NPDC050980. The sequence continues at coordinate 50,855 of NZ_JBFAGS010000028.1, read as the reverse complement.
CTGATCGCCGCGAACGCGCAGATCGAGGACGTGCAGCAGGTCTCCGCGCTGCTCACCGAGGTGGCGGTGCGGTGGGAGTTCCTGGACAGCCGGGGCCGCGCGGTGCCCGGCGAGCGCTACCGCTACCTGCTGCGGACCACCGACGAGGGCCCGGTGATCTGCACCGTCATCCGCACCGCCTGACCCGCCGAGCGGGGTGTCGAGCGGGGGCCCCTCCTCTACCGGATGCGTTAAGAAGGGGCCCCGCCTTACTTCTCAGCGGTGGCTGGCGGCCCAGCGGTCGGTCTCGGGGGCTGAATGCAGGCCCGGCTCGTGCAGGCCCTCCTCGTCGAGCTGGCCGATCCGGCGGTAGGTGTCCGGCCGGCTGGTCCGCAGCACTCCACCCCAGATCAGGCCGAGCACACCGGCCACCACCGGGATCGCCGGGAGCAGCCACTTCAGGTAGCCCGCGGTGTCCGGCGCGAGCAGCGCGTCAAAGTTGAACAGCAGCACCAGCAGCACGGCGGTGAGCAGGACGGTGCCGAGCGCCGGGGCGATCGCCCGCTGCCAGGCCGACTCCGGGCCACCGCGGCCCCGGAAGAAGCCGACGACGGCGGCCGAGGTGAGCGTCATGAGCAGCACCACGCCGACCGCGGCCGAGCCGGACAGCCAGGTGAACAGGTCGATGACCGGGTCGCGGCCGGTCATCGCGAACGCCACGAAGACCACCACGGCCAGGATGCTCTGCATCACGGACCCGGCGACCGGGGCGCCGCTGCGGCTGGACGTCGCGCCGAGGAAGCGGGGCAGGACGTTCTCCCGGCCGAGCGCGAACAGGTAGCGGGCGACGCCGTTGTGGAACGACAGCAGGGCGGCCAGCACGCTGGTGATGAACAGGACGTTCGCGATGTCCGCGACGACCACGCCGGAGTATTGTTCGAGGGCGCCGAAGATGACGCCCGGGCCGGCCTCGATGCTGGCCTGCTGCGCGTTCTCCGGCCCGGTCAGCACGGTGAGGGCCCAGGCGGAGAAGGCGTAGAACAGACCGGTGAACGCGACCGCGATGTAGGTGGCCCGGGCCACGGTGCGCCGCGGGTCCTTGACCTCCTCGCTGTAGATCGCGCCGCTCTCGAAGCCGGTGAACGAGGCGATGGTGAACGCGAGCACCGCGCCGAACCCGGCGCCGAACAGGTGGCCGGGGTCGATGCCGGCGGTGGTGACGCTGCCGCCGGCCGGGTGGGCGAACGCGACCAGGTCGAAGATCAGCACTGCCACGCACTCGAGGACCAGCAGCACCGCGAGCACGCTGGCGTTCAGGTCGATGCGCAGCACGCCGAGCACGCCGATGAACACCCAGGCCAGCAGCGCCCAGACCCACCAGTCGAGGGTGAGCCCGGCCTTCGCGGCCATGAAGTCCTTCATGACCGCGCCGAACAGCCCGTAGAGGCCGATCTGGATCGCGTTGTAGGCGGCCAGCGCGACCGCCGAGCCGGCCACCCCGCCGGCCCGGCCGAGGCCGTTGGCGATGTACGCGTAGAACGCGCCGGCGTTCGCGACGTACCGGCTCATCGCGGCGTAGCCGGTGGCGAAGACGGCGAGGACGGCCGCGAGCAGCACGTAGCCCAGCGCTGCGCCGACGTTGCCGCTGACGGCGTACATGGTGGTGACGCCGCCGCCGAGAACGGTCAGCGGGGCCGACGCGGCGACGGTGAAGAAGACGAGATGGGCGGTGCCGAGACGGCCACGGCGCAGCCCACCGTCGGAGAAGAACGGATCGGAGGACAAGGCTTCTCCAGGGGAGGGGGAAGGGGTGTGAGATGTCTACTTCGGAACAGCCTGATGCAGGGTATTGGTGATCACTGATCGTCACAACCCCACTTCGATATCGATTGGGGTGCGCACGCTCGACCGGAATTGAGCTGTGCGTGGTCATGCCGTACCGTCCCGTGTCGACGATCACGGCCACCGTTCGAGGATGGACCATGACCTACCCCGGGGCACAAGCCACGTACCGGCTCGCCGATGCGCTGTTCCTCATCGGACACGACGAGTTCAGCGGCAAGCCGCACGTCGCCGTCGACCGGCTGGAGTGCGGGCTGGCCGGCGCCGCGCTCGCCGAGTTGATGTTCGAGGGCCGGATCGCCCTCGACGGCGGCGGCATCGCCGCGGTCGACCCGCGGTTGTGGCAGGAGCCGCTGACCGACCTGCTGATCACCGAGATCCTGCGCCGCGAGGGCGCGCATCCGGCCCGGCTGTGGATCCGCTACCTGCGGACCCAGTTGAACATCAACGAGCGGGTCGGCACCCGGCTGGTCACCGCCGGCGTGCTGCGCCGGGAGCAGGGCAAGCTGATCGGCCGGCAGGTGCGCTGGCCGGCCACCGACCCGAACCAGGCGGCGTCACCGCGGGTGCGGTTGACCGCCATGCTGATGCACTCGTCCCCGGCCGAGCTGGACCCGGGGACGCTGCTGCTGGCGAGTCTCGCCGAGGCGGTCGGGCTCGCCGCGCACATCTTCGACCCGCAGGTCGGCGGCCGGATGCGGGACTGCCGCCGGTTCCTGCCGGCACAGCTCGACGGGCTGCTCGCGGCGGTGGTGGGCGCGCTCGACGTCAGCACCACGACGGTACGCCGGTGACGTCCCGCCCCGGCGGGGCCGGGGCGGGACGGACGCCGTTCAGGCGGGTTCGCGCCACATCGGGTAGAGGCTGGGCCCGTCCGGCAGATCCAGCGTGACCGGCCGGCGCCGGAAGCCGAGCCGCTCGTACAGCGCGGCGTTGCGCGGCGTGCTGGCCTCCAGGTAGCCGGCCGCGCCAGACTGATCCAATTCGGTCAGCTTGTCGCGCAGCAGCGCCGAGCCGACGCCCGTGCCGTGGTGGTCCGGATGCACACCGATGAACGGCAGGTACCAGTGCGGCTCGCCCGGGTGGTTCGCGGTCATCAGCTCGTCGAGCATGGCGAAGCGCTTCGCCGCCTCCGGCCCGATCACGGCCTCCAGTTCGGCGAACTCGCCGTCGTCCGCGTCGTCGTGGTCGCCGCCGACCGGGAGCCAGAGCGTGGCACCCAGGCCGTCACCGGCCACGTGGACCTCGCCGGTCCGCAGCGCCAGCGCGACGAACGGGGCGAAGAAGGCGTGGTGGACCCGCGCCCGGTGGTCGTCCGCCGGGAAGATCCAGCCACTCACCGGGTCCCGCATGAACGCCTCGGCGAGGATCCCGGTCACGAGGGCGTGGTCCGCTGTGGACGCACGCCGGATGTTGCCCTGCCACTCCGTCATTGGCCACCCGTCCTGCCGCTTGCCGAGCCACTGTGGTCATCGATCGGCGTGCAACTTATCAGTTCGTTGAGTCTCCGGTCAGCTCCGCGCGGATCGCTCGCCGCACGCGGCGTTGCTGGCTAGGCTGGCGCAGTCCGCCGAGGCCGGGAGGGCAGCCGGGCGTCCCTGCCCGCCGACAGGAGGAACATGTCCCGCTCGCGTCGTGCCGTCCCGTCGCCCGGGTCCGCCGTCACCTCGTCGCCGTGGATCCTCGTCGCCGCCGGCGTGGTGGTGATGGTGGTGCTGCTGGTGGTGGCGCTCGGCGCGGTGCGGGAGCGGCGGACGTTCCCGGCGCAAGGGCTGACGGATCCGGCGATGTCGTTGCCGGGTCTGCCGGTCGTGCCGGCCACCACGCCCGCGCCGACCGGTGAGGTGCCGGGCTCGGCGGCGCGTCCGGTGACGCCCGGGCTGTCCCCCCGGTCGCCCGTGCTGCCCGCCCGGCCGACGCCGGCCACGTCGACCGGCGGCCCGCGCGGCGACGTCCGGCCGGCCCCGCCACCGCCGACCCCGGCGTCGGCGGTGACCGGGCGGTACGCGGTGGTCAGCACGTTCGACGGTGGCTTCATCGGCGAGGTGCTGCTGGTCAACGCCGGAAGCTCGGCGCGGGGCTGGACGGTGCGGCTGACCTTTCCGCGCGGGCGGCTGGTCACCGCCTGGGTGGAGGGCGCCGAACAGGGTCCGTTCGGCTTCGACGGCCGGGTCTTCACCTACCGCAGCGGCGTCGACCTGGCCGCGGGCGCGTCGGTGCCGATGCGTTTCCACTTCGAGCAGACCGGCACCACCCGACCGGACGCCTGCACGGTCGACGGCGCGACCTGCACCGGCGGCTGAGCCGCGCTCGCCCCGGCGGCCGGAATGCCGGCACCAGGCTTTGCAAGATGACTGCCGTGTTGCGACGCGGTTTGCAAGGTATTGCAGAATGTTTCGGCAAGAGCTAGCGTGCGGGCGAATCAGCGACCAGAGAAAGGCCGTCGATGAAACCGACGCCGATATCCCCCAAGGCGTTGCTCGCCCTGGTCTCCTCCCTCGTCCTCACCCTCGTCGGCGTGCCGACGGCCCTGCACCACCTGGGCGCCGCCAGCGCCGGGCGCGCCGCCACCCCCGACGTCCTGGCCGCCGGCAACGCCCCCCAGTGGGGCCGGGAACCGTCCGCCGAGGCGCTGCTCAGGGCCGGCACCAACACCGCGAAGGCGGAGCAGTTCTACTTCGTGCTGCCGGACCGCTTCGCCAACGGCGACAAGCGCAACGACACCGGCGGCCTGCGCGGCGACCGGCTCGCCACCGGCCTCGACCCGACGGACAAGGGCTTTTACCACGGCGGTGACCTCAAGGGCGTCATCGACAAGATGGACTACATCCAGGGCATGGGCACCACCGCCATCTGGCTCGCCCCGATCTTCAAGAACCGTCCGGTGCAGGGCACCGGCGCTGACGTCTCGGCCGGCTACCACGGCTACTGGATCACCGACTTCACCCAGGTCGACCCGCACTTCGGCAGCAACGCCGAGCTGAAGAAGCTGGTGGACCTGGCCCATCGGCGCGGCATCAAGGTCTATCTCGACATCATCGTCAACCACACGGCCGACATCATCCGCTACGCGGAGGACAAGTACGGCTACATCGACAAGAAGACCGCGCCCTACACCGACGCGCAGGGGCGGGCGTTCGAGGACCGCAACTACGCCGACGGCACGCGCAGATTCCCGGCGGTGAACTCGACGTCGTTCCCGTACACCCCGACGTTCGCCAGCCCGGCCGACGCGAAGGCCAAGGTCCCGGCGTGGCTCAACGACCCGACCATGTACCACAACCGCGGTGACTCCACGTTCGCCGGGGAGAACAGCGAGTACGGCGACTTCTACGGCCTCGACGACCTGTGGACCGAACGGCCCGAGGTGGTCCGGGGCATGACCGACATCTACGGGCAGTGGATCGGCAAGGCCGGCGTCGACGGCTTCCGGCTCGACACGGTCAAGCACGCCAACCTGGACTTCTGGCCGCAGTTCACCCGGGGCATCGACGCCTACGCGGCGAAGGCCGGCAAGAAGGATTTCTTCATGTTCGGCGAGGTCTACAGCGCCGACCAGGCGATCGAGTCGACCTACGTGCGGCAGGGCGGCCTGCCCGCCACGCTCGATTTCTCGTTCCAGGAGGCGGCGCGCGGCTACACCGCCGCCGACGGCTCGGCCAAGGCGCTCGCCGACGTGTACGCCAAGGACGACCTCTACTCCGCCCGGGACACCGACGCGAACCGGCTGACCACGTTCCTCGGCAACCACGACATGGGCCGGATCGGCTCGTTCATCGCCGCGGCCGGCGGCGACGACGCCAGCCAGCTTCGCCGCGACCAACTCGCCCACCAGCTGATGTTCCTCACCCGCGGCCAGCCGGTGGTCTACTCCGGCGACGAGCAGGGCTTCACCGGCCCCGGCGGGGACAAGGACGCCCGCCAGGACATGTTCGCCTCGCGCACCGCGGACTACCTCGACGACGACCTGATCGGCACCACCCGCACCCACGCCGCCGACCAGTACGACACCCGCCACCCGCTCTACCGGACCATCGCCGAGTTGGGCAGGCTGCGCGCGGCGCACCCGGCGCTGCGCGACGGCGTCCAGGTCACCCGGTACGCGGCCGACGGTCCGGGTGTGTTCGCGTTCTCCCGCATCCTGAAGACCGAGCGGGTGGAACACCTCGCGGCGGTGAACAACGCCTCGACCCCGCAGACTGTCACAGTGGACACCTGGTCGGCCGGCACCCGCTTCACCGGCATCTACGGCGACGCCGCGACCGCGACGGCCGGCGCCGACGGCAAGCTGACCGTCACCGTGCCGGCCATGTCGGCAGTGGTGCTCAAGGCCGACCGGGCGATCCCGCGGCCCGACGCGGCCCCCCGCATCACGCTCACCGAGCCGGGTGACGCGCCGGTGCCCACCCGGACCGCGATCACCGCGCAGGTCGAGGGCGACCCGCTGGCCACCGTCACGTTCGCCGCGAGGGTCCCCGGCGGGAAGTGGACGCTGCTGGGCACGGCCGACCGCGCCCCGTACACGGTGCACCACGACCTGACCGGCCTGGCCGGCGGCACCACTGTCGAGTACAAGGCGGTGGTCCGCGACGGCCGGGGCCGCACCGCCACCGCCCGCACCACCGGCACGGTCGGCACCCCGGCGCAGGGCGCGTCGCGGGACTGGGCGGTCGTGCACTACCAGCGCCCGGCCGGCGGGTACGACGACTGGGGGCTCTACGCCTGGGGCGACATCGACCCGGCGTACGCCACCGAGTGGCCGAAGGGGCAGCCGTTCGCCGGCGAGGACTCGTACGGCCGGTTCGCCTGGGTGAAGCTCAAGCCCGGCGCGAAGTCCGTCGGCTTCCTCGTGGTCGACTCCGACGGCAACAAGGACGTGGCGAACGACCGCACCATCGACGTGACGCAGACCGGTGAGGTCTGGGTGAAGCAGGGCGACGCGACGCTCTACCCGACCCGGCAGGCCGCCACCGGCGAGCCGGACCCGGCCGTCGACCAGGGCACCGCGGTCATCCACTGGCGCAAGGCCGACGGCAACTACGACGGGTGGGGCCTGCACCTGTGGGACGGCGCGGCCAACCCGACCGACTGGGCCGCCCCGCTGAAGCCGGAGAAGATCGACTCCTACGGCGCGGTGTTCCGGGTGCCCCTCGCGGCCGGCGCGACCGGGCTGAGCTACATCATCCACCGCGGCGACGAGAAGGATCAGCCGGACGACCAGCGGCTCGACCTGACCGGCGTCGGGCACGAGATCTGGCTGCTGGCCGGGGTCGCGGGCCGGCTGCTGCCGGCGACCAGCTCCGGCGCCGCCACCGACGTCGACCTCACCAAGCAGAAGGCGCAGTGGATCGACAGGTCCACGGTCGCCTGGGCCACCGGACCGACCGACGGCAAGCGGTACGCGCTCGTCGCCGCCCCGGCCGGCGGGATCGGCGTCGCCGACGGCGAGCTGACCGGCACGTACACCACGCTGCCGCTGCGGGCCCAGCGCAACGGGCTGACCGAGGCGCAACGGCAGGCGTACCCGCAGCTCTGGGCCCAGCACGCCTTCTCGCTGGACCGCGCCGATCTGGCCAAGGTGCCGGCGGCGCTGCGCGGGCAACTCGTGGTGACCGAGCGGGACGCCGACGGCGCGCTGCTGTCCGCGACCGGCGTGCAGATCCCCGGCGTGCTCGACGACGTCTACGCGGCGGCCACCCGGGCGAAGCTCGGCCCGACGTTCGCCGGCCGGGTGCCCACCCTGGCCGTCTGGGCGCCGACCGCGCGCAAGGTGTCGCTGCAACTGTTCGACTCGCCCACCGCGCAGCCGCGCACGGTGGCGATGAGCCGCAACGACCGCACCGGCGTCTGGTCGGTGCGCGGCACCAGGGCGTGGACCGGCCGCTACTACCGCTACCAGGTCGAGGCCTGGCAGCCGGCGGCGCAGCAGGTGGTCACCGCGTCGGTGACCGACCCCTACTCGGTGGCGCTCGCGCCGAACTCGACGCACAGCCAGATCGTCGACCTGAGCGACCCGGCGCTCGCGCCGGCCGGCTGGGCGAAGCTGCGCAAGCCGGCCGCGGCGCCGGCGTCGAAGGCGCAGATCTCCGAACTGTCGGTGCGCGACTTCTCCATCGCCGACAGCACGGTCCCGGCGGAGAAGCGGGGCACCTACCTCGCCTTCACCGACCCGAACACCGCCGGGATGAAGCACCTGCGGGCGCTCGGCGACGCCGGGGTCAACTACCTGCACCTGCTGCCGGCGTTCGACTTCGCCACCATTCCGGAGCGGCGCGCCGACCAGGCCCAGCCCGACTGTGACCTGGCGAAGCTGCCGCCGGACTCGGACCAGCAGCAGAAGTGCGTCGCGGCGGTCGCCGACACCGACGGCTACAACTGGGGGTACGACCCGCTGCACTACACCGTGCCGGAGGGCGGCTACGCGGTCGACCCGAACGGCGCGAAGCGCACCACCGAGTTCCGGCAGATGGTCGCCGGGGTGAACCAGGCCGGTCTGCGGGTGGTCATGGACGTGGTCTACAACCACACCTCGGCGGCGGGGACCGACGGAAAGTCGGTGCTCGACCAGGTGGTGCCCGGCTACTACCACCGGCTGCTCGACGACGGGACGGTCGCCAACTCGACCTGCTGCGCCAACACCGCCCCGGAGCACGCCATGATGGGCAAGCTCGTGGTGGACTCGCTGGTCACCTGGGCCAAGGCGTACAAGGTGGACGGGTTCCGGTTCGACCTGATGGGCCACCACCCGAAGGCGAACATCCTGGCCGTGCGGGCCGCGCTGGACAAGCTCACGCTCGCCCGCGACGGCGTCGACGGCAAGAAGATCATGCTGTACGGCGAGGGCTGGAACTTCGGCGAGGTCGCCAACGACGCCCGGTTCGTGCAGGCCACCCAGGCCAACATGGCCGGCACCGGGATCGGCACGTTCAACGACCGGCTCCGCGACGCGGTGCGTGGCGGCGGCCCCTTCGACGCCAACCCGCGGGTGCAGGGCTTCGCCTCCGGCCTTTTCACCGACCCCAACGGCGACGAGGTCAACGGCTCGGCGGCCGAGCAGAAGGCCCGGCTGCTGCACGCCCACGACCTGATCAAGGTGGGGCTCACCGGCAACCTGCGCGACTACCGGTTCACCGACACCTCCGGCAAGCGGGTCACCGGCGCCCAGGTCGACTACAACGGCTCACCGGCCGGCTACACGGCAGCGCCGGGCGAGGCGGTCACCTACGTCGACGCGCACGACAACGAGATCCTGTACGACGCGCTGGCGTACAAGCTGCCGCCGGGCACCTCGGCGCAGGACCGGGCCCGGATGCAGGTCCTCGCGCTGTCGACCACCGCGTTCGGGCAGGGCACCGGATTCGTCGCGGCCGGCTCGGAGCGGCTGCGGTCGAAGTCGCTGGACCGCAACTCGTACAACTCCGGTGACTGGTTCAACCAGATCCGCTGGGACTGCACGCAGGGCAACGGGTTCGGCGCCGGCCTGCCGCCGGAGCAGGACAACAAGGACAAGTGGCCGTACGCGAAGCCGCTGTTGGCCGATCCGAAGCTGGTGCCGGGCTGCGCGGCGATCGACCTGGCCGACGCCCGCTACGCGGAACTGCTGCGCATCCGCCGGTCGTCGCCGGTGTTCGGGCTGCCGACCGCCGAGCAGGTGCAGAAGCGGGTCGCGTTCCCGCTGTCCGGCGAGAAGGAGACCCCGGGCGTGCTCGTCATGACCCTGGACGCCCGCGGGCTGGGCGGCACGTGGAAGTCGGTGACCGTCGTCTTCAACGCCACCCCGGAGACGGCGAAGCAGACGGTCGCCGGCCTGCGCGGGGCGGACGTGGCGCTGCACCCGGTGCTGCGGAACTCGGCCGATGAGGTGCTGCGGACGGCCTCGTTCGACCGGGCGGGCGGAACCTTCACCGTCCCGGCGCGCAGCGTGGCGGTCTTCGTCCAGAGCTGATCCCGCACGCGGACCGGCCCCCCTGCCACTCGTGGCAGGGGGGCCGGTCCGTACCCCGGGTCCGTCAGGTCAGTTGAAGCAGTCCTCGACGGTGTTGGCGCAGTTGGTGGGGTCGTTGTTGCTGATGAGGGATTCGTCGTCGAGGGTGACGTGTCCTTCGTGGTTGAGGACGCCGCCGGCGACGCGGTGCAGTTTGCTGGTGTCGGTGGCGGTGTTCTCGGTGACGTGGGTCTTGGTCAGGGTGATGGTGGCCTTGTTGTTGAAGATGCCGCCGCCGTTGAGGGCGGTGTTGTCCTTGGCCAGGGTGTTGCGCAGGGTGAGGGCGGCGTTGTCGTCCTCGGTCTCCGACGGGGTGAGGAACCCGTCTTCGATCTTGACGAGCCATTCGCCGTTGTAGATGCCGCCGCCGAAGCGGTTGGCGGTGTTGTCGGCGATGACGGTGTCGGCGATGGTGGCGCTGGCTGATTGCTTGGTGTTGGGGTAGCCCCAGTGCTTGCCGCCGGTGACGACCAGGCCGCCGCCGTCGCCGTCGGCGTGGTTGCCGGCGACGACGAGCTTGTCGAGGTCGAGGTCGGTGGTCTCGGCGTAGCTGCCGCCGCCGTTCTCGCAGGCGGTGTTGCCGGTGATGTGGGTGAAGGAGACGGTGACGTAGCCGCCGCTGCTGAACAGCCCGCCGCCGTTGCGCCCGGCGTGGTTGTTCGACAGTGAGGACTTGCCGCCGTCCTTGCCGCCGTCCTTGCCGTGGTCGGAACCGATGATCTCGACGGTGCCGGCGTCGTCGTGCTTGCCCGACGGGACGTAGCTCTTCAGTTCGGTGGCGTCGGTGCCGTGCTTGCCGGAGAGGCCGTTGCCGTTGGCGATGCCGCCGCCGTTGCCGCCGGCGGTGTTGTCGTCGACGGCGGTGTCCTCGACCTTGAGGATGCCGCGGTTGAAGATGCCGCCGCCGTCGCCCTGGGCGTGGTTGTGCAGGACCTTGCTCTCCTGCAGCCACACCCGGCCGTAGTTGGCCACCGCGCCGCCGTTGTGCTCGGCGTTGTTGTCGGTGAGCGTGACGTTGGACAGGTGGGCGCTGCCGCCGCGCTCGACCAGCAGCGCGCCGCCGTCGCCCTCGCCGGCCTTCTCGTCCCCGTTCTCCGAAACCGTGACCGTGACCGTGGTCGCGGCCTGCGCCGCCGTGGCAGCCTGTGCCGCGACCGGAGCCGCCTGGGCGGCGACCGCCGGCCGGGCCGGGGCGGCCTGCGCCGCGACCGGGGCGGCCTGGGCGGCGACCGCCGGCTGGGCCGGAGCGGCCGGGGCCCGCAGCGTCGCGGCGCCGTTCGCCGCGGGGGCCGCCGCCGGCGCGACCGGGTACTTGAACGCGGCCGCGTTGCCGCCGGAGACGGTCAGGTCCTTGAGGGTGAGGTGGCCCCCGTCGGCGACCCGGAAGATGCGGAACGTGTCCTCCGCGTCGCGCGTGATGGTGGAGCCGTTGCCCTTGATGGTGACGTCCTGCGTGATCTCGGGCAGGGCGCCGCCGACCTTGCGGTCCTTGACGTCGAGTTCGTAGGTGCACTTCTCGGCGAGCTTCAGGGTGCCGCCGTGGTCGCGGTTGGCCAGTTCGAGCGCGTCGACGAGGGCGTTGTCGTCGCAGGGGATATCGCGGGCCGTGCCGTGGTCCTCCTCGCCACCCCACTCGCCCCACTCGCCCCGGTCGCGGCCCTCATGGCCCCGGTCCTTGCCGTCCTTGCCGTACTCGTCGGCGCGGTAGTCGTCCTTGCCGTGCTCGTCCTCGGTGGCCTCGTCGCCGTGGTCGCCGTCGCTGAGCTGCTGCGTGGTCGACCACTTCACGTCGGCGAGCCGGTGCGGACCGGTGACCCCGGTGGTCGCGTAGGCGACGCCGGCGAGGCTGACCGCTCCGGTCAGGCCCACGACGCCGGTCGCGAGCCAGAGCCGGCGGCGCCGGAGCGGGGAAACGGTCTCGCGGGTGGTGGCGTCATCGTTATTGCGAAGGTAGTTGGACATCGGAGCTCTCTGCCCTCTCCTTGTACCTGACAAGGTCGCTTCGCCACGGCGAGGCGGCCTTCGCTACAAATCGGTTGTAGCTGCTGAACAACAACGTATGAGAACCTTCTTCGCCATGTGCCAATATACGAAAGAAACCCGCATAAGGGTGCGGGTGGGGCCGGTGGTCGCAGCGGGGGCGGGATGCCCCGGCCGGGGACACCGCGCCCGGAGCGGGTCCCTTCCCGCCGCCGGACGGCGGGAAGGGACCCCGGGCTCTATGTGGTGGTGCAATCAGTTGAAGCAGTCCTCGACGGTGTTGGCGCAGTTGGTGGGGTCGTTGTTGCTGATGAGGGATTCGTCGTCGAGGGTGACGTGTCCTTCGTGGTTGAGGACGCCGCCGGCGACGCGGTGCAGTTTGCTGGTGTCGGTGGCGGTGTTCTCGGTGACGTGGGTCTTGGTCAGGGTGATGGTGGCCTTGTTGTTGAAGATGCCGCCGCCGTTGAGGGCGGTGTTGTCCTTGGCCAGGGTGTTGCGCAGGGTGAGGGCGGCGTTGTCGTCCTCGGTCTCCGACGGGGTGAGGAACCCGTCTTCGATCTTGACGAGCCATTCGCCGTTGTAGATGCCGCCGCCGAAGCGGTTGGCGGTGTTGTCGGCGATGACGGTGTCGGCGATGGTGGCGCTGGCTGATTGCTTGGTGTTGGGGTAGCCCCAGTGCTTGCCGCCGGTGACGACCAGGCCGCCGCCGTCGCCGTCGGCGTGGTTGCCGGCGACGACGAGCTTGTCGAGGTCGAGGTCGGTGGTCTCGGCGTAGCTGCCGCCGCCGTTCTCGCAGGCGGTGTTGCCGGTGATGTGGGTGAAGGAGACGGTGACGTAGCCGCCGCTGCTGAACAGCCCGCCGCCGTTGCGCCCGGCGTGGTTGTTCGACAGTGAGGACTTGCCGCCGTCCTTGCCGCCGTCCTTGCCGTGGTCGGAACCGATGATCTCGACGGTGCCGGCGTCGTCGTGCTTGCCCGACGGGACGTAGCTCTTCAGTTCGGTGGCGTCGGTGCCGTGCTTGCCGGAGAGGCCGTTGCCGTTGGCGATGCCGCCGCCGTTGCCGCCGGCGGTGTTGTCGTCGACGGCGGTGTCCTCGACCTTGAGGATGCCGCGGTTGAAGATGCCGCCGCCGTCGCCCTGGGCGTGGTTGTGCAGGACCTTGCTCTCCTGCAGCCACACCCGGCCGTAGTTGGCCACCGCGCCGCCGTTGTGCTCGGCGTTGTTGTCGGTGAGCGTGACGTTGGACAGGTGGGCGCTGCCGCCGCGCTCGACCAGCAGCGCGCCGCCGTCGCCCGCACCCGGCCTGCCGTGCGCGACCGACGCCGCCGGGACGGGGTGCCGGACCTCGGACGCGCTGCCGCCGGAGACGGTCAGGTCGTCGAGGGTGAGACGGCCGCCACCGGCGACGCGGAAGATCCGGAAGGCATCCTCGGCGTCGCGCCTGATGGTGGCGCCGTTGCCCTCGACGGTGACGTCCTGCGTGATGGCGGGCAGGGCGCCACCGACCGTGCGGTCCTTGACGCCGACTTCGTAGGTGCAGTCCTCGGCGAGCTTCAGGGTGCCGCCGTGGCCGCGGTTGGCCAGTTCGAGCGCGTCGACCAGGGCGTCGTCGTCGCAGGGGATCTCCCGGGCCCCGTCGTGCTCCTCCCCGCCACCCCACTCACCCCGGCCGGGGCCCGCCCGGCCCTCGCCGTGGTCGCCCCGCCCGCCGTCCTCGTGGGCGTCGCCGCCGGCGTCGTGCGGCGCGGCGGCCCGGTTGTCCGCCACCCGCTCCGGTCCGCCGGCCCGGTCGTCCCGGGCGGCCAGGCCGCCCAGCGCCGCCAGGCCGACGACGCCGGTCAGCCCGGCCACGCCGGTGACGATCCACAGCGCCCGTCTCCTGCTCGCCGGCGGGGTCGCCGTCGCGGCCCCGCCGTCGGCAGTCGTTATCTCGTTGGACATGAGAGCCTTCCCGCCCTTTCGGTTCTCCCCAAACGGATCGCGTCGCCCCAGGGGGAGCGAGCGGCTACAAACGGGTTGTAGCCCCTGATCGACACCGTAAGAGAAGGATCCTCGCGAGAAGGTCTTATCAGAAAAAAATACGCATAAACGGGCTAAAAGCGGCGGGCCGGCGCCGGTGCCGGACGCGGGGCGTCACGGAGTCGGCGCGGGCCCGCAGTGGACGATCGTGCGGCCCGAGGGGCTCAGCCGGGCAGGCGCGGCCCCGCCTCGCGCTGCTCGGCCAGCCAGGTCTCCACCTCGCCCGAACCCCGAGGCAGGCCGGCCGACAGGTTCACCGGGCCGTCGACGGTGACCAGGATGTCGTCCTCGATCCGGACGCCGATGCCGCGCAGCTCCTCGGGAACCAGCTCGTCCTCCGGCTGGAAGTAGAGGCCCGGCTCCACCGTCAGCACGTAACCCTCGCCGAGCGGCCCGTCGCGGTAGGTCTCCTTGCGGGCGTTCGCGCAGTCGTGCACGTCGATGCCGAGCATGTGGCTGGTGCCGTGCAGCGTCCACCGGCGGTAGACCGTGGAGGCCGGATCCATCGCCTCGTCCACGCTCACCGGCAGCAGCCCGAGGTCCTTGAGCGCCTCGGCCAGCACCCGCATCGAGGCCAGGTGCACGTCGCGGAACCCGACGCCGGGCCGGCACATGTCGATGCCGGCCTGCTGGGCGGCGTGGACCGCGTCGTAGACCTGGCGCTGCAACGACGTGAAGCGGCCGTCCACCGGCAGCACCCGGGTGACGTCGGCGGTGTAGAGGTTGCGGTTCTCCACGCCCATGTCCATCAGCAGCAGGTCACCCGGACGGGTCGCGCCGTGGTTGTGCACCCAGTGCAGGATCGTGGCGTGCTCGCCGGCCCCCACGATCGAGCCGTAGCCGACGTCGTTGCCGTCGTGCCGGGCGCGCAACGCGAAGACGCCCTCCAGCAGGCGCTCGGAGACCCCCCGGTCGGCCGGCAGCGCCCGGGCCACGTCCTCGAAGCCGCGCACCGTGGCCTCGCACGCCTCCCGGAGCTGCGCGATCTCCCACTCGTCCTTGACCAGCTTCAGCTCGGAGATCGCGATGGCCAGCTCCCGGTCGCGGCCGGGCTGCCCCTCGGCGCGCGCGCCGTCGTAGGGGCGCACGGCCGCGTCCACCCGGGCGTCGAAGCCGCGCAGCACGCGGGTGCGCCCCGGAGCCAGCTCGGCCAGCGCCGCGTCCAGCTCGCTCAGGTCGGCCGTCGGCAGGCCCAGCTCGGTCGACTTCTCGCGCAACGTCGGCCGGCGGCCCACCCACAGCTCACCGTGGCGGCTGCGGAAGAACTCGTCGGTCGCCCGCGACGACCGGGGCCGCATGAAGAGTGTCGCCTCACCGCCCGGGCGCAGCACCAGGACGCTGTCCGGCTCCAGGTCGCCGGTCAGGTACGCGAAGTCGCTGCCCGGCCGGAACCGGTGGTCGGTGTCGTTGGCGCGTACCTTCTCGGTGCCGGTGGGGACGACAAGCGTCTCGCCCGGGAAGGCGTCGGCCAGCGCGGCCCGTCGCTTGGCGTGGTCGGGCGCCTCCGGGCGCGGCGCCACCGGCAGCTCGGTGTCCCGCCAGCCCTGCCGCATGAACGACAGGAACGCCTCCGGGAAGTCCGGGTCGTGTGACTCCGTGCCGTCCGCCGGCTTGCCCTGCCGCGTCCGCTCCTCGGCCATGATCCGCCCCTCCCTGAGCCTCGTCGCTGGCCCCGACGGTACCGCGCGCACGGCGGCGGGGAGTGCCTGCGGTGCCGCGACGGCGGCTTCCGGCGCGTGGAAAGATGGCCGTCATGTGCGGACTCCTGGCCTTCTTCAGCGCGCGCGGCGACGCCGCCGCCCACCGCGACCACATCGCCGGCGCACTGGAGTGCCTGCACCACCGCGGCCCGGACGAGACCGGGGTCGAGGTGGTCGGCGACGCCTCCGGCCGGTACGCGGACGGCGTGTTCGCGCACAAGCGGCTGGCGATCATCGACGTGGCGCTCAGCCACGAGCCGCTGCCCTACGCGGACGGGCGCTACCTGCTCACCTTCAACGGTGAGATCTACAACTACATCGAGCTGCGCGACGAGCTGATCCGCGACCACGGCGCCCAGTTCGCCACGAACGGCGACGGCGAGGTGATCGTCGCCGGCTACCACTACTGGGGTGAGCAGGTGCTCACCAGGCTGCGCGGCATGTTCGCGTTCGTGATCTGGGACCGGCAGGAGCGGCGGGCGTTCGGCGCCCGCGACTACTTCGGCATCAAGCCGCTGCACTATCTCCAGACCCAGGACGGTCTCTACCTCGCCTCGGAGAAGAAGGCGCTGCTGCCGTTCGCGCACTCCGCCTACCAGGGCGACGCGGGCATCGACACCGCCAACCTGAGCCACTACCTGACCCTGCAGTACGTC
Organism: Micromonospora sp. NPDC050980; assembly: GCF_040653835.1. Taxonomy (NCBI): domain Bacteria; kingdom Bacillati; phylum Actinomycetota; class Actinomycetes; order Micromonosporales; family Micromonosporaceae; genus Micromonospora; species Micromonospora sp. NPDC050980. Next base: position 34,695 of record NZ_JBFAGS010000028.1, on the reverse strand, counting down.
CCGGAGCCGGGCACGCTGCACAAGGGGATCAGCCGGATCGGCTCGGGGGAGTACCTCACCTGGAGCCCGGACGGCCGGATCGACGTGCGCCGCTGGTACCGGCCGGTGTTCCGGCCCGCCCCGGTCCCGGACGAGCAGCGGCTCTACCACGACATCCGGGAGACGCTGCGGGAGAGCGTCCGGATGCACATGCGCTCGGACGTGCCGGTCGGCTCGTTCCTGTCCAGCGGCATCGACTCGACCGCCGTGGTGGCCCTCGCGCGCGAGTTCAACCCGAACATCCTCACCTTCACCGTCGGCTACGACGTGCCCGGCTACTCCGAGATCGACGTGGCCCAGGAGTCGGCCCGGCACCTCGACGTGACCACCATCCCGACCAAGATCGGGCCGCAGGACATGATCGACGCGCTTCCGAAGATCGTCTGGCACCTGGACGACCCGGTCGCCGACCCGGCCCTGGTCCCGCTCTACTTCGTGGCGAAGAAGGCCGCCGAGCACGTCACCGTGGTGCTCTCCGGCGAGGGCGCGGACGAGTTCTTCGGCGGCTACACGATCTACCGCGAGCCGCTGTCGCTCAGCTCGGTCAACGGCCTGCCGGACGGCGTGCAGAAGGGCCTGCGGGCGGTGTCCAAGGCCATTCCCCAGGGGGTCAAGGGCAAGAGCTTCCTGGAACGCGGCACCACCCCGATCGAACAGCGCTACTACGGCAACGCCCGGATGTTCACCGAGGAGGAGAAGCAGCACCTGCTGCGCCGCTACGACCCCTCGGTGCGCTACACCGACGTCACCGCGCCGATCTACGCCGAGTGCACCGAGCTGGACGACGTCACCAAGATGCAGTATGTCGACCTCTACACCTGGCTGCGCGGCGACATCCTGGTCAAGGCGGACCGGATCTCGATGGCGCACTCGCTGGAGGTCCGGGTGCCGTTCCTGGACCGGGAGGTGTTCAACGTCGCCGCCGGCATCCCGGTCGACCTGAAGCTGCCGCCGCGCTCCGAGGCCACCAAGTACGCGATGCGCCAGGCGTTGCAGGGCGTCGTGCCGCCGGCCATCGTCAACCGCAAGAAGCTGGGCTTCCCGACCCCGACCCGGGTCTGGCTGCGCGGCGAGATGTACGAGTGGGCCCGGCACGTGCTGGCCACCTCCGGCGCGGGCGACCTGATCGACCTGTCGTACGCGATGCGGCTGCTGGAGGAGCACAAGCGGGAGGAGGCCGACCACTCCCGCAAGGTGTGGACCGTGCTGATCTTCTGCATCTGGCACGCCATCTTCGTGGCCAAGACGCTCGACCCGGGCATCCAGCGCAACCAGTCCGCGCTGCTGACCAAGCCGGTCGTGGGCAGCATGGTCCGCTGAGGCGGGCCGGACGAAGGGCCCCCGGCGCGCTGCCGGGGGCCCTTCTCAGTGCCGGGTCACCGGCCGGTGCAGGTGACCGTGGGCAGGGTGTTCTGGCCGGAGTAGTTCGCGGTGAAGCCGAACGTGGTGGTGCCCTCCGGTGGGACGCTGCCGTTGTAGGGGGCGTTGGTGACCGTCACCGACGCCCCGCTGCCGCTCAGCGTGCCGTTCCACACCTGGTTGATGGTCTGGCCGCTGGGCCAGGTCCAGCTCGCGGTCCACCCGGAGTACGTCCGGGTGCTGTGGTTCATGATCATTACCTCACCCTGGAAGCCGTTGCCCCAGGCGCTGACCACCTTGTAGACCGCCATGCAGGCGCCGGCCGGCATCGTCGGCGTGGGCGTCGGGCCGGTGGGCGTCGGCGTCGGGGTGGTCGGCGTGGGCGTGGGGTTGGTGGGCGTCGGCGTCGGGGTGGTCGGCGTCGGCGTGGGGTTGCCGCCCGAGCCGATGCCGGTCACCTCGCCGTTGCCCCCGTCGAACGTCACGTCGGAGCAGCCGAAGAAGTTCTCCTGGCTGTCCGAGCGGACCCAGCGCGAGTAGATGATGTGCCGGCCGCTCTTGTTCGTCGGCAGGTTGCCGGTGAAGTAGTAGTGGCCGTCGTTGGTGCCGACCGCGCCGCGCTGCGGCGGGTTGGTCACCTGCAGGAACGGCTGCTCCTCCAGGTCGCTCCAGGCCAGCGGCCGGGTCGGGCTCCAACTGTCCTTGGTCACGTAGAAGTAGAACGTGCCCGGGTGGTGGGCCCAGTTGCTGTAGCGGAACTCCATCGACCGCCCGGCCGTCAGGTGCGTGACCGGCCAGTCGTTGCGGGCCGCGTCGTAGCCGCTGAAGCCGGGGTTGCCGCCGCTGCACAGCTTGCCGTCGGGGATGAAGCCGACGGTTCGCCCGCCCGCGTCGGAGCGCAGCACGCTGAACCAGTTGTAGAGCGAGTTCGGCCCGTTCTCCGCGACGGCCGACGCGCAGGCGGGGTTGTTGGGCCGGATCTCACCGCTGCCGGTGAGGCCGTCCTTCCAACACAGGTAGGTGCGGGCGCCCGGCGTCATGGCCGCGCCGTGCGCGGCGGCCGGGTCGGGCCCGGAGGCCAGGGCGAACGCGCCCACGGCCAGGGTGAGGGCCGCGGTGACGAGCGCGGCCGTTCGGGATCGGTGCACGGAAATCTCCTGACTCGCGGGGCGTGGCCCGCTGTCGGCCCGCCCCGCTGCGACGAGCGGATGCGATCATCGCGGTGCCCGCGCCCGGCGGTCGGCGTGCGGCCGGGGCCGTCGGGGGGCGCGCACCGCCTGCGGTCCGTGTCACGGACCGTGGATGCCCTCGCGTCGGCTCGACCCGGCGACGCGGCAGCCCCCGCGCCCTCCCGGTAGCGCCATCCCATCACGTCCGGCCCCCGCGCGCAATAGTCGCCGGTCGATGCATTGGGTCCCGTCGCGTCCCCCCGGCGCCATGGGCCAGGATCGGGGGAGGACAACGAGAGGAGCCAGGATGGGGTACGCGGTGGTGCTCGGCGAGGCGTTGGTCGACCTGCTCGACGCCGAGCACGACGGGGAACCCGTCTACCGGCAGGCTATCGGCGGCGGACCGCTCAACGTGTCGGTGGCGATCGCCCGCCTCGGCGGTGACGTGCAGTTCGTCGGGTCGCTCGGCGACGACGCGCTCGCCGGCCGGATCCGGGACTTCCTCACCGCCGCCGGCGTGGGCGTGGCCGGCGCGGTGACGGCGCCGGCCCCGACCGCGCTGGCCGTGGCCACCTTCGCCGGCCCGGAGCCGGAGTTCCGCTTCTACGGCGAGCCGCGCTCGTACGCCCTGCTCGGGCCGGACGACCTCGACGTGGCGCTGGTCGAGGGCGCGGACGTGCTCTACTGCGGCTCGATAGTGCTGCTCCACCCGCCGGTGCTGGCCGCCGCCCGCCGGGCCTGGTCGATCGCCGGCGGGCTGCGGGTGTTCGACCCGAACGTGCGCTCCAGCCTGCTCACCGCGCCCGGCGCGCTCGACGCGCTGCGGGCCGTGGTCGCCGAGTTCGCCGCCGCCGCGCACCTGGTGAAGCTGAGCGGCGCGGACGCCCGGGCGCTCTACCCCGACGAGCCGGTGGAGGGCGTCGCCGCGTACCTGCGGGAGTTGGGCGCGGCCACCGTGGTGGTCACGCTCGGCGCGGACGGCGCGCTGGTCGCGGCCGGCGACGACGTGGTGCGCGTGCCGGCGCCGACTGTCGACGCGGTGGACGCCACCGGCGCGGGCGACTCGGTGATGGGCGCGCTGGTGGCCGAGCTGCTCGCCGCCGGCGAGCCGGCCGACGCGGTCGGCTGGCGGGAGCGGGTCGGCTTCGCGCTGCGGGTGGCGGGCCTGGTCTGCGAGTCACCCGGCGGCGCCACCGCGATGCCCACCCGCGCCGCCGTCGCCACCCGCTTCGCATGAAAGGAGGGGCCCCTTCTTAACGCATCCGGTAGCGGAGGGGCCCCCTGTTAACACCCTGGGCGCGGCGCGCGGCGGCGGGGGTCAGCGGCGGGCGAGGGTGAGGACGGCCGTGAGCGAGAGGGTGGCGGCGCCGGCCAGCACGGCGGCCATCGGCAGCGCGCTGCCCTCGCCGCCGAGGCCGACCAGCGGCGCGGCCAGCGCGCCGACCACCGACTGGATGCCGCCCATCAGCGCGGCGGCGGTGCCGGCGTGCCGGGCGTGCGCGTCCAGCGCCAGCGCGGTGCTGTTCGGCATCACCATGCCCAGCGAGCCGACGAACGCGAACAACGCCACCGCCGTGACCGCGAGGCTGCCGGCGAGCGCGCCGGTCAGCACACCGGCGGCGGTGACCAGGCCGACCACGAGCGTGGTGACCAGCAGCCGGCGCGGGCTGAACCGGTCGAGCAGCCGGGCGTTGAGCTGCCCGGTGGCCACCAGCGCGAGCGCGTTGACCCCGAAGAACACGCTGAACACGGCCGCCGAGACGCCGAAGACGTCCTGGAACACGAAGGACGACCCGGAGATGTACGCGAACAGCCCGGCGAACGCGAAGCCCTGGGTCAGCGCGTACCCGAGGTAGACCCGGTCGGTGGCCAGCGACCGCATGGTCCGGGCGGTGGTGGCCAGCCCGCCGGTGCTGCGACGCTGCGGTGGCAGCGTCTCGGGCAGGCGCAGCGCGACCGCGACGGCGAGCACCGCCCCGATGACGGCCAGGGTGAGGAAGACCGTCCGCCACGAACCGAGCCGCAGCACCAGGCTGCCGACGCTCGGCGCGGCCACCGGCGCCACCCCGAAGACGAGGGTGAGCCGGGAGAAGTACCTCGCCGCGTCCCGGCCGGCGTAGAGGTCGCGGACCACCGCGCGGGCGACCACCACGCCCATGCCGCCGGCCAGCCCCTGGGCGAACCGCGCGCCGGCCAGCAGCGGGGCGCTGGGTGCCGCGGCGCAGGCCAGCGCCAGCAGGGCGTACGCGACGACGCCGACCAGCACCGGGCGGCGCCGCCCCCAGCGGTCGCTGAGCGGGCCGGTGACCAGTTGGCCCAGCGCCAGGCCGATCAGGCAGGTGGTCAGCGAGAGCTGGATGCCGGCCTGGTCGGCGCCGAGTTCCCGGGTCATCGCCGGGAACGCCGGCAGGTACATGTCGAGTGACAGCGGGCCGATCGCGGTGAGCGTGCCGAGCAGCACCAGCAGGCTCGCGCCGCCGCCCGGCGTGGCGGGTCGGTCGACGGGCGGGCCCGCTGCGGTCCGCACGGTGTGGCTCACGAGAGGTCCCCCCAGGATCGGCGTGCCGGGTTACCTTATCTCTGTAGTCAGAACTATTGCGATGTGAAGCAGGTGACCCGGGTGGCGACCGACGAGGAGATCGCGCGGTTCGGGGCGGTGCTGGGGGAACTGCACCGGCTGCTTCGCCGCCGCACCGTCGCCCGCGCCGCCCGGGAGCCGCTGCCCGAGGCGCAGGTGGAGGTGCTCCTGCTGGTCCGGGGCACGCCGGGGATCAGCGGCAAGGAGGTGGCGGGCCGCCTGGGCACCGCACCGAACACGGTCAGCACACTGGTGCGCGACCTCACCGACGCCGGGCTACTGGTCCGCGACCGCGATCCCGCCGACCGCCGGGTGGTCCGGCTGCGCCTCACCGAGGCCGCCCACCGCTGGATGGCCGACCACGAGATCCACCGCACCGCGCTGCTCACCGAGGCGCTGGCCCGGCTCGACGCGCCGGCCCGGGCCGCCGTGCTCGCCGCCGCCCCCCACCTGGACGCGCTGCTCACCGCGTTGCGCGCCCGCTCGGACCCACGCCCGGGCACGGAAATCGGTGGCCGCCGGCCGGCCCCGGCACGATGATCTCCCCGTGACGTTGCACCAGGGCGAGATGCCGGTGGACGAGTCGGTGGTCCAGTCGCTGCTGACCGAGCAGTGCCCCGGATGGGCCGCCCTGCCGTTGCGGCCCGCCGGCGCCGGCACCGACAACACCATGTACCGGCTCGGCGACGACCTGCTCGTCCGCATGCCCCGCACCGCCGAGAAGGCCGACGCCCTGCGCAAGGAGCAGCGGTGGCTGCCGAGCCTGGCGGCCCGGCTGTCGTACCCGGTGCCGGAGCCGCTGCACGCCGGCGCGCCGTCCGCCGCCTTCGCGCTGCCCTGGTCGGTCTACCGCTGGATCGACGGCGACGAGGTCCGCCCCGACACCGTCTCCGACTGGGCCGCGTTCGGTGTCGACCTGGCCTCGGTGGTCCGGGAACTGCACGCCCTCGACCTCGCCGGCGCCACCCGCGCGGGAGCCCTGAGCGGATATCGCGGCGGCAGCCTGCGCCCCTGCGACGGGTGGATCAGCGGGGCGCTCGACGACTGCCGACGCACGATCGGCGCCGAGGTCGACGTCGACCTGCTGCAACGGCTGTGGCGGGACGGCGTGGCCCGGCCCGACCCCACCGGTCCGCACGTCTGGCTGCACAGCGACCTCAAGCCCACCAACCTCCTCGTCCGCGACGGCCGGCTGCACGCCGTCATCGACTTCGGCGGCCTGACCGTCGGGCACCCCGACGCGGAACACGCCCCCCACCTGGGACCTGCCGGCCGAGGCCCGGCACGCCTACTGGGAGACGCTCGGCGTGGACGACGTGACCTGGACGCGGGCCCGAGCCTGGGCGATCGCCGCCGCGGCCGGCGGCGTGGCGTACTACTGGCACACCTTCCCGGCGTTCGTCGCCGAATGCCGCGCCCGGCTGCGGTCGATCGCGGCCGACGCCGGCTGAACCGGCCGGCCGCTCACGCCGTGCCGTCGAGGTCCGCGTAGCCGCGGCGCGCCGCGATCAGGCCGGGCCGGGCGCCGAACGGCGACTCGGCGGCCACCCGCTCCGGCGGGGCGCTGCCGGTGTGGCCGGCGCGGATCAGCCAGGCCAGCCGCGCGAGCTGGTCGTGCTGCTCGCGGACGAACGCCACGTCGACCGGCTCGCCGTGGCCCGGCACCACCACCGTCGCCGGCGTGGTCAACCGCAGCAGGTCGGCCACCGCGTCCGGCCATCGCAACGGGTACGACTCCTCGAACGCCGGCGGCCCGCTCTGCTCCACCAGGTCGCCCGCCACCAGCACGTCCGCGTCCGGGACGTGCACCACCAGGTCGGCGTCGGTGTGCCCGGGTCCCGGGTGGCGCAGCAGCACCCGCCGGCCGCCGACGTCCAGCACCGTCTCGGAGTGCACCTCGTGCGTCGGCGCCCGCAGCTCGGTCCGGGCCAACTCGTCGGCCAGCGCCGGCTGCTCGGCGTGCATCTCCTCGTACGCCGCCCGGCGCAGCTCGTCCGGCCGGTCGCGCAGCGCCGCCGCGGCCCGGGCGTGCGCGTACACCGGGGTGTCCGGCCCGGCCAGCGTGGCGTTGCCGAAGCAGTGGTCGAAGTGGTGATGGGTGTTGACGACCGTCCACGGGTGCGGCGTGACCGCCCGGGCCGCCGCCGCCAGCTCCCGCGCCTGCCCGGCGGTGGAGAGCGTGTCCACCAGCACCGCGGCGCCGTCGCCCACCACCAGCACCACGTTGACGCGCAGCAGCGGCTCGCGCAGCAGGTGGACCCCGGCGGCGATCTCGGAGAAGCCGGCGGTCGTCACGCGCGTGCGGCCCGCTCGACGAAACGCTGCCGGTCGACGAGCGCCCGCTCGACGCGCCCCTGCGCGGCCACCGCGTTGCCGTCCCTGACGGTCACCTCGAAGACCAGCCGACGGTCGTCCACCTCGACGAGCTCGGCGTGCGCGGACACGGTCCGCCCGACCGGGGTGGCCGCACGGTGCTCCAGCTCGACCCGGACGCCGACGGTGGTGGACCCGGCCGGCATCCCGGTCGCGACGGCCGCCACGGTCGCCGCCTCGGCCAGCGCCACCACCCGGGGGGTGCCGAGCACCGGCACGTCGCCCGAGCCCAGCGCCAGGGCGGTGTCCGCGTCGGTCACGGTCAGGTCGACCCGGGCGGTCCGGCCCGGCGCGAGAGGCGACTCCGGCTGCTCCTGCATGCGGCCGAGCCTAGTGCAGCGACCGCGACGCCGTCCGCCGTCCGGGCCGGCCCCGACGGCGCGGCACGCCGTGCTCCCGACGGTGCGGCACGCCGTGCTCCCGACGGTCGGCGTCGGCCCTCCGGTCGACCGCCGTTAACCTTGACCGCGATGGCCGTGTCGACAGATTCCCCGCCCCCCGCCCCCGCCGGACCGACCGCGTCCCCCGACGGCGGGCGCCGTCGCGTGATCGCGATGGCCGTCTGGGGCCTCGCCTTCGTGGCCGCCTGGTTCGCCATCGGCCTGCCCACCGACCCGGCGTACGCGTTCCTGTGGATCTGGGCCGGCACGGTCGCCTGGAACTCGGCCCGCCCGTGGCGCAGCCACCTGCGTTTCGCCCGGGACTGGATCCCGGTCGTGCTGCTGCTCGCCGCGTACAACCTCTCCCGCGGGTTCGCCGACAACGGCGCCACGCCGCACGCCATGGAGCTGATCGTCGCCGACCGGTTCCTGACCGGGTGGGCCACCGGCGGCGAGGTGCCGACCGTCTGGCTCCAGCAGCACCTCTACGACCCGGCCCAGGTGCGCTGGTGGGACGTGCTGGTGAGCTGGATCTACTTCTCGCACTTCGTGGCGACGCTGGCCGCCGCCGCGGTGCTCTGGATGCGCAACCGGCAGCGCTGGGTCGGCTACATGGCCCGGTGGGGTTTCCTGTGCGCGGCCGGACTTGTCACCTACTTCGCCTACCCGGCCGCCCCGCCGTGGTGGGCGGCGCAGAACGGGCTGCTCACCGAGGTGGCCCGGATCTCCACCCGGGGCTGGAAGGAGATCGGCATGCACGGCGCGGGCAACCTGCTCAACGCCGGCCAGATCGCCTCCAACCCGGTGGCCGCCATGCCGTCGCTGCACACCGCGTTCGCGCTGTTCGTGGTGCTGTTCTTCCTACCTTCGGTGCGCAGGCGGTGGTGGCCGCTGCTGCTGGCCTACCCGCTGGCCATGACGTTCACGCTGATCTACAGCGGCGAGCACTACCTGATCGACGTGCTCGTCGGTTGGGCGTACGTGGGGATGACGTTCCTGGTGGTCGGCCTCGCCGAGCGCTGGTGGCGGGCGCGGCGTGCCCGCCGGGCCGGGACGCCGGCCGCCGTGACCGGCGTCACCGCGCCCGCCGCCGGTCCGGACGCCACGCCCACCGCCGACCGGGACGCGGTGCCGGCCGAACGTCGCTGACCCGCCCGGCCCCGGCAGGAGTGGTGAGAAGGGGCCCCGTCTCTACCGAATGCGTTAAGAAGGGGCCCCTCCTTACCCCTCAGCGGTGCGGGTCGGCCCGCCGCGCGGCCCGCGCCCGGGCGGTCAGCTCCGCGGCCAGTTCCCACGCGTCGTGCAGGTCGCGGTCGACCGCCGCCGCGCCGGCGCCACCGGCGGTGTCCGCGTGCACGGTGGCCAGCCGCAGCCGCCGCTGCGCCGGCCCCTGGGTGACCCGCACGCTCTGGATCCGGGCGTACGGCACCAGCGTCAACCGGCGGGTGAGCAACCCGGAGCGGGCCACGAAGACCCGCTCGTCGAGGCCGGCGCCGACCACCCTCCGGCTCAGCGGGCGCAGCCAGCGGGCCCGTGCCGGCGGCGGGGTGCCGGGCAGCGCGTCCAGCCGTACGCCCGGCAGCACCTCCGTCACCACCCGCCCACCGGTGCCGGCGTCGCCGACCGGCAGCAGCCGGTCCGGGCGGTTCCGGTCGTCCGGCTCGCCCGCCGAGTAGCCGGCCACCTCCAGCCGCAGCCGCAGCCAGCCCTTCACCCGCCACAGCAGCGGCCAGGTCACCCCGACCGTCTGCACCCGGTGCAGCGGCACCGTCTGCACCCGCGTCTCCAGCAGCCCGTTGTGCACCCGCAGCGTGTCACCGTCGGCGTCGAGCCGGAAGCTCCAGTCGTCGAGCACCCGGCGGATCGGTTGCAGCACCACCCCGAACATCGCGGTGAGCGTGCTGGCCACCGCGACGAACGACCACGAGCCCTCGGACAGGAACTGCGCCACCACGAAGGCCACGCCGAACGGCAGCAGGAACGCCTGCGGCGTGAGCAGTTGGCTGACCAGCAGATCCTGGTTGCGGACGGCGTGCAGCCGACGCCCGGTCGGGGCGGGCTGGGCCGGCACACCGGCGGCGGCTACGGGCGCGGGCCCCGGCGCGCGCCCGGCCACGGCGAGCAGCCGCTGCCGCAGCGCGGCGGCCTCGGCCACCCCGAGGTACGCCAGCGGCGCCTCGGTCTTGCCCCCGCCGACCACCTCCAGCCGCAGCTCGGCCAGGCCGGTGAGCTGAGCCAACAGCGGCCGGACCACCTCCACCGCCTGCAACCGCTCCAGCGGAATGGCCCGGGTCCGCCGCCACAGCAGCCCCTCGTGCACCCGCAACTCGCGCCCCACCACGTGGTAGCCGGTGTTCCACCAACTGACCACCGACAGCACCGTGGCGCCGAGCACGAAGACCGCGACCAGCACGGCGAACCAGCCGAAGCCGACCCGGTTCAGCGTCGACCAGGAGAGACCGGCGATCACCACGACAAGCGACTTCGCGCCGTGCAGCGCGGGGCTCAGCGGGTGCAGCCGCTGCCGCGGCTCCTCCCCGTCCGGCGGCCCCCACGGCACGGGCCCCCACGCCCCCGGGTGCGGCGGCTGCGGCCCGGGTGCGGGTGGGACCCGGCCGGCCGGCGGGCCGGAGTCCGGCGCCGGTGCCTGGCCGGGCGGTGGGCCCGGTGGACCGTGGCCCGGCGCCGGGGGCCACGGCTGCCCGTTCGTCACCGGCCCCGGACCGCCCGGCGGTCCCGGCTGCTCCTCCGGCGGCGGCGTGCCGAAGGGGTTCACAGGCCCTCCGCCCGGTCCTCGCCCAGCGCGGTGAGCCGGTCGCGCAGCCGGGACGCCTCGGCCGGGCGCAGGCCGGGCACCCGGGCGTCGCTGGCCGCCGCGGCCGTGTGCAGTTGCACGGTGGCCAGGTCGAAGGCGCGCTCCAGCGGACCGGCGCTCACGTCCACGAACTGCATCCGCGAGTACGGGACGATGGAGAGCCGCCGCACCAGCAGGCCGTGGCGCACCAGCAGGTCGTCGTCGCGCTCGGCGTACCCCCAGGCGCGGACCGCGCGCACGATGGTGATCGTCCGCCAGGCGGCCAGCAGCAGCGCCACGCCGACGGCGGCGCCGAGCAGCCAGTGCCCGGACAACGCCCAGGCCGCGCCCAGCACCACCAGCGCCACGGCGAGACCGATGCCGAGCCGGATCAACTCCACCCAGATCAGGTCGCGGGAGATCGGCTGCCAGCGGACCGTCTCCGGCCAGGGTTCCAGCGGGCCGGGTGGGGCGGTCGGCCGGCCGGCCGGGTCGTCACCGTTCACCGGGTGGAACCGCCGCGTCCGCCGGCGGCGCGGGGCCTGATCGTCTGCTCGCTCACGATTCGAGCGTAGGCGATCCGGGCAGCGGCACCACCTCGCGCAGGAAGCCGCGCGCGTCGAGGAAGTCACCCAGGGACGTGCGGTGCGCCGGGCAGGCGAGCCACGTCTTGCGCCGGTCCGGCGCGTGCAGTCGGGGGTTGTGCCAGCGCAACTGGAACGTCGCGGGGGCGCGACATCCCCGCGCCGAGCAGGTCAGGGTTTCGTCCGGGCCGGGAGTCGTCACCGGGGCCAGTCTAGGGCCGCGCACCGGGGAGTTTTAGCGCCGGGCGGCCACGGGGGGAGCCGCCCGGCGACGGGGTGAATCGTACACGCGCCGGACCCCCAGTTGTCCACCCGTGTTCAGCGTTTTCCGTGGACCGGCCACGGCACGGCGAAAATCGCGCCTCTCCCGCCTCCGGCTCTCAGCAAGGCATGACAGTCTTGACACGCACCACACCGCGACGACGACCCAGCTGTGGAGGACCGGTGGCCCAGCCGACCACGCCCGACGTGCCGAACCCGACCGAGGCGCCGCCGGACGCGCCGCCGGCGGCCACCACCCCGGCGCAGGACGCTACGCTGCTGGAACGGGCGCTGTTCGAGATCAAACGGGTGATCGTCGGGCAGGACCGGATGGTCGAGCGGATGTTCGTCGCGCTGCTGGCCCGGGGTCACTGCCTGCTGGAGGGTGTGCCCGGCGTCGCCAAGACGCTCGCCGTGGAGACGCTCGCCCAGGTCGTCGGCGGTTCCTTCGCCCGGGTCCAGTTCACCCCGGATCTGGTGCCCGCCGACATCATGGGCACCCGGATCTACCGGCAGTCCAGCGAGAAGTTCGACGTCGAGCTGGGCCCGGTGTTCGTCAACTTCCTGCTCGCCGACGAGATCAACCGGGCGCCGGCCAAGGTGCAGTCGGCGCTGCTGGAGGTGATGAGCGAGCGGCAGGTCTCCATCGGCGGCGAGTCGCACCGGGTGCCGGACCCGTTCCTGGTGATGGCCACCCAGAACCCGATCGAGCAGGAGGGGGTCTACCCGCTGCCCGAGGCGCAGCGTGACCGGTTCCTGATGAAGATCGTGGTGGGCTATCCGACCGACGCCGAGGAACGCGAGATCGTCTACCGGATGGGCGTCGCGCCGCCCGCACCGGCCCAGGTGTTCGACACCCCCGACCTGACCGCCCTCCAGCGCAGGGCCGACCAGGTCTTCGTGCACAACGCGCTGGTCGACTACGCGGTCCGGCTGGTGCTCGCCACCCGCGCCCCCGCCGAGCACGGCATGCCCGACGTGGCTCAGCTCATCCAGTACGGCGCGAGCCCGCGCGCCTCGCTCGGCCTGGTCCGCGCCACCCGCGCGCTGGCGCTGCTGCGCGGCCGGGACTACGCGCTGCCGCAGGACGTGCAGGACATCGCGCCGGACATCCTGCGCCACCGGCTGGTGCTCAGCTACGACGCGCTCGCCGACGACGTGCCGGCCGACCACATCGTGCACCGGGTGATGTCGACCATCCCGCTGCCCGCCGTCGCACCCCGCCAGCAGGCCGCGCCACCGCCGGCCGTCGGACCCAACGGGTGGCCCGGGCAGCGGCCGTGACCCCGCGCACCCGGGTGCCGGCGACCGGGGACCGTTCGGGCGCCGTGCTGGCGCGGCTCCAGCTGATGGTCACCCGCAAGCTCGACGGGCTGCTCCAGGGCGACTACGCCGGCCTGCTGCCCGGCCCGGGCAGCGAGGCGGGGGAGTCCCGGGAATACCGCCCCGGCGACGACGTGCGCCGGATGGACTGGCCGGTGACCGCCCGCACCACCATGCCGCACGTGCGGCGGACGGTGGCCGACCGCGAGCTGGAGACGTGGCTGGCGGTCGACCTGTCGGCCAGCCTGGACTTCGGCACCGGGCGGTGGCTCAAGCGGGAGGTGGTGGTGGCCGCGGTGGCCGCGCTGGCCCACCTCACCGTGCGCGGCGGCAACCGGATCGGCGCGGTGGTCGGCACCGGCGCGACCGCCGGCGGGCCGGGGACGCTGCTGCGGCTGCCCGCCCGGTCCGGCCGCAAGGAGGCGCAGGGGCTGCTGCGGGCCGTCGCCGACACCGAGATCCGGCCCGGCCGCAGCGACCTGGGCGCGCTTGTCGACATGCTGAACCGCCCGCCGCGCCGGCGTGGCGTGGCGGTGGTGATCTCCGACTTCCTCGCGCCGCCGCAGCAGTGGGGCCGGCCGCTGCGTAAGCTGCGGGTCCGGCACGACGTGCTGGCCGTCGAGGTGGTCGACCCGCGTGAACTGGAACTGCCCGACGTGGGGGTGCTGCCGGTGGTCGACCCGGAGAGCGGCGAACTGCACGAGGTGCAGACCGCCGACCCGGGGCTGCGCCGCCGGTACGCCGAGGCCGCGGCGGCCCAGCGCGCGGCGATCGCCGCCGAGTTGCGCGCCGCCGGCGCGGCCCACCTGCGCCTGCGTACCGACCGAGACTGGCTGCTGGACATGGTGCGTTTCGTCGCCGCGCAGCGGCACGCCCGTACCCGAGGGACGACCCGATGATCCGTTTTCTGCAACCGTGGTGGCTGCTGGCCGTGCTGCCGGTGCTCGCCCTCGCCGCCGCGTACGTCTGGCGGCAGCTGCACCGCCGGCAGTACGCGCTGCGGTTCACCAACGTCGACCTGCTGCGCACGGTCGCGCCCACGGGGCTCGGCTGGCGCCGGCACGCGGCGGCGACCGCGTTCCTGCTCTGCCTGCTGGTGCTGGCGACCGGGCTGGCTCGGCCGGCGATCGACACCCGGGAGCCGCTGGAGCGGGCCACCGTGATGCTCGCCATCGACGTGTCACTGTCCATGCAGGCCGACGACGTGTCGCCGAACCGGCTGGAAGCGGCGCAGGAGGCGGCCAAGCAGTTCGTCGGCGAGCTGCCGGAGAGCTACAACCTGGGGCTGGTCTCGTTCGCCAAGTCGGCGAACGTGCTGGTGTCGCCGACCAAGGACCGGGGGGCGGTGACCACCGCCATCGACGGGCTGGTGCTGGCCGAGGCGACCGCCACCGGTGAGGCGGTGTTCACCTGCCTGGAGGCGATCCGCTCGGTGCCGGCCGATGGCGCCGCCGGCATCCCGCCGGCCCGGATCGTGCTGCTGTCCGACGGCTACCGCACGTCGGGCCGGTCGGTGGAGGAGGCGGCCGCCGCGGCGCAGGCGGCGAACGTGCCGGTGTCCACCATCGCGTTCGGCACCGACTCGGGCCAGGTGGACATCGGCGGCCAGCTCCAGCGGGTGCCGGTCGACCGCACCGCGTTGTCCCAGCTCGCGGAGGCCACCCAGGGCTTCTTCTACGAGGCCGCCTCGGTGACCGAGCTGAAGCAGGTCTATCAGGACATGGGCAGCTCGATCGGCTACCGCACGGAACCGCGCGAGATCACCCACTGGTACGCGGGCATCGCGCTGCTCCTGGCGCTCTGCGCCGGGGGGCTGAGTCTGCTGTGGACGTCCCGCCTGATCTGAGCCGGGCCGGCCGGCGGTGGGTCAGTGGCCCCCGCCGGCCAGGACGAACAGGACCGCCACCCAGACGGCGGCGAGGGTGAAGCCCAGTGGTGCGGCGTAACGGCTCATGGTTGTGCTCCGTGGCGACGGTCGGCCCGCTGACGCGGGCCGCGAGGGGGACCGGGAAGGACGCACACGAAGTCGTGACCGGGTGCTCCGCCGCGCGGCAGGGCCGCCCCCGGCGATGCCGGCCGGGGAGTGGATGCGGTGCGGAGGGCGGGAAGCGGGTCAGCCGCGTCGACCGAGCCGTGGCTCAGCGGGGCTGACGGAGGGCCCGGCCACGACTGGGAGGATCGCTATCTCGCACAGCGATCACCTCCTGGGGTCGGCGGGGCCCGGACCGCGGGCGCACGACGGCCCGCGGACAGCGATTAGCGTACACCGGGAGCGTTCGTGTCGCGCGTCCGGGCGGGCAGCCGGCGCGGGCCCGCCGGTGAGCTGGGCGGGTTAGCGCTTACCTGCCGGTAACCCCTAGGCTCCGACCGACCGAGAGATCAGACCGAGCGTCAGGGGGAACCGTGGCCCGTACCGTGCTGGTGACCGGCGGCAACCGGGGGATCGGTCTGGCCATCGCGCAGGCCTTCGCCAAGCAGGGTGACCGGGTGGCGGTGACCCACCGCGGCGGCGAAGCCCCCGAGGGCTTGTTCGGGGTGCGGTGCGACGTGACCGACGCCGAGTCGGTGGACGCGGCGTTCGCCGCCGTGGAGGCCGAGCTGGGGCCGGTCGAGGTGCTGGTCGCCAACGCCGGCATCACCGACGACACGCTGATCATGCGGATGTCCGACGAGCAGTTCACCCGGGTCGTCGACACCAACCTGGCCGGCTCGTTCCGGGTCGCCAAGCGCGCCTCGACGAAGATGCTCCGGGCGAAGTGGGGCCGGATGATCTTCATCTCCTCGGTGGTCGGCCTCTACGGCGGCCCGGGGCAGGTCAACTACGCCGCGAGCAAGGCCGGCCTGGTCGGCGTGGCCCGCTCGATCACGCGCGAGCTGGGTGGCCGCAACATCACCGCGAACGTGGTGGCGCCCGGCTTCATCGCCACCGACATGACCGCGGCGCTGCCCGAGGAGCGCCGCACTGAATACCGCAAGGCCATCCCGGCCGGCCGGTTCGCCGAGCCGGAGGAGGTGGCCGGCGTGGTCACCTGGCTCGCCTCGGACGCGGCGGGCTACATCTCCGGCGCCGTCATCCCGGTCGACGGCGGCCTCGGCATGGGCCACTGAGAGAGCACGGAGGAACTGCGCAATGTCCGGACTCCTGGCCGGTAAGCGGCTGCTTGTCACCGGTGTCATCACCGAGGCCTCGATCGCGTTCTCCGTGGCGAAGCTCGCCCAGGAGAACGGCGCCCGGGTCGTGCTCACCGGCTACGGCCGCCTCTCCCTGGTGGAGCGGATCGCCAAGCGGCTGCCCGAGCCGGCGCCGGTGATCGAGCTGGACGTCATGAACGACGAGCAGCTCGCCGGCCTGGCCGACCGGGTGCGTGAGCACGTCGACGGCCTGGACGGGGTGGTGCACTCGATCGGCTTCGCCCCGCAGAGCTGCCTCGGCGGCGGCTTCCTCGACGCGCCCTGGGCGGACGTGGCGACCGCGCTGCAGGTCTCCACGTTCTCCTACAAGTCGCTGGCCATGGCGGCGCTGCCGCTGATGTCCCCGGGCGGCGCCGTGGTGGGCCTCACGTTCGACGCCACCAAGGCCTGGCCGGTCTACGACTGGATGGGCGTGGCGAAGGCCGGGCTGGAGTCCGCCTCCCGCTATCTGGCGCTGCACCTGGGCAAGCAGGGCGTGCGCAGCAACCTGGTCGCCGCGGGCCCGCTGCGCACCATCGCGGCCAAGTCCATCCCCGGCTTCGACCAGTTCGAGGACGCCTGGACCGAGCGGGCGCCGCTGGGCTGGAACCTCACCGACTCCGAGCCGGCCGCGCGGGCCTGCCTGGCGCTGCTGTCCGACTGGTTCCCGGCCACCACCGGCGAGATCGTCCACGTCGACGGCGGCTACCACGCCATCGGCGCCTGAGGTGCAAGGAGGGGCCCCTTGTTAACGCATTCCGCATAACAAGGGGCCCCTCCTAACATTTCCCGCTCGGGCGTTACCGCCATGAGCCGGGGGCGTCGCGCGAACGTCACGGCGGGCGGGGAAGAATAGGGCCATGGCGTACGACGCGTTGGTGCTGGTCTCCTTCGGTGGCCCGGAACGGCCCGAGGACGTTCTTCCCTTCCTGCAGAACGTGACCCGGGGGCGCGGTGTGCCGCCGGAGCGGCTTGCCGAGGTCGCCGAGCACTACCTGCACTTCGGCGGCGTGTCGCCGATCAACCAGCAGTGCCGGGACCTGCTCGCGGCGATCCGGGCGGACTTCGCCGCCCACGGCGTCGACCTGCCGGTCTACTGGGGCAACCGCAACTGGGACCCGATGCTCGCCGACACCGTGGCACGGATGCGCGACGACGGGGTGACCCGGGCGTTGGCGTTCGTCACCAGCGCGTACGGCGGCTACTCGTCCTGCCGGCAATATCAGGAGGACATCGCCGCGGCCCGGGCCGCGGTCGGCCCGGACGCCCCGCTGATCGAGAAGCTGCGCCAGTTCTGGGACCACCCCGGTTTCGTCGAGCCGCACGCCGACGCGGTGCGTGCCGCGCTGGCCCAGCTCGACCCGGCGAAGCGGGACAGCACCCGGCTGGTGTTCACCGCCCACTCGATCCCGGTCTCGGCCGCCGCCACCGCCGGCCCGCACGGCGGGCGCTACACCGCCCAGCTCGCCGAGACCGCCCGCCTGGTGCACGCCGCAGCCGCGCCCGACCTGCCCTACGAGTTGGTGTGGCAGAGCCGGTCCGGCCCGCCGCAGGTGCCGTGGCTGGAGCCGGACATCAACGACCACCTGACCGGCCTGGCCGAGCAGGGGGTGACCGGGGTGGTGGTCAGCCCGATCGGCTTCGTCTCCGATCACCTGGAGGTGGTCTGGGACCTGGACACCGAGGCGCTCGAGACGGCGAAGCAGCTCGGCCTGGACTTCGTCCGCGCCGGCACCCCGGGCACCGATCCGCGTTTCGTGGCGATGGTCCGCGAGCTGGTGCGCGAGCGCACCGCGCCGGGCGGGCAGCAGGCGCGCCGCCGTCTCGGCGAGCTGCCGGCCTGGGACACCTGCCCGGCGGTGTGCTGCGTGCCCCCGGCCCGCCGGCCCTGAGCCCGACCGACCATCGACACCCTGGGGACGACACGATGCATGACCGCAAGCCGGTGCAGAGCTGGCTCACCGACATGGACGGCGTGCTGGTGCACGAGGGTCAGCCGGTCCCCGGCGCCCCGGAGTTCGTCAAGCGGCTGCGCGCCTCCGGCAAGCCGTTCCTGGTGCTGACGAACAACTCCATCTACACCCCGCGTGATCTCCAGGCCCGGCTGGCCCGGATGGGGCTGGACGTGCCGGAGGAGGCGATCTGGTCGTCCGCGCTGGCCACCGCCCAGTTCCTGGCCGACCAGCGGCCCGGCGGGACCGCGTACGTGATCGGCGAGGCCGGCCTCACCACGGCCCTGCACGCGGTGGGGTACGTGCTCAGCGACTTCGCCCCGGACTACGTGGTGCTGGGGGAGACCCGCACCTACAGCTTCGAGGCGATCACCAAGGCGATCCGGTTGATCGACGACGGTGCGAGGTTCATCTGCACCAATCCGGACGCGACCGGCCCGTCGGTCGAGGGCGCCCTGCCGGCGGCCGGCTCGGTGGCGGCGATGATCTCCAAGGCGACCGGGGTGGATCCCTACTTCGTCGGCAAGCCCAACCCGATGATGATGCGCTCCGCGTTGAACACCATCGACGCCCACTCGGAGTCCACCGCGATGATCGGCGACCGGATGGACACCGACATCCTGTGCGGGCTGGAGGCCGGGCTGGAGACGATCCTGGTGCTCACCGGCATCAGCAGCCGGGCCGAGGCGGAACGGTACCCGTACCGGCCGTCCCGGATCGTCGACTCGGTGGCCGACCTGATCGACGAGGTCTGAGCCGGCGGTCTAGAGCCGCAGCGGGGCGTTGCAGGCGGCCACCACCGCCTGCCGGCAGGCGGTGGTGAGCGGTCGCAGCGCCGCGTCCCGCTGCTGCGCCTCGTGGGTGTTCACGGCGCCGCCCGGGGCGCTCTCCCCGGCCAGGGCGAGCACCCGGTCGAGCACTGCCGCGCGGGCGAACAGCCGGCGGGACCGCGGGTCGAAGCCGGGTGGCAGGTCGGTGCCCCCGTCGGGGCGGCGCAGCGCGGCGAGCGCGCCGGCCAGCTCGGGTCGCCACTGGGCGACGTCCAGCCGGGTCAGCGCCGCGGTCGTCTCGGCCAGCGCGGCGGCCAGTTCGGCCTCGGCCTCCGCCGCGCCCGGCGTGATCAGGGACGCCCTCGGCGCGTCCGCGGGCAGCGGGTGGACCCGCCAGAGCACGGTCTCCCAGGTCATGCCCGAGCCGGAGGTGTGCGTGCGGACCTCGGGCACCAGCCCGAGGCCGCTGGCGACCACCGCCTCGCCGGCCAGCAGCGCGGCGCCGGCGAACGCGCCGGGGCCGGGCAGCCCGCGGGGGTCGCCGGGTGCGGGCAGCACCAGGCGGATCTCGTCCGGCGAGTGTTTGGCGAGGCTGGGCAACGCCTCCCGGAGGGACACGTCGGTCCAGGTGCCGGGGGCGTCCGCGACGAGGTGCTCCTCGTCGCCGGCGATGGCGTCGGCGACCTCGTCGAACGGCACGAGCCCGGCACGCCAGGCGCGCACCCAGGCGACGAACCGGCTCGACCGGCGCGGTGCCAGCGTGGCCGCGCCCGTTGCGGGGGAGGACATGCGGAAAGGGTACGTGGTGGCCGCCGTCGCTGTCTCGGCTGCCGCTCCGGTGGTGTGGCCTGCCCCCAACTACCCCCTTCGCACCGTTTCGTGCCGCCGGGCGGCGACCCGCCCGGCGCGTCGGCGGGCGACACGCCGGCTGAGGTGGTTAGCGTGATCGACATGGCAGGGCGATACGACGGCGACGTGCTGGCGGGTGACTGGCGGCGGCGGAAGGTGACCCCCGAGGTCGACGCCGAGCCCGACCTGGTGGTCGAGGACGCGGATTCCGGGTTCTGCGGCGCGGTGGTCGGGTTCGACTCCGGCGCGGTGGTGCTGGAGGACCGGCACGGGCGTCGGCGCAACTTCCCGCTGCTGCCCGCCGCGTTCCTGCTCGACGGCCGCCCGGTCACCCTGCGCCGGCCGGCCCGTGCCCCGGTGCCGGCGACCCGGCGGCGGACCGCCTCCGGCTCGATCGCGCTGGACGAGGTGCGGGCGCAGGTCGCCAGGGCCAGCCGGATCTGGGTGGAGGGCGTGCACGACGCCGCGCTGGTGGAGCGGATCTGGGGCGACGACCTGCGGATCGAGGGCGTGGTGGTGGAGCCGCTCGACGGCATCGACGAACTCGCCGACGAGGTGCGCGCGTTCGCCCCCGGGCCGGGCCGGCGGCTCGGCGTGCTCGTCGACCACCTCGTCCCCGGGTCGAAGGAGAGCCGGGTCGTGGCAGGGGTGACGTCGCCGCACGTGCTGGTCACCGGGCATCCCTACGTCGACGTGTGGCAGGCCGTAAGGCCGTCGGCGCTGGGCATCGCGGCGTGGCCGGTGGTGCCGCCCGGACGCCCCTGGAAGGAGGGCGTCTGCGCGGCGCTCGGGGTGGCCGAGCCGGCCGACATGTGGCGGCACATCCTGTCCCGGGTGGACAGTTTCGCCGACGTGGAGACGCCGTTGATCAACGCGATGGAGCGGTTGATCGATTTCGTCACCTCGCCCTAGTGGGTGCGGCGGTCAGGGGGCCTGGTCGGGCGTGCGGGTGAGGACGAAGGTGGCGATGTCGAGCGCGACGGCCGCGCCGGAGGCGTCGCGGACGACGGTCAGGATCTCGCCGTCCTGCGGGCCGGACCGGCCGCGCCAGCGGTCCGGTCCCTCCGGGGTGAAGCGGAGCAGCGGCCGGCCCACCTGCCCGCCGACCAGGTCGCCCGCGGCGTCGACGCGGAACTCGTACTCGCCACCCATCCACCACCAGCGGCCGGTCAGTTCGACCAGCTCGTCGGCGGGCGGGTCGGCCGGGCGCCATGGTGCGGGGGCGGCCGGCTCGGCGTCCAGCACCCGGGTGAGCACGTCGCGGGCCAGCCCGGAGACGTGGTGCCCGCCGCGCAGCCCGTACGAGTTGGCGAAGTCCACCACCGCGGTCCGGGTGGGGCGGTGCACGACCAGACCGGCGACGTAGCCGGGCATCGAGCCGCCGTGGCCCACGTACACCCGGTCGCCGACCCGGTAGAGCTCCACGCCGAGGCCGTGCCCGCCGGTCCACGAGTCCAGGTCGCTGATCGCCACCGGCACGCACATCTCGGTCAGCGTCGCCGGGTCGAGCAGTGCCGGGTCCGGGTCCGCGAGGAACGCCGCCCAGCGGGCCAGGTCCTCGACTGTCGACCAGAGCTGCCCGGCCGGCGCCATCGCCCCGGTCTCGGTCAGCGGCTCCGCCCGCAGCGTCTCGTGCCAGGGATGCACGACGAAGCCCCGGGCGTACGGCTCGCTCGGGCGGAAGGTGGTGCGGCGCATGCCGAGCGGCGTCAGCAGCCGGTCGGTCAGCAGCTCGATCCAGGGCGTGCCGGTGATCCGCTCCAGCGCGCCGCCGAGCAGTCCGTACGCGAGGTTGGAGTAGTGGTAGACGCGGTGCGGCGGGTGAGCGATCTTGTCCGGGGTGAGCCCGGCGAGCAGGGTGTCCAGGTCCATGCCCTCGGCGCGCTCCCACCACCCGCCGTCCGGCTCGCGTTGCAGCCCGCCGGCGTGCCCGAGCAGGTGGCGCAGGGTGAGCGCGCCGACCGGGGTGCCGGGCAGGTGCTTGTCCAGCGGGTCGTCGAGGGCGAGTCGTCCGGCGTCGCGCTGCTGCATCACCAGCACCGCGGTCATGGTCTTGGTGATCGAGCCGATCCGGTACTGCGTGTCGCCGTCCGGGCGGGGCTGCTCGCCGGCGAGCGCCAGGTGCGCCAGGTCGCCGTCGCGGACCACGCCGAGTGCGAGTGAGGGGCCGCGTCCCTCGGCCTGGGCACGGGCGACCAGCAGGTCCACCTGGCGTGCGGTCTGGGGCAGCAGAGCCATCTCGTCCTCCTCGTCGCCGTGCGGTGGACCGAGCCTAGCGATCATGACAGTTAGATGACACGTGACTCGACGTGTCACGATTGGTCACGTGGACGCCGTGTTCTGGATCGTTCTGGGTGTGGTTCTGGCGGTCGCCGAGATCTTCACGACGACGCTGTTCCTGATCATGTTCGGGGTCGGGGCGTTCGCCGCCGCCGGTGCGGCGGCGCTCGGCGCGCCGGTGGCGCTCCAGGCGGTGATCTTCGCGGTGGTCTCGGCGCTGTCCCTGGCGCTGGCCCGGCCGGTGATCCGCCGTAACGCCCGGTCGGCGCTGGAGACCGGTGACCAGCCGTTCGGCGTCGAGGCGATCGAGGGTGCCACCGCGGTGGTCCTGGAGCCGGTGGACGCCGAGGGCGGCCTGGTCAAGATCGATGGTGAGCTGTGGACGGCCCGGTCGTTCGACGCGACGCAGCGCTATCCGGCGGGCGAGCGGGTGCAGGTGATCAAGGTCCGGGGCGCGACCGCCCTGGTCTGGCAGGACGACATTTCCGCCCCGGGCGGGTTGCCCGAAGCGAGAGGGTGAACATATGGAGTTTGCAGCGATCCTGTTGATCGCCGTGGCGGTGATCGTCGTGGTGACCCTGGCCAAGGCGGTGCGGATCGTGCCGCAGCAGCGCCAGGACGTGGTGGAGCGGCTCGGTAAGTACAAGCGCACGCTGAACCCGGGTCTCAACCTGCTGGTGCCGTTCGTCGACGCGGTGCGCACCAAGGTCGACCTGCGCGAGCAGGTGGTCAGTTTCCCGCCCCAGCCGGTGATCACCTCCGACAACCTGGTCGTGTCGATCGACACGGTCCTCTACTTCAAGGTGGTCGACTCGGTCCGCGCCACCTACGAGATCTCCAACTTCCTCCAGGCGATCGAGCAGCTCACCGTCACGACCCTGCGGAACGTGATCGGCTCGCTGGACCTGGAGCGCGCCCTGACCAGCCGCGAGGAGATCAACAGGCACCTGTCCGGCGTGCTGGACGAGACCACCGGCCGCTGGGGCATCAAGGTGACCCGGGTGGAGATCAAGGCGATCGAGCCGCCGCCGAGCATCCGCGACTCGATGGAGAAGCAGATGCGCGCCGAGCGGGACCGCCGCGCCGCGATCCTCAACGCCGAGGGGCACAAGCAGTCGCAGATCCTCACCGCCGAGGGGGAGAAGCAGGCCGCGGTGCTGCGCGCCGACGGTGACCGGCAGGCCCGGATCCTCCAGGCCGAGGGCCAGGCCAAGGCCATCCGCACCGTCTTCGACGCGATCCACACCGCCAACCCGAGCCAGAAGGTGCTGGCCTACCAATACCTCCAGGCGCTGCCGCAGATCGCCAACGGCTCGGCCAACAAGGTGTGGATCGTCCCGACCGAGCTGACCAAGGCCCTGGAGGGCATGGGCGGCGCGCTGGGCGGCCTGGCCAACATGGCCGGCGACGCCCCGGCGCCGGGGGCCAGCCAGACCGCCGGCGAGGTCGAGCGGGAGGCCGCCGAGGCGGCCCAGGCCGCGGCTGTCGCGGCCCAGGAGATCCATGACGAGGTACGCGTGGCGGAGGCGCAGGCCACCGGCGGCAACACCGCGAAGGGGCTGCCGGCCCCGGAGCCGGTGGCCCCGGACACGCTGCTCACCGACCCGGCGGACCAGCGCGAGCGGAGCTGAGCGGCAAATCCGAGAATCGCTCATCCGGCGCCCCGGCGGCTGCCACCATCGGTCTGAGGGACGGGTGGTGACCAGGGCCGGGGCGCCGTTGCGCGTCCCGGGCCACCCGTGACGCGAGCGAGGTGGCGCATGACGGAACCGGCGAACCGGCTCTTCTCCCGTACCCCGGTCCCCGGCGCGCACGACCCCGGCGGACCGCTCGGCTCCCGGCGGACCGGGGGTGGGTTCGGGGTGCTGCCGTTCGTCTCCGAGCCGGGGCCCGGCGCGCCGGCCACGGACGCGAGCTGGGCCTGGTCGGTCCGCCGGTTCGCCCGGGCGGCGGTCTGGCTGCTGCCGGCCTACGCGGTCCTCTACGGCGTGGTGGCGATGGCCAGCGACGGCGGCGTCGGCAACGACCCCTACCCGGCCGACGGGCAGCCGCTCTACCTGGTCGGCTGGGTGGCGTCGGTCTGGCTCGGCCTGCTCGCCCTGCTCGCGCTCACCGGCCTGCTCGCGGCCACCCGCTGCCGCCGGATCGCGCTGGCCGGGTTGCTGGCCAGCATCGGCGGGATGGTGCTGATGCTGCCGTTCGCCGGGCTGGCCGAGCAGACGCCGGTGTTCGGCCTGACCGCGCGCGGCATCGTGCTGTTCGGGGCCACCTGCTACAGCGTGGGCTGGTTCCTCACCGGTTGGTCGGTCGCCCGGTCCGGGATGTTCTCCTACGGCGACGGGACGATGCTGATGATCGCCGCCCCGCTGCTCGGCCTGGGCGGCGCGCTGATCGGCTCGTTGCAGACCTTCGGCGCGATGTTCGTGCTGGTCGCCGGCATCGGCATCGGCTACCGCAGCGGTCGCCTGGTGCCCGAGACGATCGCCCGCGACGCGGCGGCGGCAAGCGTCGCCGCCGCACCCGCACCACCCGCGTCACCGGACGGCCCGCTTGCCGCCGGCTGACCGGTTCGCCCCGACCGGGGCTGGCCGCTTGCCGTGAGGTAACTGACAGTTGCCTGGCGGGGTGGCCGGTAGGTGGCTTTCGCGGCAATCCTGGAGTCCATGCCGTCTTCCCGGTCGCCGCTGTCGCGCCTGCTCACCGTGCTGCTCGCCGGCCTGCTCGCCGGGCTGGTCCTCGCGCTCGCCGCGCTGCCGACCGGCCTGCTCGGCGGGCTCGTCGCCAAGGCGAGCCTCGGGGCGTACGAGGAACTGCCCGACGCGCTGCGCACCCCCGTGCAGCCGCAGCGCTCCTACCTCTACGCCGACGACGGCAAGACGCTGATCACCACGTTCTACGACGTGAACCGCACCGACGTGCCGCTGGCCGAGATCGCGCCGGTGATGCGCCAGGCGATCGTCTCGGCCGAGGACCGGCGGTTCTACTCGCACGGCGGCGCGGACCTGCGGGGCATCGTCCGCGCCCTGGTGGCCAACGTGAAGGGCGGCGGCACCGAGCAGGGCGGCTCCACGCTGACCATGCAGTACGTCCGCAACGTGCTCAAGACCGACCCGACCCGCACCGCCGAGGAACGGCAGGCCGCCACCGAGCAGACCGTCGGGCGCAAGCTCCAGGAGATCCGGTACGCGAACGCGCTGGAGAAGTCCCTGTCCAAGGACGAGATCCTCAACCGCTACCTGAACATCGCCTACTTCGGCTCCGGCGCGTACGGAGTCGCCGCCGCCAGCCAGCGCTACTTCGGCAAGACGCCGGCCGACCTGACCCTCGGTGAGGCGGCGCTGCTCGCCGGCCTGGTCCAGTCGCCCGACGAGTACAGCCCGATCGACGGCGACAAGGACCAGGCGCTCGCCCGTCGCGGGTACGTGCTCGACTCGATGGCCGAGACCGGCGCGATCACCGCGCAGCAGGCCGCGGCGGCCAAGGCCGAGCCGCTGAAGCTGCACCCGACCGCCCAGCCCAACGGCTGCACCGCGACCGCGTCGGCCCGCGACGGCTGGGGCTTCTTCTGCGACTACCTGCGCCAGTGGTGGCTCACCCAGCCTGCCTTCGGTGACACCGCCGAGGAGCGCGAGCAGGCGCTGCGCCGCGGCGGCTACCGGGTGGTCACCACGCTGGATGCGAAGATCCAGCAGACCGCGCAGGCGCAGGCCACCAAGGTCTACGGGTACGACGACAAGCGCGCGCTGCCGATCGCGGCGGTCGAGCCCGGCACCGGCCGGGTGCTCGCCATGGCGGTCAACCGGCACTACAGCCTGGCCGACAACCCGGACGGGCAGGCCAACCACCCCAACACGGTGAACCCGCTGATCTCCGGCGGCGCCAGCGTCGACGGCTACCAGGCCGGCTCCACGTTCAAACTGTTCACCATGCTGGCCGCGCTGGAGGCGGGCAAGCCGCTCGCGACCGGCTTCGACGCGCCGGCCAAGCTGCCCACCCGCTACGCCTCCGACGCCGAGGGCAACTGCGACGGCAGGTGGTGCCCGGGCAACGCCAACCCGGAGTGGATGGACGGCTACCGGATGATGTGGGACGGCTTCGGTCGCTCCGTGAACACCTACTTCGTCTGGCTGGCCGAGCAGGTCGGCGAGGACAAGGTGGTCGAGATGGCGCAGCGGCTGGGCATCACGTTCCGGGCCGGCTCGGACGCCGCGTTCGCCCGCGACAACGCCGCGAACTGGGGCGCGTTCACGCTCGGCGTGGCCGCCACCACCCCGCTCGACCTGGCCAACGCCTACGCGACGGTGGCCGCCGACGGCACCTACTGCTCGCCGCTGCCGGTGGTGTCGGTGACCGCCCCGGACGGCGGCAAGATCGACGTGGGGCAGCCGAACTGCAAGAAGGTGCTGGCGCCCGACGTGGCCCGGGCGGCCACCGACGCGGCCCGCTGCCCGGTGGGTCAGCAGTCCGCGTACGGGCAGTGCAACGGTGGCACCGCCACCGGCGTCGACGCGATCGTCGACCGGCCGGTGGCCGGCAAGACGGGCAGCTCGGAGCGGAACGCCACCGAGACGTTCGTCGGGTTCACCCCGCAGGTGGCCGTCGCCGGCATCGCCGCCAACCCGGACGACTCGACCGACCTGGTCGGCTCCGCGGTGCAGTCCGAGGTGATCGACGCGGTGGCCCGGACCATCCGGACGGCGGTCGCCGGCAAGCCGGTGCGGGACTTCACCGCGCCCAGCCGCGAGCTGGCCGGCGACCCGCAGCGCCCGCGCCCCGAGCCGCGCCCGCAACCCCAGCAGCCCACCCCGCCCCGCGACGCCCCTCGCAACCTCCCCTCCGACCTCCTCCGCTGGCTCCAAGACCGAGGCTGACCCCCCACCCCCACCCCCACCCCCACCCCCTGTTTCACGGAAAGGGGGCCATCGGAGCGCGGATGGCCCCCCTTTCCGTGAAACAGGGGCCTACGGGTGGTCGTCTCCCCGCACGCTCGTTAGGGCCGACGACTGCGCTCGGTGCTGCTGCGCCACCAGCCGGCGTGACAGCACCGCGCCCAGCGTGGTGCGGCAGAATCCGTCAGGTGCCCGTCCACGAGATCACCGACCCTGACGACGACCGGATCGCCGACTACCGCGCGTTGACCGACGTGGAGCTGCGGACCCGGTGGGAGCCCCCGCACGGACTGTTCATCGCCGAGGGGGAGCTGGTGCTGCGGCGGGCGCTGCGGGCCGGCTACCCGGCCCGGTCCTATCTGGTCGAGGCCAAGCGGGCGGACCAGCTCGCCGACCTGGACACCGGTGACGCCCCGGTGTACGCCGCCAGCGCGGAGGTGCTCCGGCGGGCCACCGGCTTCCACGTGCACCGGGGTGTACTGGCCTCGTTCCACCGCCGGGCGCTGCCGTCGGCCGCCGAGGTGCTGGCCGCCGCCCGGCGGGTGGTGATCCTGGAGGATGTCAACAACCACACCAACCTGGGCGCGATCTTCCGGGCCGTGGCGGCGCTCGGGGTGGACGCCGTGCTGCTGTCGCCGACCTGCGCCGACCCGCTCTACCGGCGCAGTGTGCGGGTCAGCATGGGCGAGGTGTTCGCGGTGCCGTACGCGAAGCTGGAGCGCTGGCCGGTCGGCCTGGACGAGGTGCGGGCGGCGGGCTTCACGGTGCTCGCCCTGACGCCGGCGCCGGACGCGGTGCCGATCCAGCGGCTCACCGGCGACCAGCGGGCCCGGGCGGCGCTGCTGCTCGGCGCGGAGGGCGCCGGTCTCACCCGCGCGGCGATGGCGGCCAGCGACGTCCGGGTGGTGATCCCGATGCGCCGGGGCGTGGATTCGTTGAATGTCGCCGCCGCGACGGCGGTGGCCTGCTGGGAACTGGGCCGCGACGACGCGCTTGCATGATCATGCGCCTTGGTGCATAATCTTCCTGTGTCCAAGGTTCTCACCTCCCTGCCCATCGGCGAACGCGTCGGCATCGCCTTCTCCGGCGGCCTCGACACCTCGGTCGCGGTCGCCTGGATGCGCGACAAGGGCGCCGTGCCCTGCGCCTACACCGCCGACATCGGCCAGTACGACGAGCCCGACATCGCCTCCGTGCCGGGCCGCGCGCTCAGCTACGGCGCCGAGGTGGCCCGGCTGGTCGACTGCCGCGCCGCCCTGGTCGAGGAGGGCCTGGCGGCGCTGACCTGCGGCGCCTTCCACATCCGCTCGGGCGGGCGGGCCTACTTCAACACCACCCCGCTCGGCCGAGCCGTCACCGGCACCCTGCTGGTCCGCGCGATGATCGCCGACGACGTGCAGATCTGGGGCGACGGCTCGACGTTCAAGGGCAACGACATCGAGCGGTTCTACCGCTACGGCCTGCTGGCCAACCCGCAGCTCCGCATCTACAAGCCGTGGCTCGACACCGCCTTCGTCACCGAGTTGGGCGGGCGCAAGGAGATGTCCGAGTGGCTGCTCGACCGGGACCTGCCCTACCGGGACAGCACCGAGAAGGCATACTCCACCGACGCCAACATCTGGGGCGCCACCCACGAGGCCAAGACCCTCGAACACCTCGACACCGGCATCGAGACGGTCGAGCCGATCATGGGGGTCCGGTTCTGGGACCCGGCGGTGGAGATCCCCGCCGAGGACGTCACGATCGGCTTCGACCAGGGCCGGCCGGTCACGATCAACGGCAAGGAGTTCGGCAGCCCGGTCGACCTGGTGCTGGAGGCCAACGCCATCGGCGGCCGGCACGGCCTCGGCATGTCCGACCAGATCGAGAACCGGATCATCGAGGCCAAGAGCCGGGGCATCTACGAGGCCCCCGGCATGGCCCTGCTGCACGCCGCGTACGAGCGGCTGGTCAACGCCATCCACAACGAGGACACCCTGGCGAACTACCACACCGAGGGCCGCCGCCTCGGCCGGCTGATGTACGAGGGGCGCTGGCTCGACCCGCAGGCGCTGATGCTGCGCGAGTCGTTGCAGCGCTGGGTCGGCACCGCGGTCACCGGTGAGGTCACGCTGCGGCTGCGCCGGGGCGAGGACTACTCGATCCTGGACACCTGCGGCCCGGCGTTCAGCTACCACCCGGACAAGCTGTCCATGGAGCGCACCGAGGACTCGGCGTTCGGCCCGTCCGACCGGATCGGGCAGCTCACCATGCGCAACCTGGACATCGCCGACTCGCGGGCCAAGCTGGAACAGTACGCCTCGCTCGGCATGGTCGGCGGCACCGCCCCGCAGCGGATGGTGGGCGCCGCGCAGGCGGCCTCGACCGGCCTGATCGGCGCGATGCCCGAGGGCGGCGCCGAGGCCATCGCCTCCCGGGGCGTCCCGTCGGCGGAGGACGAGTGGCTCGACCGGGCCGCGATGGAGTTCGGCGTCGACTGAACCGGCCGTCCGCCGGGGCGGGCCCTCGGCATCGGTGGTGACTCAGGGTAGCGTGTCGCCCGTGTTCCCTACCGTGCGTGAGGTGCTCGCCCTGGTGCCGGTGCGTCACGGCGCGCCCCGCCTGGCCGCCGGCGAGACCGGGCTGGACCGCCCGGTGCGGTGGGTGCACGTGGCCGAGGTGCCCGACATCGCCACCCTGCTCCGCGGTGGTGAGCTGGTGCTCACCACCGGGATCGGATTGCCCGCGGACGACGCCGGGCTACGCGCGTTCATCGGCGACCTGGCCGACGTGGGCGTCTCCGGGCTGGTGGTCGAGCTGGGCCGCCGCTACGTCGGCGGCGTGCCACGGGTGATGGTCGCCGCCGCCGAACGCCGCGGCCTGCCGCTGGTCGAGCTGCGCCGGGCCACCCCGTTCGTCCGCGTCACCGAGGCGGTGCACGCGCTGATCGTGGACGCCCAGCTCACCGAGCTGCGGGCCACCGAGGAGATCCACCAGCGGTTCACCGAGTTGTCCGTGGAGGGCGCCGAGCCGGCCGAGGTGCTGCGGCAGGCCGCCGAGCTGGCCGGCTGCCCGGTGGTGTTGGAGAACCTGTCCCGGCAGGTGCTCGCGTACGACCCGGCGGGGGAGAGCGCGGAGCTGCTGCTGGACGGCTGGGAGCAGCATTCCCGGCGGATCCGGCCGGCCGGGCGTACCGCCTACGACCCGGACAGCGGCTGGCTGGTCACCACCGTCGGCGCGCGTGGGCAGGACTGGGGGCGGCTGCTGCTGCGCTGGCCGGTGACGGAGGCCACCCCGCCCACCCGGCTCACCATCCTGATCGAGCGGGCCGCCTCCACGCTGGCCCTGGGACGGCTGATCCGCCGCGACGCGGAGGGTCTGGAGCGCCAGATCCACCGCACCCTGCTGACCGCGCTGATCGACCACTCCCGCCCGGTCGACGAGGTGGCGCTGCGGGCCAGGGCGCTCGGCGTCACCCTGGACCGCCGGTACCTGGTCGGCGTGGTGGTCCGGCACCGCAACGACGACCCGGCCGGCGACGTCGGGCCGGACGCCGCCGACGAGCCTGCCGCGACCCGGCGCCGCGACCGGGACGCCGTCGACCCCGAGGCCGGTCCGGCCCGGCTGCGCGACCTCGCCGAGGCGGTCGGCCAGGCGGTGCGCGAGGCCAAGCTCACGGCGTTGACCAGCGCCGTCGACGACCACGCGGTGGGCGCGCTGCTGGCACTGCCCGACCCCGGCGCCGAGGAGAAGGCGCTCGCCGCGTTCGCCGCGGCGTTGCGCCGGGTACGCCTCGACGCCGCCCCGATCCGCCCGACCGCCCCACGCCCGCCTCGCCCCGCCGACGGGTCCGGCCGGGCCGGTTCGGTCGGCGGCGCGCGCCCGGTCGACGGGGCGGCCCGTCCGGCGGTCGTGGTCGCGGCCGGTTCCGGGGTGAGCAGCCTGCGGGAGGCGCGCCGGTCACTGGTCGAGGCACGGCAGATCGCCGAGGCGGCCCGGCGGGACCCGCGCGACCTGCCCTGCTTCCGGCTGCCGCACGTCGGGCTGGCCGGCCTGCTGCACCTGCTGCGCGACGAGCCCCGGCTGCAGACGTTCGTCGAGCGGGAACTGGGCGCGCTGCTGGCGTACGACGCGCAGCACCCGCGGGAGCAACTGCTCGGTACCCTGCGGGCCTATTTGGAGCAGGGGCGGAACAAGTCGGCGGCGGCGGTGGCCGCGCACCTGTCCCGGCCGGCCTTCTACGAGCGGCTGGCCCGCATCGGCCGCATCCTCGACGCCGACCTCGACTCCGTCGACCAGTGTCTCTCCCTGCACGTGGCGCTGCTGGCCCTGGACGCCGTCCGCACGCCCTGACGGGAGCCGGGTCCCGGCCGCCGCGACGGCTTGGCGCACGGGCCCTCGGTGGCTCGACCACTCTCCGTGACCGCACTGTTCCGCGTCGGAGACACGCCGACGCCGGAGCCCCGGGAGACCGCGGTCAGGTGAGCGCGGTGAGGGCCTTGGCGTACGGGGCGGGGACGAAGTTCGGGCCGGCGGGGGCGAAGACGTCGGAGGTGGACGCGGCCTGCCACGCGGCGTCCGGCAGCGCCCGCACCAGCGCGCGGACCACCGCGGCGTCGCGCCACTGCTCCTGCTGCGCGAGCAGGCTCAGCGCGACCACCGACTCCTCCACCTCGCCGACGCACTCGAACGGCTTGTGCCCGTCGATGCCGAGCAGCTCCCGGTAGCCGGGAAGCTGGGACCCGTCGGCCAGCAGGTCGCCACCGAAGATGCCGGTGAGCCGCTCGCGGGGCATGAACGGGGCCATGGCCAGGAAGACGAAGCGGCACTTCGGGCAGTCCCGGCACCACCGCTCGCTCGCGTCGTGCAGCTTGAACGCGGCGTTGCAGCTGGTCACCACCGCGTCGTAATGGTCGATCCCGGCGAACAGGCGGGCGATGTGCAGCTCGGACAGGGAGCGCAGGAGCGAGAAGTACGGCTCGGTGAGCCCGGCGTGCTCGGCCAGCGCCGCGCGCAGCAGCCCCTCCGCCTCGACGCCCTTGGACCACTGGTGGTTGATCTCGTGGCCCTGCCAGACGAGGTTCGGGTCGGACGCGGAGCGCTCGTTGGACATGACCACCGGACCGAGCCCGTGCAGCACGGCGGTGGCGACCGCGATCAGCGAGTTGATCGCGGTGACCGGGATGTGCCCGTTGCGCGCCCCGGCCGCGTTCAGCGCGAACAGCGCCGGGTCGAGCCGCCGCCGGGCGGCCAGCGGGACCAGGTCGGACGCCTCGTTGACCGAGACGATCACGTGGTTCGGGTTGACCGAGAAGGGCACCGGGTCGAACCCGGCGCGGCGCAGCGCCTCCAGCGTGACGATGGAGTCCTTGCCGCCGCCGACGGCCGACAGCGGTCGGCGGTCGGAGTTGTCCAGCGGGGCGGCCCGATCGACCGAGCCGACCGGCACCTCCGGCCGCAACGCCAGCACGTGCGGCAGCTCGTTGCGGTACGCGTACTCGGCGAGGCCCTTGGTGTAGACGGCGGTGACCAGCCCGACGGCGGCGGCGCCCAGCGGCGCGGGCAGCACCAGCCGGGGCGGCGCGGCGGCCTTGTAGTAGCTGACGCCGGCTACCACGTGCAGCAGCTCCAGCACTCGGGCCAGGGTGGCCGCGGTGGCGTCGGGGACCGGCTCCGCCGGCAGCGGCAGCGTGATCATTTCGGTGAACCGCTGCTCACCGTCGGGACCGGTCAGGGCGTAGTCGAACAGGACCTCGCCGGTGGCGAAGTCGATCGAGTAGGACGGGAAGGTGAAGGCGTCCATCCGCCGCAGATGCTCGTTGGGCACACGCCATACTAGGCCCTGGTTCGTCCACCCGTGTCCGGCTGGGCCGGACCCCTGCCCGCCGAGCACGACCGAGCCCGAGGAGAGCCCGTGCGCCTGTCTGATCTGCGCGGACGTCATGTCGCCGTCTGGGGCGCCGGCCGTGAGGGCCGGGCCGCGGTGATCGCGATCGCCGCGCACGGCCCGGCCGCACTGGTCGCCGTCGACGACAGCGCGAACTTCCTCAGCCTGCCCTGGGAGGGTCCGCTCGCCGCGGCGGCGCCGCTGGTCACCGGCGAGGAGGGCTTCGCGCGGTTGGCCGCCGCCGACGTGGTGGTCCGTTCACCGGGGGTGCCGAACACGCACCCGTGGATGGTGGAGCTGCGCCACCGCGGCGTCCCGGTCACTCAAGGCAGCGCGCTCTGGATGGCCGATCACGCGGAGCGCACCGTCGGGGTGACCGGCAGCAAGGGCAAGAGCACCACCGCCAGCCTGATCAGCCACCTGCTCACCGCCATGGACCGGCCGAACGTGTTCGGCGGCAACATCGGCGTGCCGCTGCTGGACCTGCCCGAGGCGGAGCTGTACGTGCTGGAGCTGTCCAGCTACCAGTGCGCCGACCTGTCCGACTCGCCCCGGGTGGCGGTGGTGACCGCGCTGTTCCCCGAGCACCTGGACGCGCACGGCGGCGAGCGGGAGTACTACCGGGACAAGCTCAATCTCGTCGCACACGGCCCGCACACGGTGGTGGTGAACGGGGCCGACCCGCGACTGGCCGTGGAGTTGGGCGACCGGGCCGTGGTGCGGGCCGGCTCGCCCGACGCCGTCCACGTGGCCGCCGGCCCGGACGGCGCGCCCTGGTTCCACAGCCGCGACACGCCGCTGTTCCCGCGTGCCGTGCTGCCGCTGGTCGGCCGGCACAACGAGGGCAACCTGTGCGTCGCGCTGGCCGTGCTGGACGCGCTGGGCGTGGACGTGGCGGCGCGGCGGGACACCCTGGCCGTGGCGGTCGCCGAGTTCCAGGGACTGGCCCACCGGCTCACCGAGATCCCCGACCCGTCCGGGCTCACCTTCGTCGACGACACGCTGGCCACCAGCCCGTACGCGGCCATGCACGCGATCGACGCGTACGAGGGGCGGCCGTTGACGGTGATCGTCGGCGGCACCGACCGGGGGCTCGACTACGCGCCGCTGCGCGCACACCTCGCCGAGCGGGAGATCACCGTGATCGGCATCCCGGACAGCGGCCCGCGCATCGTCGACGCGCTCGCCGGGCTGCCGGCGGTGCGCACCGAGCTGGCCGACGACCTGGTCGCCGCCGTCGGTTTGGCCCGCAAGCTCACGCCCGCCGGCGGCGTGGTTCTGCTGTCCCCGGCCGCGCCGAGCTACGGCCGGTTCCGCAACTTCGAGCACCGCTCCGAGGTGTTCGCGCAGGCGGTGGCCGACACGTCCCGCTGAGCGGTCGCCGCCGGGCGTCGAGCTGCCGTACGGGCTCCCAGCGTGACCGCCTCTTTCCGGTAATGCAGCCGATGGCCCGACCGATATTGATCAGGGTGAGGGTCTTGAACCTTCCCTCCGCCACGGGAACCAGTTCCTGCTGTCCTGGGTGCTCACCCCGGTGAGGGTCCGAACCGGATGCCCGCCCAGAGCCGAGTTCGCCCGCGACCATCGCCGTGTTGTCGGTGCTCGTGGTCCGCGTAGCAGTCCAGCGGCAGAACCAGGCCGGGTTGACCGCCGGGTGGCTGAAGTAGCCGTCCGCCCGGCTGCTCGTTCCGCAGGAATGACCGAATATGATTTTTGCGAACCCTGTTCGTCGCGGCGTGTCCGGCGCGCTCGCCCCTGACGATGGGCACAGCGCCTCGGTGTCATCACCTTCGCCGGCGCGCGAAGATGTCCGCTCAACGGCGTCCGGCGGGGTGGACGGGACAGCCCACGGGTGCCTTTGAAGCTGACATCGGAAACGACTCAACGGCACCGGCCGGCCGCGAGGCACGCTGAGTCGTTCCTGATATCAGCTCCAAAGGGAGCCCGACGGCTACCATCCGTCGGCGCGGGGCGCGGGGCGCGGGGCGCGGGGCGCGGGGCGCGGGGCGCGGGGCGCGGGGCGCGGGGCGCGGGGCGCGGGGCGCGGGGCGCGGGGCG
>NZ_JBFAGS010000027.1:0-62862 GCF_040653835.1 Micromonospora sp. NPDC050980 | reverse complement strand
CGGCCGGTGCGGGTGGTGGTCATGGGCGGCGCCTCCCTGTGATCGGGGATGATCGGAGGTGGGCGGGTCGGGACCATTACCGGTGGTCCCGACCCGCGCGAGTCCTCGCGGTCTGCGGGCGGTCAGTCCCGCAGACCGGTCGCGGCGGTCCGGACCGTGGCCAGCCATCCGGCGGGGTCGCGGGGCGGGGTGGACATGCCCGACATGATCCGGCGCAGCGCCTCCTGGTGGCTGGCGTACCCGACCGCGGCGAGCTGCTCGTCGTCGCGCAGGACCAGGGCGACGGCGAGGGTCTCGCTGGTCGACCATGCCTGGTACCGGCCGCCGTGCGACTGCACGTACCAGACCCGCTGCACGGTCTCCTTGCCGAAGGTGTCGGTGACGAGCGGGAACGCCTCCTCCATCACCTGGTCGCGGCGCTCCCGCTCGTCCTGCGCCCGCCGGTACGCCTCGACCTCGGCGGCCAGCCGCCGGCAGCCCTCGGCGTGGCCGTCCTCGTTGTCGGAGGGGTAGCCGTTGTACGGGCCACGGTCGGTGATGCTCTCGCCGCAGCCGCGGGGGCCGCCGCAGGTGAAGAACACGTACCGGTCGTAGCTGTAGCTGGAGACCGGTCCGGCGACCAGCTCGAACGCCCGCTCCCGCCGCACGTAGTCCTCGGACCACTCGATCTCCAGCAGGTCGGCGATCTCGTCCCACGAGGAACCCTCGCCGCGCAACCCCTTGGCGAACGTGTACGCCTGGTTCTGCGCCAGGCGGGCCACGGACAGCGCGGCCTGCAGGCCGGCGAGGGGCTGCGGCTCGGGGAAGCCGTAGTCCGACTCCGGCCGGATCTTGCGGGTGGTCATCTGGCCGGCCGGGACCGCCGCGCGCACGGCGCGGTCGACGAGCTGCCGGACGGCCGCCATGTCCACCGTCTTCTCGGTGGTGTTGCTGTTGGTGCTCACACGTTCCTCCTGGGGGTTGGTAACGGGCCTGACGGTACGGATCGGGTGTGACGTTTTCGTGCCTCGATAAGATCAGTTATGAAGGCATGAAGAAGAGACGGCGGATTGGGGGCGGATTCCACGGAATCCGCCGGCTCCAGGCACCACTCCTGGGGTCGTGTTCCAGCACGACCCCGACCGCGTGAACAGTGGGATGGCGGCGGGGGTGCTGCCGAGTAGGGCCTCCAGGGCGGTGCGGGGCGCGGCGCCGGCGGCGACGCGCAGCAGCACCTCGCCGTGGCAGAGGAGCACGTTCTCGCGGCACCAACACGCCACGTCAACGTCGGCGAGGTCCCGTCGCGCGGCGGCCACGAGGTCCGGTTGCCGGTCGAGGTCGTCGGCGTACGCGGCCACCGCGTCGGCCTGGTCGTGCTCTCGGCCGCAGCGGCGGCAGGAGCCGACGCGATGCGGGTTGGCGTACCGGCTCGCGGGCAGGCCGGGCGCGGCCCGGCCGACGTAGACCGCTCCGGCTGGGATCCGACCGTGGTACAGGTCGCCGAGCACTCGGACCCGCCGCGGGGAGGTCACTGCGTGTCCTCGTCGCCGTCACCGAGGTACAGCGCCCCCCGGGTAGCCTCCCGGGCGCCGACGGCGAAGGCGCGCAGCTTGCCGGCCAGCTCCCGGGCCTCGGTCGGGGTGTGCTGGGCGGTGTAGGGCTGCCAGAAGTCGGCGGCGGAGTCTTCGTCGCCTTCCACAGCGGTGACGGCGACCCGGGTCGCGCCGTCGTGGTCGACCAAGTCCATCCACAGCGTCCCGGCGTCCCCGCCGGCCTCCCGCATCGCGGTGGTGGCCACGTGGCGGCGGCTCGCCGGCCCGGCTGCGGGCTGCTTTTCGCGCAGCAGCCCCAGGAGGTCCCGCACGGTGACCGGCAGCTCGTCGTCGACGACGGTCACCTTCTCCCGGGCGAGGTCGGCGTCGCTGGCGAGAAGGTGCTCCAGCCGGTCGGCGGCCCGGCTCCACTTGGTGGGCTTCGGCGGGCGGTGCCCGGCCTCGGCGAGGTCGGCCAGCTCGTCGAGGTACGCGGCGGCGGCCTCTGCCTCGGCCGGGTCCAGGTGCGGAGCGGCGTAGCCCGTCGGCTGCCCGCTGTCGATGGCCTCGGTGTTGGTGACCGGGTTCCAGCGGTGCGGGGAGGTGCCGACCGCGACGTACCGGCCGCCGCCGTCGCCGTAGTCCATCAGCGCCAGCACGGTGGTGGGGCCGGCCACGCTGCCCACCTGGTCGGTGCCGTGACAGGTGTCGCCGTCGGCGTAGCCGAGCACGTCGCCCACTGCGGTCGCCGGGCCGTACGCTGCGGTGTCGCCGGGCCCGGCCGGGTTCGTCGCCGCAGCCGTGGTCGGGGTGGAGCCGTCGCCCATCAGGATCTCCTTACTCGCGAGCGAGCCGGCGTCGGCGACCGTGTCGGCCACCTGCCCGTCGTGGTTGTTGAAGTCGGCAAGGGCAGCGCGTAGCTGCTCCGCGGCGGTGGCCACGGCCGCCTGGGCGGTGCCGCAGGCCCGGCCCGCGTCGCGCAGGTGCGCCACCGTGGAGGGCTGCATCTGCAGAGTCTCGTACCGGTCGGCGGCGTCGTCGAGCACACCAGCGATGCCGCCGATCTCGTCGACCCGGTCCCCGGCGGCGGCGATCGCCGCGGTGAACGCGGCCCGGATCTCCTCCGGCCCGCTCGCGTCGAGCATCATCACCGCTCCTGCCCAGTCCGGTCGGTGGCGTCGCGCAGCAGGGGCCACAGGTCGTTGGCACCGGGCTGCGGGTCGTAGACGGTGATCTGCCAGGCGGCGCACACCGCGTCGATCGCGGCGTCGTCGCATCCGTCGTACAGCTCGCCGGCGATGGTGCCCCGGTCGAGCTGGGCGCCGAACACGGTGAACGGTCGGTCGTCGACGGTGGTGACCGGAACGCCGCTGCCGGGGTGGCGACAGGCGCTGGTGCCGCAGGGCCAGGCGAGGATCCGGTACCGGGTGCCGGCCAGGGAGGCGGTCAGCCAGTCCCGGGTGCGCTGGGCACCGAAGCCGGTCACCGCGGCGAGCTGACGCCACTGGCGGCCGTCGTACCCGGGGCCGTCGTAGCCGGCCTGGCTGTTGTCGGTCAGGTAGCCGGCCCGGTTGAGCCGGGTCAGGGTATCGGTTAGGCCGGGCGCTTCGTCCTCGTCGACGTCGCAACGGCCGTAGTACCCGGGCTGGGACGCGATGCGGCCCTCCAGCCATTGGGCGGTCAGCTCGGCGAGGTCGTCGAGGGTGCGGGCGGCGGCCCACCGGCGGCGGTCGGCGCGGGTCAGCGGCCCGAACCCGCTCCAGGTGGTGATGCGCTCATGCAGGCCCATCAGCACACCCCGGTCAGGTCGGCCACGTACTCGAGCGCGGCGTGGCCGTCGACGCGGGCGGTCCAGCCGTGGCAGGTCACGCCAGCGTCGTCGAGCACGCCGCTGGCCCAGGTGCACGCCCCGCCGACGTCGGCGGCGTCCAAGGCGTCGTGGTCGGCGTGAGGCTTGTCGTCGGCCAAAAGCAGCCAGGCGTCGTCGAGCGGATCGTGCAGCAGCCGCCACTCCCCCACCGGCCCGGGTCCGTCGACCGCCGCTGTGGTCGGGTCGCCAGCGTGCACGGCGAGGTACGCCGGACGGCCGGGCAGCAACTGCCCGTCGGACCACCCGGTGACCTCGATCCGGTGCCGCTCGGCGAGCAGCTCGGCGGCCCACGCCTGGGCGGCGTTGACGTCAACCGGGTCGGTCAGGTGCTCGCTGTACGCGGCGGGCTCGTCGACGCCCAGGTCGTAGTGCAGCACCCAGCAGCACGCGTCGTCGGCGTCGTAGGACAGCGACACCCGCTCGGGCGGCGCCGCAGGCTCCCGCTCCCCTGCGACGGGCTGGTCGGAGGTGGTGTCACCGTCGGGCGCGTCTACGGCGGCCAGGCGGGCCTGCTCCCACGCGCTGGGGGTGTATCCGGCCTCGGTGGTGAGGCGGTCTAGCCACGCCTTGTCGCTCTCGGTCCATGACCGGTAGGTGGCGCGGGCCTGCACCTCGCGGCGAGCGATCCCGAGGGCGTGCGCGGCCTGCACCCGAGTGGTCCAGTCCGCCTTGCGGATGTCCTCCCACCAGCGGTAGTTGGGCAGGCCCGGGTCGGGGCCGACACCGGCGGCCACGAGCCACCGGTGCGCGAGCTGGGCGCACTCGTTGCCGGGCGCCCACAGCCAGGCGTCGATGATGTCCTCCGCCGACTTCGGCAGCTTCGGCGCCCGGGCGGCCAGCAGCGCAGCGGCCTCGGCCCGGGCGGTCATCGACTTACGGCGCTCCCTCTCGTCGGTGACCCGCTGCTGCTCGTCGGGGCTGCGGTTGTCCGCGGCCTTGGGCTTCCGGCCAGTCGAGTAGTAGGTGACCGCCCCGTAGGAGTCGACGCCTGCGGCCAGCTCGCCGGCCTTGCGGGCGGCATTGATCGCCTTCGCGCCGGTCAGGCGACGCTGCCAGTAGTCGTTGCCGAACTGCTTGATCGGGTCGGCGATAACCGGGGTGCCCTCGGCGGCCAGTTTCTTGCTGGCCGCGTCAATCGTTGCCTCGCGCTCGCGGATCCGCTGGACCTCGTTGACCAGATTCGCGGGGCTCCAGTGAGCCCGGCGGTCGTCGCGCAGTTGGTACGCGGCGAGCATCAGCTCCTGGTCGCTTCCGGCGGCCTCAACGAACGCGAGCGCGTCCTTGATCTGCAGGGCCGGCTCCTGTCCGTCGCCCTGGTCGTCGTCGGGTCTCGGGCCGCTCTCCAACGCGGCCAGCATCGCCTCGGGCAGCTTGAGCAGCTTCAACCGCTTCGACACGTGCGACTGCGAGCAGCCGACCTTGGCCGCGATGTCGCGCTGCTTCCGCCCGGCGGCTTCCTGCTCGGCGAAGGCGCGGGCCTCCTCGACGGGGCTCAGCGGCGCCCGGGCCACGTTCTCCGCCGTCATCACGTCCAACTGCGCCAGCGGGTCGTCGGCGATGGCGTCCTCACGGACCAGCACGTTCAGCGTGGCCTCCGGGTCGTCGCCGTAGACCCGGCCGGCTGCGGTGCGCCGGCGGGCGCCGACCAGCACCACCCACTTGGCGCCGGCGATCTCCTTGGCGTGCTTCGGCCACGCCGCGGCGACCCGTTCCGCAGGGAGTACCACCGGCGGTTGGATGACGCCGACTTCCCGAATCGACGCCTCCAGGTCACCCAGGTCACCCAGCACCTTGCGTGGATTCGCGGGGTGGGTGACGACGTCGGACAGTTCGGCCGACTCCGGTCGCATCGGCGCGACGATTGCCGGGCCTGATTCTCGGGAATCAGCGGCATCATCGCTGAGCGACTTGCCTTCCTTCGACACCGTCACGAGCCCTCCCCATCGGTCATCGAGTTTCCTACTTCTGTCGCGTCCGGACTGGGCGTTCTGACCGTTCGCGTCCGGCCGACCAGACCCGGCCACCGGTCACGCGCGGCCTGCCGTGTTATCCCGGCTGCGTCACCGATAGCCGGGTAGTTGGCGCCGCCTCGCGCGGCCTCGAATGCGGCGGTGGTCGCCAGCTCATCCGCCGCTCCACGAATGGCCACCAGGGCAGTGAGCTGCCGCAGGTGGGCCCGCTCCGGAGACGTGCTGGCGCTGTCGCGCGCCGTCTTGCTCGTGATACGCGACGCCAGATCGGCAACGAGGTCCTGCACCAACTGGTGGTCGATGTCGTGGGCGCTTGCGTGTGCCGTGGTGTTCGCCTTATCTCTCGACGTAGCTGATCCACTCGCGTGGACAAGGTCGCTTGTCATGGTGTCCACTCTGGTGCCGACAATATGGCTTGTCAAGTGATGGACATTGTTGCGTGCTCTATAGCGCGTCGTATCGCACGGTCTATTGCGTGCGTTTCGGCGAGCGGGCTTGGTTGCGCGACCGCTCGCGTGTTGACCGGCGATGTTGCTGGTCATCGCGGGTGTGATCTTTGGCGCGCGGCGGCGCGCGGCACCTGGCGCGATGGGCCTCGCGGGTGATAGGCACACGGCCGAAGACGCAACCTGCGATGAGAGAAGGCGGACCGATGACGTTCGGGCAGATGGTGGGCGCCGATCCCGACCTCGTGGCGGCGATGGAGCTGTCGCGCCGACTACGGCCGTCCCTCGGCCGCGTGTTGGCGGTGCTGAACGGGAAGGGCGGCCAGGGCAAGACGTCGGTGACCGCGAACCTGGGAGGTCTGTTGGCGCTGGCGGCGGAGCAGGCGAACTCCCCGCGGCGGGTGCTCCTGGTCGACTGCGACCCGCAGGGCAACCTCGGCCTGGACCTCGGTTACCTCAAGCCGGAGGACGTCCCCGTCGACGGGCGGCTGCCGGAGGGCGTGCAGGTGGGCGACGACGGCAAGGGCCTGATGACGGCGCTGCAGGCGGGGACAGTGCCGCACCGGCTGCGCGACGTTCGCCCGTGGCTGGACGTCATCCCCGGCGGCTCGGCCCTGGACGAGGTCAACGGCATGATCTTCGGCAAGACGGCGCGGGGCCACGCCCACCAGGCCCGCCTTGCCCTGGCGGAGGTCCTGGCGACGGTCGCCGATGAGTACGACTGGATCCTCATCGACTGCCCGCCACGTGAGATCAACCTTCAGGACCTGGTCCTGGTCGCCAGCCGGGCCGCGCTGGTGCCGGTGAGCTTCGACCAGGCCAGCCGACAGGGTCTGTCCGGCGTCGCGGAGCGGTTCAGTCGGGCGCTGACGATCAACGAGCAGTTGGAGCTGCTCGGCGTGGCCATGTTCGGGTTCCAGTACCGCGTCAACCGCAAGGGCGACGAGGTGGGACAGCGTCGGGAGGTACGGCGCGAGCTGGAGGAGGACCTGCGCGCCGCCGGCACCGACGCCCTGGTGTTCAACTCCGTCATCCGCTACATGCCGTCGGTCGCCAAGGCCTGCCGTGACCGTGGCCAGCTCGTGCACGAACTGGAGCAGGTCGAGGGCCCGAAGTGGTGGGAGGTTCGCGCCGGCACCGCCAAGGGCCGGCCGGTGCCCAGCAGCGAGGCCGGGAAGGTCGCCCAGGAGTACGAAGACCTCGCCAGCGAGGTCTTCACCCGGTTCAGCCAGTTGGGGCGGTGAACGTGAGCGAGCAAGAGAACACCGACGCCTACACCCCGCCGGCGCCGAAGCTCCGCGGCTTCGGCCGTGGGTCGTCCCTGGCAGGGCTGGTCAGCGCTGACCGCACCTCGGCGGTGTCCGCGCTGACGACGCCGGCGACCAGCCCCCGCGTGCCTGATGACACGGAATCAGCGAGCCCGACCCCTGCCACCCGCGCTGAGTCTGCGCCCGCAGCCGCCGAGGAACCGCCGGCGGCCGTCGCTGGCCGTACCGAGGCCGCGCCCGCCGCTCCGGCACGGACAGCGTCCGCGCCAGCGGCGGAGAAGACGTCGACGGGCCGCGCACCGGCCGCCGAGATGCCAGATCTGTCGGTGGACCTGGACGATCCCGCCGCGCTGGCGGTCAGCCCGACGGTCCTCAGCGTCCCGGCACCGCTCATGGCCCGGTTCGAGCGGGCACGGCGCACCTCCAGCAGCAACACCGAGCTCGTCCTCGACGCGCTGCGCGCCCACCTGGCCGAGCTGCCTCGCTTAGTCGCCGACGCGCGCCGACCGGCGGCCACCGACGCCAGCGAGCCGTTCCCATGGCGCACCTCCACCCAGCGGCGTACGGCGGCGGCCAAGGTCCGCCGGGTGCAGTTGCCGATCCGGCCCCTGGCCGGTGAACTCCAGGTCATCGACACCCTGGTCGGGTGGGTGCAGCAGCAGCTCGGCGCTGGCCCTCGCTCCCTGGGCGGTCGCATCACCCGGTCCGAGGTGGTGGTGGCGGCCCTGGACGCCCACCTCCCCGCCGACCGACCGCGCGGACGCCGACCGAAGGCGTGACCCGCGGCCACCGGGGGTCAGGGTCGACCCTGACCCCCGGTGGCCGCGGGCGTGTCCGTTAGGACTCGTCGAGACCGCGGGGGAGTCCGGCGCCCGGCTGGGCGACGGCAGGCCAGTCGCAGTCGGCGAGCGGCGCGGCGTCGAGCAGGGCGGCGCGATCGGCCCGCCGAAGGTGCCCCGGCGTACGGGCACGAACCGAGGCCAGGGCGGCGTCTGCCGCCGCGCTCCGCCGTCCGGGTGCCACCGAGCCCCGATCATGGCGCTGAGCCTCACGGGCGGCCCTGTGACGCTCCTGCTGCTCCTCCGCCTGCTCGACGACCAGGGCCCGGCGGTGTTCGGCGTGCCGACGGGTCGGGTACGGCGGCTCGGCCGGTCCGGTCATCGCCTCATCGAGCAGAGCGCGCAGGTAGGCCGTGGGGTTGTCGGGCTCGGCCAGCAGCGGGCGGGTCCGGGCCCGTCGGACCCAGGCGTCGAGCGCCTCGGCCGTCCAGTCCGGACCGAGTGCGGCGCCCAGCGTGGCCGCGACCCGGGGCAGAGGAGCGCGGCGCAGCCACACCCACCGGCCCTGAATGGCCCGGGCCAGGTCGTACGCCCATCCCGACCACTCAGGACGTGGCCGGGCCCGTCGTGACGCGCCACCGGGCCTCTGAGCCGGCCTAGGATGCTGTACAGGGTGTGACCTGGCCGGGCCGCGATCGACTCTGCTTCTCGTTGATGAGCGCGAAGCGCCGTCCTTCCTCCGGCTCTGCCGGTTCCCCGACGGAGCGGACGCGATTGACGGCGAGATCAGCAGACCCCGAGACAAGCAGGAGTAAACACTCATACCTGAAGACACCATGTGGGGGGTGCGGAAATTGGTGGCCTGGTGGCGGGCCTGATCGCGGACGCCGGCGACGGCTTGGCGCATCTGCCTGCGGCGGACCTGCTCGCGGTAGTCGATCCAGCCGCCGGTCCGGGCTTCCAGGGCGTCGACGCGCTCCTGGGCGGCGGCGAGCAGGCCGCGGGCGTGCTCCAGCAGGCCGGCCAGGATGTCAAGGGCGTCGGCCAGGTAGGCGTCCCGGGCGGCCGGGTTGCTGTGGTGCAGCGGTCCGCGGTGCAGCGGAGTGATGTCGAAGGCGGCGCGGGCCTGGGCGCGGCCGGTGGCGCACCGCTCGGCGTAGGTGAGCCGGCGTCCCTGCTCGGTGCGGGTGCACCAGCCCAGGGCCTCGGCGCGGCGCCAGGCGTCGGTGACCGGGCGGGTGGAGTCGCAGCCGGCCAGCTCGGCGGTCTCGGCGCGGCCGGGCATCGCGCGGCGGCCGGAGCGGCGGTCGGCGTTGACGGCCATGACGGCGCAGACCCGGCCCAGGGCGGAGCGCCGGCCTCGACGGCTGACCCGGGCGGCCGTGTCGCGCGCGAGCGCGTCGGCCAGCAGCCACACCGGCCTTCCCCAGCTCTCGCCGGCCTGGAACGCGGTCACCGTCTCGACCAGCCGGGTCGTCCAGGCGGTGAGCGCGTCGACGCGCGCGCGGGCCTCGGTCACCTCGGCGAGCTGCGCGAACCGGGCGGCGGTCGCGGCGGCCTCTAGGGCCATCGCGTGCTCGTGGTCGGCGCGGGCCTGCGCGAGCCAGGAGTACCCGCACAGCCAGCACGTCGGCACGGGATCGGGCTCGCCGCACGCCGCGCACCCGGCGGGCTCGCCGACGTCCAGGCGCTCGCGCAGCTCGGCCACCAGACGCTGGCGCTGCCGCACGGCCTGCCGATCGGTGCGGCTGCGCCAGCACGACCAGCACAGCGCCTCGGAGCCCTCGCCGTCGCGGGGGAGCCCCTGCTTGTCCCGGCCGGCCGACGCGCACGACACGCAGGGCGTCTGCAGGCCGGTCGGGTAAACCGGCCGGCGGCGGGCGCCGGGGGTCGCGGCCAAACGGGCCTGCCCGGTGCCGGTGAACTCCACCAGCAGCCGCTGGTCGACCAGGTGGGTGTGGCAGCGGGACTGGCCCACCACGACGAGCGAGATGGTGCCGGTGGCGTAGCAGTCCGGGCAGTACCCGAGCGCGGTGACCCGATCTGGCGACAGGATGGTCGAGCGAGGGGTGGCGATCATCGCGGCACCGCCGGGCAAAGGGCACCTGCGGTAATTGCGGCGATGTGGAAGGGCGGGACTGGGCGCGCAAAGGCAGCGCGACACGCAGAAAAAGTGTCGAGAGACAAAGATGCACCCAGCCCGGAGGTGGATGCTATGGTGTCCTCCGAGCTTGTTGGAGCC
Source organism: Micromonospora sp. NPDC050980 (assembly GCF_040653835.1). Taxonomy (NCBI): domain Bacteria; kingdom Bacillati; phylum Actinomycetota; class Actinomycetes; order Micromonosporales; family Micromonosporaceae; genus Micromonospora; species Micromonospora sp. NPDC050980. The sequence continues at coordinate 52,776 of NZ_JBFAGS010000027.1, read as the reverse complement.
TCAGACCCCGTCCTCGCGGCCAAACGAAACAGGGGTTTGGGGCTCTCTTGCTGTCTGCAGTTAGGGGTTGAGCGCGGGCGCTCCCTCAAGATCAAAGTCTGAACGTAACCCGTGGATCTTACGGTGAAGCAGACCGTCACGGGGGTCCCAACACGCCCACAAACTGACTGTCCTGAGTAGACATCTGCCCGAAATGCGTACATACCGGCACTAGCTGGACAGCCTTTCCGGGCAACGTTTTTCGACCGTGGGCACCACGATGGGCGGCCCGACGAGTCGGGCCGCCCGTACGGGGCGCGTGAGGTGATCACCCGGGCAGGTGGACGGTGTCGCAGTACACGGCCGCGCCGTCGCCGTCGTGGACGTACAGCTCGCCGTAGCGGTCCTCGGGGCCGTCGACGGCGGCGAGCAGCTTCTGCGCCTGGCGGCAGGCGGCGTCAACGTCGGCGGCGGTGAAGTAGGTGACAGCCTGCGGGTTGTCGGGCTCGGGGTCGGTGACGACGTCGAGGCGGTACTCGTCGGTGGTGCCGGCGACGTACGTGGCGAACAGGCGGGCGGTCATCGGGGCACCGCTGGCGTGTGCGGGGCGTAGCCGGTGGTGAAGGGCCCGTCGGCGTGGGAGACGGTCCAGCGCAGCCGGCGGCTGGTGAGCCAGGCACCGGTGCGGCTGGCGAGGTCGCGGTGCCAGCGCCGGATAGCGGGGTCACCACCGCCGTCGGTGGTGAAGGCGAGTAGGGCGTAGCCGCCGGGAATGCCGGCGTCCGGCTCGCCGGGGTGGGCCTGGCCGTTGACGGGGAAGTGCACGGAGGCGAGGGCGGGCATGCCCTGGTCGGGCAGGGTTTGCAGCATGTGGATCCGGCCGTAGTCGACCAGGTGCCAGCGGCCGTCCAGCGGCAGGCCGAGCACGGTGCGGGCGGCGGCGAACAGGTCGTAGGCGTCGACGCGGTCCTGCACGACGATCGTGGTGGTGGTCGTCATCGCGTTCACCGGCCCCAGATCGCCGCGGCGGCGGTGACGGCGGCGCCGGCGTAGCCGGCGAGCAGCAGCGGTACCGCGCGGGCGATCGCGGCGTACTTCGCGCGGGTGGCGCGGGAGAGCCACCACAGCTCGCGGGCGCGGCTGAGCGGGGTCATCTGCGCGAAGTGCTCGGCGTCGCCGCCAGCGACGCGGGCCAGGACGTCGGTGGGGGTGTCGGCGTCGGCGTAGGCAACGAACCCGAAGTCCCCGCCGAGGCGGGGCCGGGAGGCCAGCAGGAGCAGGACCACGGCGGCGAGGACCACCACGGCGGTCACCGCTCCGGCGGCCAGGGCGGCGGGGGAGAGGTGGCCGCCGGCACCGGCGCCGCCGAGCACGGCCAGGCCGGCGCCGAGCAGTACCCCGGCCATCTGCAGGTAGCCGCCGGCCTTCGGGTCGATGCGGGCCAGCTCGGCGCGGACGGTGGCGATCTCGGCGTCCAGGGCGGCGGTGGCGGTGCCCCGCCCGCAGGCGGCGGCGTGCGCGCCGGCGCGGGCGAGGATCTCCAGCGCGGACAGGTCGCGGTCGGTGTGGCCGCAGCCGGTGCAGCGGGTGTAGTTGTCGACGAGGCTGGGGGAGATCTCCACCAGTACCGCGTGCGCGCCGGCGGTGGGAATCTCGAAGTGGCGCTGGCCGTGCGGGTCGCAGTCGCTGGCGTAGGCCACGCCGAGGTAGGTCGGGTCACCCGGGTCGGGCACCATGGGTGTTGCTCCTTCGTCTGATGCGGATTGGGGGAGTGGCGGGCGGCCCCGGCTCGGAAGGCATGGGGGCCGCCCGCCTTGTGTGCGGGTCAGTAGGTGGTGTCGGTGGTCGCGCGGCGGGCCCGCCGGTCGGTGAGGCTGTCCAGGGCGTCGCCGAGGGACACCCGGCTGGTGGCGGCGTAGGCGGGCAGGGACAGGGCCAGCCACACCGCGGCGGTCAGTCCGGTCGCGGCCGGGCCTGTGCCGGCCGGTGCGCCGAGGTAGATGGCGGCTGCGGTGAGCGCGCCGATCGCGGCCCAGCCGATGCGGGCGTAGGTGGAGCCGGCCAGCGCGGCGAGGTAGAGCACGCCGGCCGCGACAAGCCAGGTGACCCACAGGTCGCGGCCGGTGGCGGGCAGGCCGGCGGCGTGGGCGTCGAGGTAGGCGCGCATCGGGTCGGAGATGCTGTGGGTGATCGGCCCGCCGGTGACCCACGTGCCGGCCGCGCCGAGGCCGGCGTCGATCGCGCCGATGATCGCGGTGACGAACGTCCAGATCCCCCACAGCAGCACGGCGAGCACCGCGAGGGCGGTCAGGGCGGCGACGGCGAGCAGCCAGTTGTCGCGCAGGAACCCGGTGGCGCGGTTGTGGCGCCACCAGTCGGTCAGCGCCCGCCAGCGGCCGGTGCCGGCCTCGGTGGCGCGGATGTGGTCGGTGGGGGCGAGGTCGAGGTCGTGCTCGCCGGAGGTGGGGTTGTGCATGGGGGGGGTCTCCTTCGTCTCGTGGAATCGGCTCGGGGGTTCAGCGGCGGGTGCCGCTGCGGAACGGCAGCACCGTCGCGCCGGCGCTGTCCGTGGTGTCGGTGGGCTGCTCGCCGGCAAGGGTGGCGAGCAGGTCGGGCAGTTCGTCGGGGCGCACCAGGACTCCGCGGGCCTTGGAGCCTTCGGAGGGGCCGACCACGCGCATCTGGTCCAATTGGTCCATCAGGCGGCCGGCCTTGGCGAAGCCGATGCGCAGCTTGCGTTGCAGCATCGAGGTCGAGCCGAACTGTGAGGTCACGACGAGTTCGGCGGCCTCGCGCAGCAGGGCCCGCTCGTCGTCGTCGAGCCCGTCGACCACCGCGGTGTCCACGGCCGGGCCGTTCGGGGCCTTCGTGGCCGGCGCCATGTCGGCGGCCGGCGGGGTGGGCTGCCCGCCGGTGGCGGCCTGGCCGCGCCAGTGGTCGACGACGGCGGTGACCTCGGCGTCGGACACCCAGGCGCCCTGGATCCGGACCGGGGTGGAGGCGCCCATGGGCAGGAACAGCCCGTCGCCCTTGCCGAGCAGCTTCTCGGCGCCGGGCTGGTCGAGGATGACGCGGGAGTCGGTCAGGGAGCTGGTGGCGAACGCGAGCCGGGACGGCACGTTGGCCTTGATCAGCCCGGTGACCACGTCGACCGAGGGGCGCTGGGTGGCCAGGACAAGGTGGATGCCGGCGGCGCGGGCGAGTTGGGTGATCCGCACGACGGACTCTTCGACGTCGCGCGGGGCGACCATCATCAGGTCGGCCAGCTCGTCGACCACGACCACCAGGTACGGGTACGGCTCCCGCACCCGCTCGCTGCCGGCCGGGGCGCTGATCTTCCCGGCGCGGACCTGGCGGTTGTACTCGTCGATGTGCCGCACGCCGTGGGCGGCCATGTCGTCGTAGCGCATGTCCATCTCCCGCACCACCCACTCCAGGGCGTCGGCGGCCTTACGCGCGTTGGTGACGATCGGGGTGACCAGGTGCGGGATGCCGGCGTAGGCGGTCAACTCGACGCGCTTGGGGTCGATCAGCAGCAGCCGCACCTCGGCCGGCGTCGCCCGGGTCAGCAGGGACACCAGCAGGGTGTTGAGGCAGCCCGATTTCCCGGATCCGGTGGCGCCACCCAGGAGCAGGTGCGGCATGGTCGCGAGGTTCGCGGTGATCGCTTTGCCGTCGATGTCCTTGCCCAGGCCGACCAGCAGGCGGTGCCCGTCACGGGCGGCGCGGGAGCGGATGACGTCGCCGAGGGTAACGACCTCCCGGTCCGGGTTGGGGACCTCCACACCGACGGCGCTCTTGCCCGGGATCGGGGACAGCAGTCGCACCTCGGGCTGGCCGACGACGTAGGCGAAGTTCTTCGCCAGGCCGATGACCTTCTCCACCTTCACCCCGGGGCCGATGGTGATCTCGTAGCGGGTGACGGTCGGCCCCCGGTGCGCGCCGGACACCTTCGCGTTGACCTTGAAGTCATCCAGGACGCCCTGCAGAGCCTGCTTGACGGTGGCGGTGGCCGAAGTACGTCGCTGCGGCGGGTCGCCGGCGGCCAGGAGGGCCAGCGGTGGCAGCGGGTAGCCGCCCGCCGTCACCGGCGTCGCGGTGGCCGCTGGCGCGGCCTCGGCGGCCGGGCCGGTGGGCTGGCGGGGCGGGAGCGGCGGGCGGGGCGCGGATTCCGCGGAATCGGCCGCCGGGGCCGGGTGGGCCGCCGCGGTGTTCGGGCGCGGGGCGGCCGGTGCGTCGAGTTCGTCGTCCTGGGCGACGTCGTCGAACCCGTCGAAGTCCTTCTCATCGCAGGGCGTGGCCGGGCGGCGGCGGGCGGCGGCGAGGGTCGTGACCATGGCGACCGGGGTGATGCCGGTGGCGGCGGTGAACCCGGCGGCGACCAGTCCGACCAGGACCGGGGTCGCGCCCCACGCGCTGAGCACTGCGCCGAGGCTGCCGGTGGCGCGGCCGAGCAGGCCGCCCGCGTCGGCGGCGGCCAGGTCCAGCAGGCCGGTCAGTCCGGCGGCGGTGAGCAGGGTGCCGGCGGCCTGGGCGAGGATCCGCACGGTGTGCGTGCCGGCGGGGTGGCGCATCGCCTGCACGGCGAGCCAGATCAGCGGGGCCGGGACGGCGACGGCGAGGTGCCCGAGCAGCCCTTCGGCGACGCCAGCGGGGACGTCCAGGAGTTGGCCGGGCAGGCCGGCGGGGTGGGTCCACACGGCGGCGGCGGTGACGACGCCGGTGATCAGCAGGGCGAGGCCGGCGGTGTCGTGGCCGGGCAGGTCGACGTCGGTGCGGTGCGGGCTGGGCAGCTTGCGGGCGGCCCGGCCGGCAGCGGCGGCGGTGCCGTGCCAGGCGGCGCGGGCGGCCAGGCCGGCGCGGCGGGCGAACTCGGCGCCGTGGTCGACCTGGTCCTGCTTCTTGCTGGTGCGGCGTCGGGCGGTGCTGGCCATCGGGGGTCTCCTTGTCCGGACCGGGTGGTGCGCGGCAGGGGCTCGGGTGGGCTTGGCAGCCGCCGCGAGAGCCGACCCAGTGGTCGGCTGTCACGGCGGCGGTCAGGCCGAGATGGTGAACGGGCCGCCGCGCTGGGCGGGCGGGGTGATCCGGCCGGCGTCCTTGAGCCGACCGAGCAGGGCGTAGAGCTGCGACTGGTTGACCGGGCAGTCCGGGCGGTCGAGCAGCGCCTGCGCGGAGGCGGGGCCGCGGCGCAGGCACGCGAGGACCCACTCGGCGGCGGTCTGCGGCGGTATCTGCTCCACCACCGTGGTGGAGCGGCGGCCGGCGCCGAACGCGGCGCGCAGCTTGTCCACCGCGCTGCCACCACCGGTGCCCGCGGCAGCCTTCGCGGCGGGGGAGCGGTGCCCGGGCAGCACGATCGGAGTGTTCGGGTCGATCTCGGGCACGTTCCAGCGCACCGGCACGCGCGGGGCGGCTGCCGCAGCGGCGGCCTCGTCGAGGTGCGGGACGCGGCAGAGCATGCCGACGCGGGCGCTGCTGCGCAGGTAGCCCATGCCGGCGGTGGTCTTGCCGTCGATCTCCGGCTGCAGGGCGAACGGGTCACCGACGAAGTCGTCGGGAAGGATCGTCGTGCCCGAGCCCCGGTTGGACAGGCGCAGGATCAGCGCGTTGCCGGCGACCAGGGCGTCACGCAGCCGCACCGACCCGCCGAGGGACTTCATCTGCGGGAGCTGGGTGGCGAAGACCAGGCCGACACCGGTCTTACGCATCGTCTCGGCGGCCTGCTCGGCCAAGGCCACGATCGGGGTGTTCGGGATCAGCACGAGCTGGCACTCGTCGACGATCACGACGAAGGGACGCAGGCCGAGGGCCTTGACGCGGGGGTCGTTCTCGTCGAAGGCCTCGACGCCGGCGCCGGCGAGCAGTTGGGAGCGGCGCATGATCTCGGCGTGCACCCGGCGGGTCAGCAGCGTGGTCTTCTCGATGCCGGGGTAGTAGTCCACGGCGTCCTTCCACGCCGGCAGCGACTGGCCGTTCTGCGGGTCACCGACGGCGACCTGGACACCGCCGTCGAGCAGGTTCGCGATCAGCGCACCGAGGGCGCGGGACTTCCCGGCGCCGGTGGAGCCGACGACCAGGCCGCCGAGCACGCCGTAGTTCGGGCGGGACACGATCCAGTTGCCGGGGGAGCCGTCGGCGAACCAGGCGATCTCGAAGCGGCCGGCGTTGTAGGTGGGGCCGGTCCAGGGCACGCCGTCGGCGATGTAGGACCGCTCGACCAGCACCACTCGCACCCACGCCCGCTTGCCGGTGGAACGCCAGCCGATCGCGCCCTCGTTGAGGTCCAGGGCGACCTCCACGTCCGGGCCGCTCTTGAACAGCGGCCCGGGCTTCGTGCCGGGGGTCAGGCGCACCAGGGCCTCGGTGACACCCGGGCGTGGCTCGGTCGCCTGGATGAGGGTGGTGCCCTCGCACACCTTCGCGGCGAGCACCTCGCTGTCCCAGCGGCGCTGCCAGTGCGCGGTCAGCGGGTCGACCACCTCGACGGCCGGTTCGGCGACCAGCACCGGCGCGGGCTGCGGCGCCGCGGTGAGGTGGCGCAGGTGGTGCCACCACGGCCAGCCCAGCACCACCCCGAGCAGGGCCGGCACAGCGATCGTGAGGGTGGGGTACACAGCCATCGCGTCCGCGCCGCCCGCGGCAACGGTCGCCACCGCGTACCCGCCGAGCACCACGGCGATCGCGGCCCGCCACGCCCGCACCGTGCGGGAGCGGGCCCGCCAGCCGGCGGCCGTGGCGGCGATGGCCAGGGCGACGATCCCGACGCTCTGCCACGACAACCCGAGGGGCCCGGCCACCCAGGCGAGGGCCAGCTCGGCGGCGACCCAGTACACCGGCAGCAGCCGCCGCCAGGAGCGCTTCACGATCCACGCCAGGGCGTAGGCGGTGACGGCGAGCAGGGCGGTCAGGGCGCGGCCGAGCGCGGCCGTGCGGTCCGCGCGGATCTCGGAGGCGGTCCGGGTCGACATCGCTGGTCTCCTCTTGCAGTGCTGGCGGGGATTCGAGGGATGGGGGTGTGCCCCGGGGCGGCGCGCGCCCCGGGGCCCGGGGACCGGTCAGCCGACCAGGACTTCCTTGCTGGCGACGTTGCCGCCGGCGTCGGCGACGGCCTCGGCGACCTGGCCGTCCTTGCTGTTGAAGTCGGCCAGAGCGGCCTGCAGCTCCTCCTGGGCGTTGTTGAGCGCCGCCCCGGCGGCGGCGAACTGCTCGGCGGCGTCGCGCAGGTGCCCGACGGTCGAGGCGGCCATGTCCAGGCCCTCGTAGCGATCGGCGGCCTCGGTCATCACCCCGGCGATCCCGTTGGTCATCTCGGCGTTCTCCCCGGCGGCCTCGGCGGCCTGAGTGAACGCCGCGCGGATCTCCTCCGGACCAGTGGCTTCCAGGTTCACGGTCAACTCCTTGCTGTTGGCGGTGCTGGGGGTAGGGGTGGGGGTGGTGCTGGCCGGGACAGCGGTGTCGTCGGTCAGTTCCGAGCGGCACATGGCCAGGGCGTGGCCCAGTGGGTCGGTGACGATGTCGTGGTCGTCGAAGTCCCCACCGCACATGGGGCACCGCTCGTACACGAAGCCCTCGCGGATGATCTCGACGTCTTCGACCGGGGGACCCGCGATCTGCCACTGCCACATGGCGGTTGACTGAAGCCCGCAGGCGTCGCAGCGGGTGTCGATCGTGGCAGTGCCGTCCGCATCGAAGTGGTCGGTCCCAGCGATCGGCTTCGCCGTCCCGTGGCAGTAGGGCCGGCGGCATCGGGTTTCCAGGCCAGCCGGGATGACGTGCTGCGGCCCGTAGATCGGGTCGTCGGTCCAGGCGTTCGCCGGGGCGATCCCGCTGTCGCCGTCGGGCAGCACCTCTACCGGGCCGTCGGCCGCGTACAGCCGCACCAACCACGCCCCGGACTCGTGCATCCGCAGGGAGTACACGTCGTCCCACACACGGCTAGCCGCCTCGCGCGCCTGCTGGTAGGTCATCTGGGGAGCACTCATGGCTAGCCGACCAGAACTTCCTTGCTGGCGACGTTGCCGCCGGCGTCGGCGACAGCCTCGGCGACCTGGCCGTCCTTGCTGTTGAAGTCGCCCAGGGCGGCCTGCAGCTCCTCCTGGGCGCTGCCCAGCGCCACGTGCGCGGCGGCGAACTGCTCGGCGGCGCCGCGCAGGTGCCCGACGGTCGAGGCGGCCATGTCCAGGCCCTCGTAGCGATCGGCGGCCTCGGTCAACACGCCGGCGATCCCGCCGATCTGCTCCGCCTGCTCCCCGGCGGACTCGGCCGCCTGGGTGAACGCCGCGCGGATCTCCTCCGGACCAGTGGCTTCCAGGTTCACGGTCAACTCCCTCAGTTGCTCGGTGCTGCTGGACGTGCCGGCCGCCGGGTCGGCGGCCGGGTGGTGCTGCTCATCCCCGGCGTCGGCGCCGGTGCTCTTGTGCTCGTCGCAGAACGGGCCCTGCGGGCCGCCGCCCGGGTTGTCGCACCACTGGTCGGGCAGGCCCTCGCTGACCTCGCGGTACGCGCAGCGGCCGTACAAGTCGTTGCGGATCCGCTCCACGTCGGCCTGAGTCGGCGGGCCGACCGGATCCGGCCCGGCGGCCGTAGCGGCCGAGGGCTGCGACACCGGCGGCTTCGGGGGGCAGGTGTGCTTGGCGCCCGCCGCCTCGGCGTCCTGCATCGAGGTGAAGGACTCGTCGTGCTGGCCGCACACCCGGCACCGCCACCCGAACCGCGGCCGAGGGCGGGGTGCCGTGCAGGTGGGGCCGCACGGCGTCAGGCAGTAGGGGTGCTGGTCGGTGTGGACCACGCCGGGCGCCGGCTCCCCACGGTCCCCGCTGACCGGTTCGCCGGCGGTAGCTGCGGGGGCCGGGTCGGCGGCGTCCTGGGCGCCGCCGGGGATTACCCGCAGCGCCGGCCGGCGCGGCTCTTCGTCGGAGCTGGCGCGGTCGCCGGCGGCAGCCGCCGCCGATTCGGCGGAATCAGCGGAGGGGGTGGGCTCGGGCCCGGTGTACTGCTCGGGGTGGACGGTGCGTGTGTGCTCCCGGCCGGCGCCCTGGGCGTTGGCCTCGATCCGGTACGGGCGGCTGGCCCAGCCGCACACGTCGCAGTCGGCGTACCAGCGGCCGTCGTCGTCGACGTCGACCACGACCCCGTCGACGGCCTGGGCGCCGCTCTTGCGGGCCATTGCCCGGCGGCGGCGGGCACGGGCCCGCTCGGTGGCGTCCTCGATCAGGCCGGCGAGGTAGCCGTCCGCGGCGGCCACGGCGCCACCGGCCCGGCCCGGGCCGGCCGGGGCGCTCGCCCCGGCCGACCCCTCGGCCTTCTGGGCGGCCTGCTGGCGGGCGCGGGCCTGCCGGCGGGGGGACTGCTTGCCCCGCGCGGCGTAGGCGGCGTCCTCGAACAGCAGCACGGCGATCTTCGCCACCGCCAGGTAGACCAGGATGTCGAAGAAGATCACTGGACCACGTCCCGGATCGTCTCGCCGAGACCACCGAGAACCATCGGCAGCAGCAGCGCGCAGGCCAACGCGACGTGCGGCAGGTGCTTCTTGAAGCCCCCACCACCGCCGCCACCGCCAGCGGCGCCCTTACCGCCGGCGGCGCCCTTACCGGTGCCGCCGGCCTTGCCGCCCTTGCCGCGCAGGAACACCACCACGACGATCCCGAGCGCGAGTGCCAGCGCGCTGGGAATGGCCACGGCGACCTGCTTGGTGTCCTGACCGATCCAGTCGCCGATCGGCCCGGAAATCTTGCCGATGCCGGCGGCGAGCCACTTGTTGATCTGCTTGACGATGGCGCCGGCGAGCAGTCCGCCGACCATCAGGCCCGCGAGGACCCGCAGGCGGGGGGTGAAGTGGAAGAACACCGCCAGGGCGATGTAGACGACACCCAGGAGCACGAGGGCTGCGCTGGTCATGACAGGTGCCTCCTTTACAGGGTTGCGATGAACACGGCGGCCACCGAGGCGGCGGCCAGGGTGCGCAGGGGGTGGGCCAGGACCCACGAGGCCAGGTGCAGCAGCCCGCGGGGGATGAGGACCAGGACGGCCCAGCAGGCCATCGCGATCGCGTGGGCGTCGGAGCCGTCGCGGGCGCGGCTGGCCTGCCCGACCAGGTCTGACAGCGGCTCCGGGGAGCCCGTCCAGACCGCGGTGACGCTGTCCCAGTCCCCCGGGATGTCACGCAGAGTTATTCCGGTGCCGGAGTTGGGGCCGGAAAACGGTGGCGCGAACTGTGCGGGTTCGTCCCGATCGGGTTCCGGTAGGGGAGGGGTTGGGATGGGCTCCTGCCTCGGCGGAACCAGGGAAATCACCTCCGCCTGCCCCCGGAATGGAACTCGCGGCACCGGTGACGGTCGGTAGTTATCCTCGGCGGGTTGGGCGTTCATCGGATCACCTCCATCAGGTGCGGCTGGTGCGGGTCGATCGGACGGTTCATCGGGTCGTTTCCTCCTGCCGAGGGGTGGGGCCACGGCACTCGACCCGACGTCGGCGGCGGATCGAGCACCGTGGACTCATCTCCCGGTCGGCGGACGCGCGTCAGGCGACGCGGTTGCCGGCGGTGAGTTCCAGGACCTGGCCGGCGATTTCCGCCGGCACGGCGTTGAGGACCTTGCGGATGGTGCGGTCGGAAATTCCGGTGATCTCCGCCAGCTCGGTCTGCTTGGCGCCTGGGTTTTCCGCTCGGGCGAACAACACGATCGCCACGGTTTCCGGTCGGACCTTGTCCACCTCGGGCAGGTTCTCCGGCAGCGTCGCCGGAACCGAGGCCAGAGATTTCCGGGGAGCGGGTCGCGCGATTTCCGGCTGCCGACCGGCGCTGGTTTCCGCCCGCTCCTGCGCGCGGGCGAGAGCGCGGCGGGTGCGCTCCAGTTCGTTGACCAACCCGTCGCGGGCGTCGATGATCGCCTGCGCCTCCTGTTCCGCGCGGGCCCGCAGATTGGCCTGACGCTCGGCGAAGCGCTGCGACTCGTCGAGCTGCGCCCGCAGCGCCCGTACCGTCTCGTCCAGCTCGGCGACCCGGTCGTGGGCCGCGCGGGCGTCGAGGCGGGCCTCGGCCAGAGTGTCCTGGTAGTCGCGTTCGGCCTGTTCAGCGGCGTCGGCGAGGATCCGCACCTGCTCTGTGGCGCTCTGCTCGGCGAGGACCCGGGCGGCGGCGGCCCGGTCCGCGGCGTCGCGGGCCTCGGCGAGCCGGCCCTCGGCCAGCCGGGCCGCCTCGATCGCGGCGGCGGCCCGCTGCTCGGCGACCTCGACGGCCGTGCGGGCCTCCGCGGCGGCGTGGGCGTGGGCGGCGATTTCCGCCTCGGTGGCGGCCTCGATTTCCGCCCGCTTTTCCGCCTGCGCCTGCGCGGCCTTTTCCGCCTCGTCGGCCCGGGTTTCCGCCGCGACCCGGGCGGCGGATTCCGCCTCGGCCCGCGCCGTTTCCACCCGCGCCCGCTCGTCCGCTTCCGCCTGCGCCGCCCGGGCGGCGGCCGTTTCCGCCCGCGCCGCCCGGACCTCGTCCGCCCGGCGGGCGGCCTCGGCGGCGGCCTGGTGCTGCCGCTCGGCCTCGATTTCCGCGTGCTTACGTCCGCCGTCGAGGTCCCCGAGCACCAACTTGGACAGGAACAGGAACGCCAGCGACGGCAGGCAGGCCAGGAAACGCGCCGACCACGAGGCGTCCGCGCCGACCGCCGACAGTTGCGCTGCGAGGGAAAGCAACGCCCCGCCCAGCAGGACGAACAGGGCGTAGGACAGCAGCTTCTTGCCCTGCCGCAGCCTCTTGCGCAGCGACAGCGTCGCCACCAGCGGCAGCAACTCGGAGATGACCGCATTGGCCCACCCGAACCACTCCGGGGTGTCCTCGGGCATCCAGTGCAGCGTCCAGTCCTTCATATGCGTGAACGACGCGGCCAGAGCGGCACCCATGATCGCCACGAGGACGACCAGCTTGACGGTGTCCTCGACCTTGTCGAGTCCGCTCTCGACCGCCTCCGGCGGCTCGACCGCGTCGCCGGAGGGCTGCGTCGGCGTGGACGTAGTCACTGCGGACCTCCCGCCGTGGCCAGCACGCCGTGGACCACCCGCACCGATGCCGGGGCCCGCTCGTCGGCGATCAGCGCCTGCCCGGTGCCGAGCAGCTCGCGGGCGATCTCGTCCTCCGCGCACGACTGGTGGCACGCCGCGCCCCGGCCGTCGCGCATCTTCGTGTTCGTGGTGCAGACCCGGCAGGGCAGCGACCGATCGCGGTCGTAGTGACCCGGACCGGTCCAGTCCAGGTGCACCCGCACCACCAGCAGCCCGGCCATCAGCACACCTCCCCGCGCGCCTGCCGCGCCGCCCGCACCCGGGCCAGCAGCTCCACACCGAGCGGGTTGAGGTCGGCCTCGTCAACGTCCTCGGCCAGGGGGTGCCGGTGGTCGTCGACCCACCGGGATACCCAGCTCCCGCCGACGACGGCGGTGACCAGGCCGACCGCGACGGCGGGGGAGTAGAGCAGCACCTGCGGCACCTGGTCGGCGTACTGCGCGAGGGCCCGACCGGTCAGCGCCGCCGCGGGGGCCCCAGCACCCGCCGCGCTGGCGGCGACCCGCAGCACCCGCGACCGGGCCGGCGTCGCCGGCTGGCCCGCCGTGCGGCGGGACTCACGTTCGGCGTCGACCGCCCGCCGCAGCTCGCCGGCGTACCAGCCCGGCAGCGCCGCCACCTCGGCGGCCCGCCGCTCCAGCCCGGCGTCCGTCAGGCCCTTCAGGCCCGCGCGGTACTTCGCCAGCGCGGCGGCCAGGTCCATCGCCTTCGTCGTCGGGGCCGTCATGCCGCACCTCCCAGCGCGCGGGCCGCCTCGGTCATCTCCCGTAGCCGCACGACCGGCCGCGTCTCCACCGGCGGCAGCTCGGCGATCCGGTCGTACTCGGCGACCTGGTCGCCGCCGGCGGCCTTGGCCCGGTACAGCGCCAGGTCCGCCGCGCCCAGCACCCGCGCCGGCTGGTCACCGACCATCGCCGACACCACGCCGACGCTGGCCCGCACCACCAGGTCCCGGTCTCCCGACAGCTCGATCGGCGCGGCCAAGGACCGCACCACCTCGGTGCCGAGCAGGTGCGCGATCGGCGCCGGCGACGGGCAGACCAGCACGATCTCGTCGCCACCGAGCCGAGCCACCGCCGCGCCGTCGACCTCGCCGATCGCCTCGGCCAGACGGGCCGCGACCTCGATCAGCACCTCGTCGCCGGTGTGGTGGCCGTAGGTGTCGTTGATCTGCTTGAACCCGTCCAGGTCCACGAGCGCCAAGTCGTAGGACTCTCCGCCCAGCTCACCGAGGACGGTGAACAGCCCGAGCCGGTTGAGCAGCCCGGTCAGCGGATCCGTGATCGCGGCCCGACGGACCTGCGCCAACTGCGAGCGGTGCGACCACGCCGCCCAGGCGGCCCACGCGTGCCCCGCCAACGACGCCGCAGCGACGGCCGGGAGCAGCATCGTCCGCGCCTTCACCGGGTCACCTCCGACCCGGTGGCCGCCGCCCACGCCTGGACGACATTCCGCGGAATCCGGCCGCGCTCGCGTACGGCGTAGCCGTTGGCCTGGGCCCACTGGCGGATCGCGGCGCGGTGCGCGGCGGCCTCCGGTCCGGTTCCCATCTTCTGCCGCAGCGCGGCCAGTTCGGCGGTGAGCTTGGCCTCCTTCTCGGCCAGCTCCCGGCGCCGGGCCTCGGCGGCCTGCTCGGCCTCCAGCCGGCCGGTCAGCTCCGTAACCAGGGTGCCGATCTTCTCGGCGAGCTGGCGGGTACGGCCGGCCTCGCTGCCCTGGGCCAGGGCCAGCAACTGCTCCAGCGTCTTGCCGGTGAGGACGTCCTCCGTGCCGGCCGGGACCATCGCGTCAGACGGCACGGTGGTGACCCGGATGCCCATCGGCGTTCCTAGGTCGGGGACGGTCGGGTTGCCCGTTGCGGCCCGCACCAGGGCGGCCCGGTCGACGCCGTTGACCTCCATCGTCGGGGTGCTCATGCCGGCATCACCGCCGTCACGGGAAGCAGCCCGCGCAGGGCCCGCAGCGCCTTGTGCTGGAGCGCCTTGATGGCCGCCGGGGTCTTGCCCAGCGCCTGCGCGGTTTCCTCGATCGACAGCTCGCGCAGGTACCGCAGCGTGATGCACTGCTGCTGCGCCGGGTTGAGCTGCTCGATCCCGGCGAGCAGGGCCTCTCGGGTCAGCGTGGTTACCGCGGCGGCCTCGGGGCTCGGCGCCTGGTCGACCGGGGCCGCGTCCCGCAGCTCGGCGACCGGGCGCTCACGCCGCTGGTGCGAACGCTGCCAGTTGATGATCAGGTTCCGGGCGATCGTGGTCACCCAGGCGCCGAAGTCGCCGCCCGGCCGGCGGAAGCTGGTCAGGTTGTGCAGCGCCCGTAGGAACGTCTCCGAGGTCAGGTCCTCGGCCACCTGCCGGTCCAGAACCCGGCGGTAGATGAACCGGAAAACTTGGTCGACGTACTGGTCGTAGACCAGGCCGAACGCCTCCGCGTCACCGGCCTGAGCCCGCACCACCAGCGCTGATACCTCGCCGGACGTCGATCCGGGCTGGGGCTGCCCGGACGGAACTTGGGCAGCACGTACTCTCGTTGCAGGCATCTGAGCCTCCTCAGGTAGAGATGCCGACCGCCCTGTGGGTGCAAATCCGCAGGGCATTGGTCACAGCGGGTGCGATCCGCTAGGGCCGTGACCGCGGCGGGTGCGATCCGCCGCGGTCACCTTTAGGGCTTAATAGGTGCGATCCTTCAAGCCCCTTTGCATCTTGTCTTGGGACAATGTTGACTGTCGGATAGGCTCGTGTCAACGATAGTCCCAAGACAATCTGGTCGAGATGAGGAGACGCGGTGGCTGTGCACTCGCGCTACTTGGACATCGCAGCCAAGATCCGCGCCCGGATCGAGGCCAACGAGTGGCAGCCTGGCACCAAGCTGCCTCGGCTCGACGACTTCGCCGCCGAGTACGGAGCGAACCGAGACACCATCGGACGGGCCATCGGAGCACTAGAAGCCGAGGGCTACGTTTGGGCAGTCCAAGGTCGAGGGATCATCGTTCGCCACGGCACGATCCGGCCTCGCCGGCCTCGGGGAAACCTGGTGAAGCGGAACGCCACCGCCCCGGGGTACTCGTTTCCTTCGGCATCCAGCCAGGAGGTCTGGAAGCACCACATCACACCGGCGGCGACTGTCGAACCCTTGACCGACCCCCGGATCGCCAGGTTGCTCGGTGTCGAGGCGGGCACGCGAGTGCTGCGCCGCTTCCGGGTCACCGGTCCAGAATCGGAGCCTCCGTTTCAGATCAACATCTCGTGGGTCCACCCTCGGGTGGCTGACATTCCGGGAGTGGCTTCGCAGGCACCCGGCCCTGGCGACTGGCTCTACCGCCTGGAAAAAGCTGGTCACTGGCCGCTGAGCTGGATGGAGATCCACCGAGCTCGGATGCCCAGTAAGGATGAGGCAACCCTCCTGGAGATCCCGACCAGTCTTCCGGTCCTGGAGATCGTCCGCGTGGGCACATCTGGGGCGGACGGCAAGCCCGTTGAAGTAACCGAGTACATCGTTGCCAGCGACCGAGTCGAGACGATTCACGTCCTGCACCGAGATGAGTCAGCACAATCCCCATGGGCTGACGAGGTCGACGACGCACCTAGAAGCGAGCCGGGCGGCGACGCATGAAGCTACCTCTTCGCATCGAGTCAGCAGGCGATTCGCACGTAGGGTTCGTGCGGCGCCGCAACGAGGATGCGATCCACCTCGGGCACTTCCTGATCGCGGTCGCCGACGGGCTCGGGGGACATGTGGCTGGCGACGTAGCCAGCTCGACAGCAATCGATGCTCTGCGTCAATATGACCAAGAAGTCGAGTCAGGTTCCCTGGCTGATGTCCTCGGGCGAGCGGTGAGCGGCGCCAATGACGCCCTTCGACGCCGGACCAAGACCGAGCCCGAGCTAGCGGGCATGGGCACAACCCTGGTTGCGATGCTCATCAGCGACAGGACTGCCGCGCTGGCCAACGTGGGTGACTCGCGGGCCTACCGGCTGCATGGTCAGGGTGCGCAGCGGGGGCAGACGACTCAAATCACTGAAGATCACGTCTACGGGCACCTCGTCGCGGACGCGGCCGACGTACCCAATCTTCCAGAGCGACTGGCGCGCTTCCTGGACGGACGACTGGACGGCCGCTCACCCGACATCACCTTGTTGACCTTGCAGCCTGGTGACCGATTTCTGTTGTGCTCCGACGGACTTAGCTCCTACGTCCCCCAGAAGCTGATACATGCCGCGCTGGCTGGCGCCCCGAGCCCAGCGGAGGCCGTAGAACGCCTGATTGCGACAGCGCTCGATCATGGAGGCCCGGACAACATCACGGTGGCCGTTATCGACATCCAGTGCACAGATGACTCGGTCACTTCGCGCCAAGGGTGAACGCGGCAAATCCGCGTAAGCACTGCGTACGGCTCGAATGCGAGCCAGGCTAAGGCGCGCGCCTGCCTCAGATGCCGAGGGTGGCAAACAGGTCGAGCTGTTGTCCAGGGTCGGCCGGCAGGCAGGCCACCCAGACGGCTTGTCCAGCGCGGGAGCAGGCGTCGACGACGTCGGTCCAGCCGGCGCCTCGTCCGGAAACTACGGACGGGCCTACTGAGGCTTGACCTGGTGGTACGGGTGCGTGGTCATGGTGAGTTGGCCGCCAGCGACAGCCGGATCGGTCGCGGTCAGGTCGGCGGCCGGGCCTGGGGGTAGCGCGAGGACCAGGGCGCCGACGAGATCACCGGTCAGGCGCTGGTCGTGCCGCCAGATCGGGCCGGCGATCACAGCTGTCCCGGCTTCGACCTGGCGCCTGATCCATGCCATGTGACCTGCGGCGTTGCGCTGTGCCGCTAACGGCTGGGAGTAGTCCCACTCAGGGCCGGGGTGAACCAGGACGAGACTGGTCGCAGGAAGGTGATCCATGCGGATCAGGATGACAGCACCGGAGATCGTCCGTCGATGTCGGTAATCATCACCAGCCGGGCTGACGGGTCTCCGCCCAGCCACGCCCACTGCACGGTGATGGCGGTGCCGGCTAGGCCGACGACCTCGTGATGCGGTGTGTCGTCGACCCGGCCAGCAGACCAAACGGCGGTCGCTGCACTGCTGGCCGCGCACAGCGCCGCGACGACGTCGCGCACCGTCTGGCCGGGATCGGCGTACCACGAGGTCACCGACCGGGTCCGGGCCACCAGCTGGCCGGCGACGGTCGGCCAGTCGTCCCACAGGGTGCGGATCTGGATGGCCCAGAGTGCGAGGTTGTGCACGGTCGGGGCGGCGATCGGGCTGGCCGACAGCACGGTCCATGCCGGGTCGACCACCCATGCGGGGACGGTCAGGCCCGCGACCAGCAGCGAGAGGTGGGCGGGCTCCAGCGGCGCAGGTGCGGCATACGGCGGTCGGTGCAGCCGGTCCAGGTGCCGCATTGCGGTGTCATCGAGGTCGAGCACGTCGACTATCCGGACGAGGGTGAGGGGTGTCGTCCGGTGGCCGGCCTCGACGGCTTGCCAGGCCCGACTGGTGATTCCGGCCCGGCGTGCGGCGGCGGCCTGGGTCAGACCGGCGCTACGGCGGACGGCGGCCAACCAGGCACCGGCACGCCGCTGAGCGGGAGTCATGTCCGCAGTCGCGCGCAGGCCGGGCAGCGCTCCGGTGCACTCTCGGCCGTCAGCTCCGGGGTGTAGCCGGGCGGATACTGGAACGCGACGACGCGGCGGCCGTCATCTGGTGCCACCGGGGCGAGAATCACCATGTCCAGGGGTACGCCAGGATCGTCGAGGTCAGCACCGGGCTCCCGGAAGAAGCGGCGTGCGGTGGGCGGGTCCACGCTGATCACCGGGGCCGCAGCCCACCGGGCGGCGAACTCGGGGTAGGCGAGCAGTTCGTCGAGCAGCGTTGAGAATCCAGGGTTGCTGGGCATCAGCGCGTACAGGGCACGGAAGCGCGCCACGAACTCGTCTGCGAAGCGCGGCCAGTCGACGAACACGTGCTGGGCGTGCACGTTACCGAAGATCCATTTGGCGATGTTGCGGTCGACGGGAGGTACGGATCCGAAGTCGACGAACCACTGTGCGACGGCGCGGTTCGCGCCGAGAACCTGCCACGCCGCGTCAGTGACGTACGCCGGACAGGCCATCTGCTCGCACATCTGCGTCAGGCCGGCGTCGGGATCGGTCGCGTAGCTCTGCGCCGGTCGGGACATGCCGGTCGCCGTCACCCACAGCATGCGACGTTCGTCGGCTTCCAGGCGCAGCACATCCGCGACCCGCTCCAACAGATCGGCGCTGGGACGGCCACGACCACCGTGCTCAAGATCCACGTAGGCGCGCAGGCCGTACCCCACCGCCTCGGCGACGTCCTCCTGGGTCAGACCACCACCACTGCGGCGGCGCAACCGGGGCGGTAGCCCGATGTCCTCGCGTGTCAGGCGGGCGCGCCAATGCCGCAGCACCTGACCCACCAGCTCGCCCACGATCACACCTCCACGCCTGGCATGGTACGCACCCACACCACACGAATTCACGTTTCGTGCGCCGCAAACGTCCTGGTAGACGTCCACCACGGCCGGCAGAGTGGCACCGCGCGGCCACGGGGGCGGTGGTTGGGTCCGGCGCGGGGTTTGGCCGCTCCCGCGTCGGACTCAACACTGGATCATGACCTGTTCGACGGCGCGTGCACCCGGCGCCTCGCCGGCGAGACAGGAGCACCATGGACACCCTGATCATGTACAACACGACTGTGGGCGTGATGGCCGGCCTGGCGTTGATGCTGGTGCCCCGATTCTGGGCGGTGGCCAGCGGCACCAAGGCCCCGCTGCTGTTCATGGACCGCACGGCGTTCAGCCGCACCGGCTGGGTCGCCGCGTTCGCCGGCCTGGCCCTGGTCCTCTACCCCCTGGCGCTGGCCGGCACCCTGCTGCACCCCCTGCACTCGGAAAAGAGCTGGATCGACACGCTGTTCTTCGAGCCATCACTGATCCTGGGCGCTGCCGTGATCGCCGCCGGCTGGTGGCTCGCCCGCCACGTCCGGCACGACGACCAGGTCGACATCCAACAGCTACGAGCCGGACTGGTGCCGACCACCTGGATCATCTTCTGGATCGGCGTCGTCCTGGTCTTCTGCGCGGCGGCGATCGTGCGGTTCGACGCCGTAGGAGGAGCACCGGAGGCCGAGCCGATCACCGGCCGGATCGGGCACCTGCCGGCCATCGAGAACCTCGGATTCGGACTCGGCCTGTACGGACTGGCCGCGCTCGGATGCCTGGTGTTCGGTACCGCGCTGCGTGGCCGATCCCGGCTGGCGTGGCACATTCTCTACTGGTCCTGGAGCATCTCCGGTGCCGGGTTTGCCCTGTTCAGTGCACTGAACTTCTACACGCACACGGGCCTGCTCATCAACTTTCACCACCTGCAGACTGATCCGGGATTCGACATCTTTCGCTGGTAGCAGGGGACGGGCACCGGATGGTGCCCACCCCCTGGTTGTTCGCCGGCCGACCCGGACGCCTTGCCGGCCACGACCGACGAGGCGGCCGACGTGATCGCGGCACGAGACGGCGGCCGAACCGAGATCGCGGCGTGCCCTCCGGTCCGAGATCCTGATGACTGCTGGTCAGCCCTCGATGCCGGCGGTGGCGAACAGGTCGAGCTGCTCACCAGGGTCAGCCGGCCGGCACGCTACCCAAACGGCCTCTCCAGCCCGGGAGCAGGTGTCGACGACGTCGGTCCAGCCGGCACCCCGAAATCCGCCAGGATGGTCGCGCCAGGCGATGACGGCCTGTTCGCAGTAACGGATCAGTTCGGCGGTGACCCGGCCGCTGTCCAGCACGGCGCATAGGTCGACCCAGGTCAGCCGTAGCGGCGAGTGTAGGTTTCCATCGGTGATCTCGATCCGGGGCTTGGCGAGCCGGAGCATCCGGCCGGCGGGCAGCGTCTGCCCGGCGTACTCCGGGGCGATCCGTGAGGCGTCTCGGGTACGCCAGTAGGTCACGGGGTTGATGGCGTGACCGCAGGCTGTGATCCCGACGGCCCAGGCCAGCAGTGGGCGATGGGTGGCCGGAGTGGCGGTGGCGAGGATGGCGCGGGCGTCGGCCCGATGGCTAGTGGTCATGGGTCTCCCTTGGCGGGTGGCTGGTAGGGCCGGCGCCCTCTGCGCCCGGCCCACGGCGAACCGGGCGCAGAGGGCGGGTCAGCGGAGGTCCTGATCGAGGTCGAACACTTCGGGTAGCCGAGTCCAGCCGGTGGGGGTCCAGATTTGCCAGTGCTGGCCAGGGCTGGTGGGGCGATCGCGGTGCAGGGCGCGAGCGACGGCGCGGTGCCAGGCAGGGTCGGTGGTTAGCGGCGCGGTGACGCTGGCGTAGGTGATCGGGTATGGCGCCCCGACCGGCTGGTCGTCGCCGTCGAGGGTGTGCTGCATGAGCCGGACCGGGGCTCGAAAGGCAGTCACCCGCTCGGCGACGTCCGCCGCGGTGATGTGCTCGCGGACCAGCTCGGCCAGCACGTCGGCGACGGTGGCGGCCTCGCCGGTGAACAGCCGGGCCGTGGCGGCGTAATCGTCGAGGTCCCTTCCCCAGAAGTGGAGGTTCACCGGGCGGTAGGTGGCCGTTCGGTGCGGGCGGTGCGGGTGCGTGGTGATCCACCCGAGGAAGCGGTCGCCGAGGTACAGCCGGTGCTGTTCCGCGCGGTCGGGTCCGGACTGGGTGGGGCCGTCGACTCGGAGCTGGGTATGCGGCACGGTCAGGCCGGTGTGCGGCAGGGTCACCGGCTCGCTGGTTGCCGCGATCACCCTGGCGTTGATCCAGGCCACACGGATCGAGTTGGCCTTCGTGCAGGTACGACAGTCGATCGGCTCGGCGATGGCAGCGCCGGCCACGACGGTGTCGCCTCGGGTGCCGGCGCCGCACGAGCTGGAGACGTAACGGGGCTCGCCGGCCGGGCCCTTGATGCTGCTCAGGTTGCCGAGGTGGACAGCGCGGCCCCGGCCGATGCGGACCGGCGCGAGCTGGGCGGGGCGGGTCTGGGTGGTGCTGGTCATGGTCTCGATCCCTTCGATGTGCTGAGTCGGGCTGTGGAAGCCGGGCCGGCCACGGTGGGCCGGCCCGGCTGGGTCTCAGCAGTCGTTGGGGGTGGGGGTGTTGTCGTCATACTGGTCCGCCGCGCCATACAGCGAGGTCGCGATCTCGTAGGGGTGGGCGAAGAGGCCGTGCCGGTAGACCACCTGGTTGTGGATCGGCTGGGCCCGCGGTCCCCACTGGCCGACGAGGAAGTCGGCCAGCGCCTGCCGGGACTCGTCGGCGAGGGCCTGCGCCTGGTCGCGGCCGACCAGGTCGACGGCGGCGGCGAAGATCGCGCCGGCGATGTCGTAGCCGACCCCGGCCGGGTGGTCGAGCACTCGGCGGTTGGCGGCCCGCAAAATGACCGCCGGCCCGAACTCCCCGGTCTCGAACGGGCACAGCGGGTCGCACGGGTTGGCGAAGTGCGTGCCGCAGCCGACGCACTCGTTGTCGTGGTCGATCTCCCGGGTCGGGATCGTCGTACGCTGGGTCATGGAACTCCCTTTCGCAGAGGGCGGTTCTTCCTGGCCCGGCTGGGTGTTGCTGCACCCGGCCGGGCCGTTCCTTACTCCTCGATCGTACAGGAAAAGGTATAGAAAAAGCTGCTGGCGGGGGCTTTTTCTGTACCTTTTTGCCGTACGCTGAGGGGCATGAGCAGCGAATCGGAGATGCGCAGGCCCGAGGTGTCGGCGGGGATGGCGGCGGCTCGGGACCGGGGTGTGCGGTTGGGTCGCCCGCCGGCGCCGTTGCCGCCCTCGGCCGCCCGGGCGGCGCAGCTGCGGGGTGAGGGCCTGTCACTGGCCGCGATCGCCACGGCGTTGAACGCGGAGCAGGTCCCGACCCCGTCGGGGAAGGGGCAGTGGGCCAAGACCAGCGTCAAGTACGTGCTCGACCGGTACGACGCGGCGCAGGGGTCGGCGTAGGTCCTGGGTCAGGGGTTGCGGGCTTGCCCGCGCGCGGTGCCGGGGGTGGGGTGGGATCTCCTCGTGTCGGCCGATCTCCGATCGACCGGGCCGGCTCTGGGGTGGCCAGGCTCGGCGAAGCCGACCGCGAAGCGGCTTGGCCTGGTCGCCCCAGAGCCGGTCTGGTAGCCCTCTGGGCGGCCGGCGCGGGGAGGTCCCACCTCTGGGCGACCACTCACCCACCTGGCACCTGTGGTCCCCTCCCGGATCTCCGAGAGAGGCCCCGCCGGAGGCGTCGATACTGGAAAGCACGACCACGACGGTCGGGAGCCGGTCGGCGTCTGCTGGCCCAGCTTGCTGCCCTGAGTGTGATTCCGCGGCATCAACCCCTCGGGCGAGCGCCGGCGGTAGCGGCCCGGATCTATCTCGACGTAGCGTGCCGGGGCTGACTACCGTGGGCGGGGAGTCGATCACTACGGGGGCACGATGACCGACGAAGCTGCGCAGCCTGCACCGCGAACTGTGGACAGCACGATCGCGGGCTTGCAGGACCAGATCGACCAGCTCACGTCCACGCTGGAGCACCATCAACGGCTGTTCGAGCGGTTGCGCGCGCAAGGGCTGTTGGCTTCGGGTGAGCCCGACGACGAGCGGGCTTCATGACGATGCCTGACCGCAGCGACGACCAGGTCGCGGCTGAGGTTGCCGAGCGCGTCGACGCGGCCCGCGACCGGGCCGCGGCCTTGGCGCTGCGCGCGGCATCCCTGGACGCCCAGGTCGCACCCCGGCCTCCGACGCGGTCCCGGGTGACCACCGCCGAGCAGGACCGGCTACTTGCCGCGCAGGACCTGGCGGCCCGCTTCTACCGGGCGCAGCTCGACGGGCCGGGCGGCGCGGGGCCGCGTCGGTGGCTGGCTGGGCAGGGCGTGCCGGTCGACGGCCGGTGGATGCTCGGGTACGCGCCGGGCCGCCCGACGGCGCTGGTCAACGAGCTGCGCCGGGCCGGCTTCACCGACACCGAGATTCTGGCCTCCGGGCTGGCCTCGACCGGCCGGGGCGGACTGCTGGTTGACCGCTTCCAGGACCGGGTTGTGGTCGGCGTGCGCGATCCCCAGACGAACGCCGTGGTCAGCTTCGTCGGGTACGCCCCGCCGGGCGCCGATGAGTCGGTGCCTGCGGTTTTGCACGGCCCTGCCACGGCGATCCACCGGCCGGCCGACGCGCTGGTCGGGCTTGCCGAGCAGCCGGAGCGGACCGGCCGGCCGGTGGTGGTGGCCGCCACGGCGCTGGAGGCGATCGCGCGGTCCGCGACGGCCGGCGAGGACGCCCCGGTGGTGGTCGCACCGTGCGGGCCGACGCTGACACCCGCCCAGGTCGCGATGCTCACCGAGCAGACCGACGTGGCCGCGGGCGTGACCGTGGCCATCGGCGCCGGCGAGGCCGGCCGGCGCGCGGCCGAGCGCGCCTACCACCTGCTCGCCCCTGCCGTGCAGGCTCACCCCACGACGCCGGGAGCGCTGCGGGCGGTCGGCCCCCGGCCGCAGGACCGTGCTCGGCCGCTGCTGGAGGCCGTGGTCACCGCCCGGGTCGAGTGGGCGGCCCGCACCTACCAGACGTCCGCGGGCCGCGCCGGCGTCGCCCGCTCGGCGCGGTCGCTGCTGCGATACCAGGTCGGCGCGAGCGGGGTGGACATCGCCGCCCTGGAGGCGTACGTCGCCCGGCACCTGGATCCGGAGCCTGACCCCGGGGTGCAGCCGGCCACGCCCGTGGTCGACGTGCCGGCCCCCGCTCCGGCCGTCCTGGACGGCGCGGCCACGGCGCACGCGCCGCCGGTGGTCGACGCGGGCGAGCAGGCGACCGCCGACCCGCCCGCCGACGGTGACCAGGACGGCCCGGCCGACGCGGAGGAGACGGATGAACCACTACGGGGCGCAGGCCCAGAAGCACTGGCGGACGTACCTGCCCCAGCGGTACGCGACCATCGAGGACCCGAGCAGCTTCTTCTCGACTTTGGGGGAGCAGGCGGCGGAGCAGATCGAGCAGCGGACGCGGGAGCTGGCCGGTCCGGATCAGCCGGGCGAGGGGTATCTCGGCAAGCTCGGCCGGCTGAACGCGGCGAAGCAGATGGCGGAGGAGGAGATCCTCCCCGAGCTGATCCTGATGGACCCGAACGCCGAGCAGCCAGCGGACGAGACGCCGACCGGGTCGGCGACGCCGGCGGCGGGCCCGACGTGGACACCGCTGGTGGAGGACCCGAACGACCCGTGGTGGCAGCGGGTCGCGGAGGAGGAGGACGACGAGGACGAGCCGCAGACCCCGGCCCGGTAGCCGTACCGGCCGACGAGGCCAGCGATACCGCTGCGGACCAGAGCGCCGGGGCGGACGCCGACGGCGGCGCCGGTGATGCCGCGGAATCGTTCCGACCCGGCGGGCAGCAGGACCTGGCGCCCGCCGGCGAGATGGCCAAGCTCCGTGCGAACCTGGCCGCCCTGCGGACCCTGCGGGAGGTGCAAGCCGCTGGCCGCCCGGCCACGAGGCAGGAGCAGGCCGTGCTCGCGCGGTGGGCGAGCTGGGGCGCGGTGCCGGGGGTGTTCGAGTCCCGCACCAACCACCCCGACTACGCCCGGTTCGCCCAGCAGCGCGCCGAGCTGCGGGAGCTGCTGTCGCCGCAGGAGTACGCCGCGGCGGAGCTGACCACCCTCAACGCCCACTACACCGACGCGGCGTACGTGCGCGCGATCTGGGACGCGGTGCGGGAGCTGGGCTTCGACGGCGGGGCGGTCCTTGAACCGGGCTGCGGGTCGGGCAACTTCATCGGCCTGGCCCCGCCGCAGGCGCGGATGGTCGGCGTGGAGCTGGACCCGGTGACGGCCGGCATCGCCGCCGCGCTGTACCCGCACGCGGAGATCCGGACCGAGAGCTTCGCCGACACCCGGGCCCCGTCCGGCGCGTTCGACCTGGCCGTGGGCAACGTGCCGTACGCCGACGTGCGGCTGACCGACCGGCGGCACAACCCCGGCCGGCACAGCATCCACAACCACTTCATCATCAAGTCGCTGCACCTGACCCGGCCCGGCGGCCTGGTCGCGGTGCTCACCTCCCGCTACACCCTGGACTCGGCGAACCCCGCCGCCCGGCGGGAGATGGCGGCGCTGGCCGACCTGGTCGCCGCGGTGCGCCTGCCGTCGGGAGCGCACCAGGCCACCGCCGGCACCCAGGCCATCACCGACCTGCTGATCCTGCGCCGGCGCGAGCCGGACCGCGAGCCCGGGCCGATCGCCTGGGAGCAGACCCGGCCCCTGGACCTGGACACCGCCGGCGAGCAGGCCGACCAGGTCAACGAATACTTCGCCGACCGGCCGGAGCGGGTGCTCGGCGAGATGACGCTCGGGCGGGGCATGAACCGCGACGGCGAGTTGATCGTCCGCGCGGGCGACAACACCGGTGAGGCCCTCGCCCGGGTGCTGCGCGACGTCGTCGACGAGGCCCGCCGGGAGGGCCTGACCATGACGCCGCGCGTCGACGGCGACCGGCCGGCCGAGCCGCTGGCGGTGCTCGCGCCCACCGACCGCGCCGAGGGCCACCTCGAAGCCCAGGACGACGGGACCTTCACCACCGTCGCCGACGGCCAGGTGGTGCCGCACGAGGTGCCCGCCAGCCAGGCCGACGAGCTGCGGGCGCTGCTCGGGCTGCGCGACACCGTGACCGCGCTGCTGACGGCGGAGGCCGCCACCGTCGACGACGGCGACGAGCACGGCGGCCCGCCCGCGCCGGGGTCACCGGCGGCACTGCGCGCCGAGCTGAACGACCGATACGACGCCTACCTGGCCGCCCACGGTCCGCTCAACCGCTACACCCTGCGCCGCACCGGCCGGACCGACCCGGAGACGGGCGAGCCGAAGATGGCCCGGATCAACCCGCCGATGGGCCGCTTCCGGCAGACCGACCCGCACGCCGCCACCGTGTTCGCCCTGGAGCACTTCGACGACACCACCCAGACCGCGACGAAGGCCGACATCTTCGCCCGCCGGGTGATCCTGCCCCGGGCGCCGCAGCTCGGCGCGGACACCCCGGCCGACGCCCTGGCCATCTGCGTCGACACCCACGGCGACGTGCGGCTGCCCGAGGTCGCCCGGCTGCTCGGGGTCAGCGAGCCGGAGGCCCGCGCCGCGCTCGGCGACCTGGTCTACGACGACCCGTCCACGGGCCGGCTCGTGGAGGCCCCGGAGTACCTGTCGGGCAACGTGCGCGTGAAGCTGCGCGCCGCCCAGGCCGCCGCCGAGACGGACCCGCGCTTCGAGACCAACGTGCGCGCCCTGCAACGGGTGATCCCCCGCGACCTCGGGCCGGGGGAGATCGACGCGGCGTTCGGCGCCCCGTTCCTGCCCGCCCCCCTCATCCAGCAGTTCCTCCAGGAGACGCTGCGCGACCCGGGCCTGCGGGTGGAGCACGTCGGCGGGTCCGACTGGCGGGTCCGCGGCTCCCGCGCCGGTGTCCTGGCCCGCTCGACCTGGGGCACCCCCGGGATGGCCGCGCCGGACCTCGCGCAGCGGCTGCTGACCAAGACCCCGATCCGGGTGTTCGTGGAGGTGGAGGAGGGCAAACGCGCCCTCGACGTGGAGGCCACCGCCGCCGCGCAGGCCAAGGCGATCGAGCTGGAGGAACGCTTCGGCGCGTGGGTGTGGGAGGACCCGGACCGCGCCGAGCAGGTCGCCACGACCTACAACGAGATGTTCAACGCCACCGTGCCGCGCAGCTACGTCGGGGTGACCCGGTCGCTGCCCGGCATCGCGGTCGGCTTCACACCCCGCCCGCACCAGGTGGAGGCGGTCGCCCGCATCGTCGCCGAGCCGGCCGTCGGGCTGTTCCACGCCGTCGGCGCGGGCAAGACCGCGGTGATGGCCATCTCCGCGATGGAGCAGCGCCGCCTCGGCCTGGTCAACAAGCCGGCCATCGTGGTGCCCAACCACATGCTGGAGCAGTTCACCCGCGAGTTCCTGCAGATCTACCCCCGGGCCCGGCTGCTGGCCGCCGGCCGCGACGACATGAGCACCGACCGGCGCCGCCGGTTCGTCGCCCGCTGCGCCACCGGCGACTGGGACGCGATCATCATGGCGGCCTCGTTCTTCGAGCGGCTGTCACTGTCCCCGGACGAGCAGAGCCGCTTCCTCGACGAGGAGCTGGCGGAGCTGCGCGACAAGATCGTCCGCGCCGGTGAGCAGGCCATCGCCAACGGTGAGGACGCCAAGCGCTCCAGCAGCGTCAAGCGCCTGCAGAAGGCGCTGCTGCGCAAGGAGGAGCGGGTCAAGGAGAAGCTCGACAAGGCCCGCGACCCGGGCGTCACGTTCGAGCAGACCGGCATCGACTACGTCTACCGCGACGAGCTGCACGAGCTGAAGAACGACACCATCACCAGCTCCATCCCCGACGCCGGCAACGACGGCTCCGACCGCGCGGTCGACTTCCGGATGAAGCTGTCCTACCTGCGCCGCCAGCGCGGCCAGCGGGTGGTGTGCGGGGCCACCGCCACCCCGATCGCCAACAGCGTCCGGGAGCTGTACGTGGTGACCCGCCAGCTCCGCCCCGACCTCCTACAGGCCACCGGAACCACCGACTTCGACACCTGGGCGGCCACCTTCGCCAAGGTCGTCACCGCCATCGAGGTGTCCCCGACCGGGCAGGGCTTCCAGATGCGCGCCCGGCTGGCCAAGTACGCCAACGTGCCCGAGCTGTCGCTGATGATGCGCACCTACGGCGACGTCCGCACCCCCGAGGACCTGGCCCTGCCCACCCCGCAGTTGACGCAGCGCGACGACGGCGAACGCGCCCCGCACATCGTCACCCTCGACCCGGCCCCGGAGCTGGAGGAGTTCATCTCCGGCCTGGACGAGCGCGTCGAGCGGATCCGCAACCGGCAGGTCGAGCCCAGCGAAGACAACATGCTCAAGGTCTCCGGCGAGGCCCGCGCCGCCTCCCTGGACCTGCGGCTCATCGGCGAACAGCAGACCGCACCCGGCAAGATCGACGCCGCGGCGGAGCGGATCGCGGCGATCTGGCGCGACACCCGCGACACCGTCTACCTGGTCAACCCCGACGCGGCCGACCCCGTCCCGCACCCCACCCCGGGCGCGCTGCAGATCGTCTTCTGCGACCAGTCCACCCCGAACCCCGAGCGCTGGAACGCCTACGACGCCCTGGCCGACCTGCTCGTCGAGCGGGGGATGCCCCGGGAGAAGATCCGCTACATCCACGAGGCCGACACCGACGCCAAGAAGGCGAGCCTGTTCAACGCCTGCCGCTCCGGCGACGTCGCCGTGCTCGTCGGCTCGACCGCCAAGATGGGCGTCGGCACCAACGTCCAGGCCCGCGCGATCGCCCTGCACCACCTCGACTGCCCGTGGCGCCCGGCCGACGTCACGCAGCGCGAGGGACGCATCCTGCGCCAGGGCAACCAGAACCCCGAGGTCAGCATCTACCGCTACGTCGTCGCCGGCAGCTTCGACGCCTTCTCCTGGCAGACCGTGGCCCGCAAGGGCACCTTCATCGACCAGATCATGCGCGGCACCTCCGCGCGCGAGATCGAGGACGTCAGCGACGAGACCCTCCAGGCGCACCAGATCAAGGCCATCGCCACCGGCAACCCGCTGCTGATGGACCGCGAGCAGGTCGCCCAGGACCTCACCCGCCTCGAACGCGCCGACCGGACCCACCACAACACCCAGGCAGCGCTGCGCCGCCAGGTCGGCGAGCTGAAGGCGTGGATCACCAAGGACACCCGCCGCGTTGAGGTGCTCGACGACGTCATCGCCCGCCGCCAGGACACCCGCGGCGAGAAGTTCGCCATGACCGTCGCCGGGCACCGGTTCACCAAACGCGCCGAGGCCGGCCGCGCCCTGCAACATGCCCTGACCGCCACCGCGCAGGGCGTCGCCTCCACCGACCGGCGCGAAGCCGCCGGCGTCGCCCAGCTCGGCGGCTTCGGCGTCGACGCCGTGTTCTGGTCCGGCCGCGACGGCCTGCTCGTCGCCCTGCGATTCGACGGAATACCCGACTCCTCCACCACCATCGGCCTCACCTCCGCCGTGGAAGGCGACCCCACCGGTCTCGTCCGCCGCCTGGAGAACCAGCTCACTGACCTAGACGCCACCCGGGCCACCGTGCAGGCCCGCATCGCCGGCCAGCACGAAGAGATCGCCCGGGCCACCGAGCAGCTCGACCAGCCGTTCCCCCGCCGCGACGAGCTGCTCGACACCCGCCGCCGGCTCCGCGCGATCAACGCGGTCATCGACCTGATGGCCGACACCACCCCACCACCCTCGGGCACCCCGCCCGCCGTACCCGTCACGGTCGGCGACTGGATGCCGCCGGACCTGCGCGAGAGCCTGACCCCCGACGAACAGACGTGGCTGGACCGGCGCGTGCAGCACGTCGCCGGCGGCGGCGCCGTCCAGGACGCGGCCCGTACCAGCGACCTGGCCGCCTTCTCCGCCTCGTTCGACAAGGCGCTCACCCACGCCCTCGCCGACCCCGGTAACACGGAGATGGCCGTCGCGGTGATGCTCAAGTGCGACGACCCGGCCTGGCGCCAGGCCCTCTACAGCGCCGCCGGGCAGGCCGTGCACCAGGCGGTCCGCGACGCGCCCCCGCCAGCCTCGGCCGCTGGCCCGTCGACGCAGCGCGACAGCCAAGCGGGCCAGTCCGAGGTGATCAGCCCGCTGGCGCCGGCCGCCATCGTCGCGGCCACCACGCCGGCGGATCGGGCGCTGCTCGACGCCTGCACTCAGCGGGCCCTGCGCGTCGACGCCGTCCAGGCCGCCGCGCGCGCCGGCGACCAGGCCACCTTCAGCGCGACGTTCGCCGCCGCGATGACCACCGCCATCACCCAGCTCGATGACCCCGCCGACGTGGTCCGCCTCGCCGACCTCCACGGCGATCAGGCGTTCCGCCAGGGCTTGACCAACCTGGTCTGGCACAAGCTCACCCCCCGGCCAGCAGAGCCGCCGCAGAGTGGCATCGGCGCCCGGCCCGTCCACGCGGCTGCGGTGGCCGCCACGGCGTTCGTACCTGCTACCGGCGCCGGGGCGGCAGCGCCCGTCTCACCCGCCCCCGCCACTCCCCTCCGGGTCGCCCACCACGACCACGCCCATGTGCCCGAGCGGTGACCTGTATCGACGCCGGGCCGCGGCCATCCCTCTCCTGAGTGCCATGGTCGCCATCCGTGTCCGGTCAGAGTGACGTCCCGGCGTGCTCGCGTCGGCGCAGCGGCGGTGCCGGGTCGTCATTCGGTGGTTGCTGCCCGACCTGCCGGCGGCTCTCCCGGAGTGTACTGATGGCCCCCGACGAGCCGCCCTTACCGCGGTAGGAGGTGTTCAGGTGAACCACTGCCTCCACTCGTCCTCGGGTGTGGGATTGTTCAGGACCCGGTCGATGGTGGGCACGGCCGGCTGCTCCAGCACGTCGTCCATGAAGGTGAAGCGCGTCGGCATCACCTCGTGCTTCTTCCAGCGGCTGCCGTAGTCTGTGATCATGCCGGTCAGCGGGTCGCGCTCTGTATCGAGGCGGCGATCCACCAGGCCGAAGCGATGCAGCGCACGGGCGCTGCGCCAGGTGTTGTCCGCGAACCCGAACTGACGGCGGTGCTCCTGCACCACGAACACGCCGTTGCCGGTGTTGTGCGCGATCGGGAAGGCTGCGCGTCGTGCCGAGAGGGCGAGGAACATGGCGATCTCGGTGTTGGTCAGCGCGAACACCCACAGGCTGGTGAAGAAGTGACGCGAGACGTACAAGCCTTCCGACGGCACCGTGTATTTGGGCCGGCTGACCGGGGTACTGGCCTCGGATAGCAGCGTGATCCGGTTGAGGTCCCGCCTGCCCGGGCGGCTCTTGTCTGGGCCGATGTCCACCAGGTGCTGCTCGTCGAGCCTCCGCAGCGCTTTCTTGATTTGCCGCCCCCGCAGTGCACCGGCTTCCCGGTAGTCGGAGCTGGTGTCGGAGAGCACCACCTTCTGCCAGCTCTTGATCGGCGCGTTCGCCTCCACGTCCTCGAACGTGCGGTCGATGCGGGCCCGCTCCCCGGGACCGTACCGACACTGGGCGTCGAAGAGCATCAGCAACTCCAGCCGAAGCGCCAGCCCCTTGGTCGGGACCAGGCGGCCCAGGGCCGGCTCGTGATCGGCGCCGGGCTTCTGCCGCACGAAGTCCGGCCGAATCAAGATCCTCTCAGGGCGACGCCCCGGGGTCCTGCCGTCGCGATTGCCGCCGTACTTCCAGAGGTGCTCCAGGTTCTGCCGGACCTCCTCGTGCAGCGGGGTGCTTCCCTCGGGCCCGTCGCAGGCGCTGAGCAGCGCGTTGTTGATGGTCACCCGGGGCGGCCGGGTCGCCCTGGGGCGACCCGGCGGCACCGGCGAGACGGCGCTCACCGCCCACCTCGCAGTGCACCGACGAACCGGGTGAGCTGGGTGAGGACGTCGATGCAGTGGCGGCGAGTCCGCGGGTGGCGGGCGGCCAGTGCCAGGACCGCCACCAGGACGGCGCCAAGCGATACCACCGCGGTGGGGAGGGCGATCAGCAGGACGGCAGCCGCCCATCCGTGCTGGTCATCGAGGCCGAGCATGTGTCATTCTCCGATCGGTACGGGCCCCCGCCCGCCGTCCAACTTCCTACGGTCGATGGCGGGCGGGAGGCCCCTCTCCGGCCTGCCAATCAGCAGCGCCAGGTGCAAGAGTGACGGCTCCCGCGCGGGTTGTCTCGTAGCCGATCTTGAATGCCGTGTGCCCGCTGACCACGCCATAAGTTCGAGGAACGTCATTGACCTTGTGGTGTGGTCAGCGGGTAGAGGCGAACGGGCACATAGATTTTCCGTGATCACCCAATCGCTACCTCGTGGACCAGCGCAGAGCGAAGCGCCCGCACCCTGGGCAGGTGCGGACGCTTCGTTGTCTCCGGGTCAGAACACGATGATCGGGCCACCGCCGGCGAGCCCGGCGTACAGGCCCGGCTGCCCGGTCAGCACGTACCCGCCGCTGTCGACTGCGGCGAGGAGCGCGCTCGCGGCGTCGAGCCGGCCGACGGTGTCGTAGACGACGGCCAGGGCCCGCCAGCTGAGAGGGTCGACGGTGAGCACCTCGACGGCCGGGTGGTTGACCAGCAGATCGAGCCGGTCGGTGTCGACCGCCCCGCGGGACGCTTCCGCGAGGCACATCACCGGCACGCCGACCACGCAGTCCTCGTCGGCGACTTCGGCGATCACCTCGCCCACGTGAATCGACTCGCGGCAGAACGCGAGGACGGCGGAGGCGTCGAGGACGATGCGAACGGGGCGTTCGTTCACGCGGCGCGGGCGGGCAGGCCGAGCTGAGCGCGCAGCTCTGCGTCCAGCTCCGGCGTCCACCGCCGCTTGGCCTCGCTGAGCCGCTCCCGGGCGCGGGCCTTGCCCTCCGGGGTGACGACGATGCCGGCAGCGGCGAGGACGTCCTCGCTGCGCGCGCCGGTGTCGGGGCTGCTGTTGGCCATGCCCGCAGGATACCCCCTGTTCAGGGCGGCAGTCACCAGCAACGTCGCCTGCGGGCTGGTGCTATTGGTGCTGGCGGGGCAGAGGTGGCGGACTCGGCACGTCGTCTACCGGCTCGGAGCCTCGGCGGTCATGCCCGCAGACGGGGACCGCGGTGGTACCGGCGGCGCCTCGGTCGGCCGACCCACCGACGTGGCGTCGGTGACCGCGGCGGCGGTCGAGTGAGGGAATGCCTGGGCCGCGATCTTCACCCCGCTCACCTCGGGAGCACCGGGCTCGGCAGATGTCTGGCCGGCCTGGGGGCGGTCGCCGCGAGCGCTTTCCTTCCTGCCGCCGCCCGTCTCCCGCCATTCACCGTCAAGGGTGACACCGGGGCGGTCCCCGTCGTCACGGACCTTGTCGTCGGCCTGTGCCGCTCCGGAGTCCTGCTCGGTGGCGTAGTCGTCGACCACCCGGAACGCGTACGCAGCGGGGGTGTGGGCCCGGTCGACGAAGCCGGGAACCTGCCGCAGCAGATTGCGCACGTCGTGCCCGGCGCGCTCCAACTGGTCGAGCTTGTAGGCCAGCGCCGGCCACGCCGCCGAGGCGATGACCCGCTCCGCCCGGTCGGCGGACCACACTTCCCGCACGTGCACCGCCATCGCTTCCTGGCGCTCCTGGGCGGTGCGGCGCCGCTCGCCGGCGTCACCATGCCGGGCTCCCGCCGGTGGGGCCTCTGCCGGCCGGTCGACGTCGTCCACGGCGGCGCGATCGAGCTGGTCGGACAGCCATGCTTCGTCTCCCGGCCGGGCGGTCTGCGGGTCGACGTGGACGCCGCGCTCGGCGAGCCGCACCACGATGACCCGTTGGGCGGCCTGGGCGCGCGGGTCGACGGCCGCCCACTCGGCGCTGGCCCGCCAGGCCCGCGCGATGTCCTCGGCCGACGCCTGCCGCCACCACGACGGCCGCGTCGCCGGCCGCCATACGGTTGCGCCGGCCTGCTGGGCCGCCCGTACCTGGGCGCGGATGCGGCGGGCCTGCTCCTCGCTGGCCCGAGCGGCGCGTTGGAGCTGGGCGATGCGGATCTCGATGGCCGCCTGCGCAAGCTGGCCGGCAGCCTGGATCGCGGCGGTTACCGCCGCGGTGGCCCGCTGGTGGATCTCGGCTATCTCGTTCTCGGCCATGAGCTCGTCCTCCTCAAAGCTGCGGATCCCGCTCGACGTTCGGGTCGACGCGGGGCCGGACCGGGCCCGGCACGGTGTGGACCGGCCGCTGCGGCGGCCCTCCCTGGTTCGGCCCGTGCCCTTGGCCGACGAGCTGGGCGCCGGACCGGAGCAGGGGCATCAGGTGCGCGGCGGCAACAGCAGCGGCGCCCGCGGCGTGGGCCTGCTGCTGCGCGGCGCGCAGCTCGGCCAGCGCCACGACCAGGCGGGCCGCCTGAACGACGACAGCAAGCAGGACGGCCGCCTCACCGCCGTCGCGGGCGTGTCCGGCCACCAGCAGCGCGCCCGCCACGCGACCCAACTCCCGAGCCACCGACGACGCCAGCGGCGCCGGCGCGCGCCGCGGTGGCGCCGCCGCCCGAGCCAGAGCATCGGCGGCCCGGCTCATCGGACCCTGCCCTGACGGTTCGGTGGCCGCCGCCACCCGGGCCAGCAGCTCGGCGCTGGCCCGCGCCACCGCTGGCCATTGCGGCGAGTCGGGCGCTACCCCGGCCAGTCGGCCACTGATCGCCTCCAGCGCGGCGGCCGACGATCGCCACACCGCCATCCGGTCCTCGCCACGCAGGTGCGATTCCGTGGAATCCGCTGCCTTCCATTGGCCCACCGGGGGCCGCTCGGCCTCGGGCCACCGGGTGCGGACCTGGGGCAGGCTGAGGTCTCCGTCCAGGCTGCGCCCGGCGTACCAGGTCGGCGTGCCCGCCCCGGTCGGCCGCAGTGCGACGGCGTACCCGACCACCTGGTTCGGGTCCTTCGCCGAAGTGCGCGGGACGACCAGCAGCCCTGCGCCCTTCATCCGTGCGACCCACTCGACTTCGCTGCCGGCCCCGGCCAGGGCGGCACGGACCTGGCGACGCAGCAGTTCCCGGTCCGGCGCTTGGTCGCTGCGCCGGGCCCGGTCGACCTCCGGTCGGTTCAGCTCCGGTCGCTTCGTCGCCCCACTCCGGCCAGGCGTCCACTTGCCGAGTCCGAACTCGTCCTCCAGGAGGTCGGCGACCTGCTGGCTGCGTCGCTTGTCCTGCCGCAGCCACACCGGCGCCCCGTCCTCTGTGGCCAGGGTGACGACGAGGTGCACGTGGTCGTTGCCCTTGGCCGACAGTCCGTGCCGCACCGCGATCCACCGGCACCCGGCCCGCTCCGCGTCGCCGGTGAAGCCCATCTCGGCCACGAACCGGCCCGCGATCCGCGACCAGGTCGCGTCGTCGAGCTGCCCCTCCTGCGCGGGCAGGCTCAGCGAGCACTGCCACACGTACTGCTGCACCCCGCGCTCGCCAGCGGCGATCTGCGGCGCATCCAGCCGCGCCGCCAGCTCCTCCAGCGACCACCCGCCACCCTCACGCTCGCGGCGATCGGGGGCGAGTAGTGCCACGTCGTCGTACCCGGCGACCAGGTGCGGATTGACGTGTTCCTCGGCCTTCCCGGGACCCCACAGGTACTCCAGGAGCCCGCGCACCCGAGCCCCGTACGTGACCTTCGGGATCATCAGCGCCGGCCCGTCTGCGCGGCGGCGATCGCGGTCACCAGCTCGTCGGCGCGCGCCGCCACTCTCGCCAGGTACGCCGCCGCCGCGGCCAGGTCTCCGCCCGGCTCACCGGTGGAATGCAGCCGCGCTACGGCCTGGTTGAGGTTGTGCGCCGCACCCCGAACCTGCCGGTGCACGCCCATCAGTTCGACCAGTAGAGGGCCCGTCTCCGCAGCGTTGTCCGGACCGGCCGGGGCGGGTACGAGCGGCGCCGATCCGACCTCCGCCAGGTACGCCGAGGTGGCCATCCGGGCCGCCGCCGCGTTCGCCTCGACCGCCGTCATCTCCGCCTCGGACAGCCGCACGGTCACCCGGTGCACGCGCGGATCGTCGTCGCTGTGAGCACGTCGCCGGCGCTGGCTTGCACCGAAGCGGACGACCCCGACCTGCGCCGGATCAGCCACGTTGACCACCTTCCCGGCGGACGCCGGCCGCCGTGTATCGGCCGGCCGCAGCGCGGCCCGTCTGACCAAAAGTCAGACTTTTACTCCAACTTGCTCCGACAGCGGAGGCTGGTCGTGTGCCGGCGGCGCGA
The DNA here is from genome assembly GCF_040653835.1 of Micromonospora sp. NPDC050980. Classification (NCBI taxonomy): domain Bacteria; kingdom Bacillati; phylum Actinomycetota; class Actinomycetes; order Micromonosporales; family Micromonosporaceae; genus Micromonospora; species Micromonospora sp. NPDC050980. The sequence continues at coordinate 17,075 of NZ_JBFAGS010000027.1, read as the reverse complement.
GCCCGCTTCGGCGAAGAACGCCCCGTGCGGCGCGTGTCAGAAACCCACCCAGTGGTGGGCGAAGACGATAGCCGGACGTCCCCCAGCGTCAAGGGCGCGATGCGTCGCTGCGCGATGGGCCTACGGCCCACCCTTGACCCTGGTCGACGTCTTGGGCTGACGCGAAAGGCGCCCCCACCGGCCGGGGGGAAGGGTGGAAAAGCGGTACCTCGCCGATCGATCTTGGCCGCTAAGCTCGGCGTCCACAGCCACCAGAACTCAGTCATCCGGGGGAGGACGTCATGGCCGAACAGAGCGCCAAGGCCGTACGCAGCGAGACCGAGAAGGCGGCGCTGCAACTGCTGCGCCAGCGCGCCAACCTCGTCGGTGAGGCGGCCACCGCGCGGCACGAACGCGACCAGCTCGCTGACGCACTGCGCGAGGCCAACGCCCGGTACAGCGAGCGGTACACGGCCGCTGTTCAGGGCGGATGGACCGAAGAGGAACTGGCCCGGCTCGGCCTGGACGCCCCGCAGCCGGGGCCGGCCCGCCGCCGTCGCGCACGACCGGCTGCGCCCACTGCCGTCGATGAGCAGGTCGCCGTCACGGCGGCTGACCAGCCGTAGCGCGGGCCTCCTCGCGGTCACGACGGCGGTCTCCTGCGCCACGCCCAGGAGGGCCGCCGTCGTGTACGCCTGGCTCACGAGCCGGTCCCCAGTGGGACGCCCTGGGCGCGCATGACCGGCACCGGGTCGACGGCGTTGCTGCTATTGGCGTGGAACGTTCCCGGCGGGACGTTGAGGTGCACCTCGAAGTGCAGGTGCGGACCGGAGCTGCCGCCGCTGCTGCCCACGAACCCGATGACCCCGCCGGCCGTGACCTGCTGTCCGATGGATACCTCGGGACGCTGGATCATGTGGCAGTAGCGGGTCACCACGTTGCCCGGGTGGCGGATGTCGACGTACCAGCCGCAGCCCCGCGAACTCGTGTTCCCGTCCCGGTCGCATGTGGTGTACCAGTCGCACTTCACCTGCTCCACCACGCCGCCCGCCGCCGCCCGTACCGCGTCGCCACGGATATCGGCCTTGGATAGGTCCACTCCGGCGTGTAGCCGGCCTCCCCGCTGCCCGAACGGGCTGACGATCCCGGCGCGGATCGGTTGCACCCAGCCACTCGGACCGACCGGCACCGGGCCAAGGTCGTCAACGCCGCACGGAGCGGTCGGTGCGCCGCCGCCGATGTCGTCGATGTTGGGCAGGCCGAGTACGAACGCGGCGAGTTGCTCGGCGTCGTCCTCCCACTTCTGGTACGCCTCCGGCAGGCCGGATCGTTGCACGGCCTGGGCGGCGTCGGTCAGTCGCATCCGCTCCCAGCCGTCGACCCGAACGAGTGCCTCGTAGAACTTCCCGGCGGCGTAGGTGGGCGTCATCCGCTCACGCACGCTGCCCCAGCCGGGGCGCTGCTGAAAAAGCCCGACCGAGTCGTGGTCGTGCCCCACACCCTCGTGCGGCAGGCTCAGCGACTCCACCACGTTCTTGTTGGCCAGGTTGCGCAACGTGGACTCCTGCATCGCGGTCGCCAACGCGATGACGAAGCCACGTGGCGGCACCTGCCGTTGCCGCCCGACCGCGACGATGGTGGCAGCATTCGTGGTCTCGACGCTCCCCCAGGAGCCCGCCCCCGGCACCGGCGACGACCCCGGCAGGGACGGCACCTGACAGGCCGCGGCTTCCGCGTCCGCCTGGCCGAACATCAGCAGTGGCAATCCGACGATGCCACCGCACAGCAGCACGACGACCGCCAGCACCGCCACGCCCAAAACGATCGGACGACGAGCCATCAACTCACCGTCCGGATGAAGTCGTTGCCGGTGACCACCCAGCGCCCGTCGACAGCCGCCAAGGTGAGCGTCAACGTCCCCGCGTCCGTGGCCACGTCATACACCGCAACACCACCAGCCGGGGCGCGCGTTGCCACCGGCCGCCCGGTCACCCGCGTCGCTGGAACCCGCCCCGGATCTACGCTGCGTAGCGCACGGCTGAACCCCTCGTCGCAGGTCGCCGATACGCCTCGCCACCATGCCTCAGCGGGCAAGCCAGGTCGCGCCCACCCCGCAGCGAACGCCGCAGCAACCGACACCGCCTGTCCTGCCGGGGGTGGCGAAACCGGCGGGCGGTCATGGCCGTCTTCATCCGTGCCAGGTCGCTCCTCCGCCGCCAACGGCGAGGGTTCACCCACCGCGGACGTCGGGTAGATCGGACCGCTGCCGGACGGTGCCGGACGGCTCGACCGCGTCGCGGAGGAGCAGCCCGACACCACCATCACGGCGAGAACGAGGCCACCGACGGCACCTGTCAACCAAGGAACCAGCTCGATGCGCGCGGATACACGCGCTCTGCGTGCCATTCGACGCCTCCCCGTGATGCCTTTCGCGTCCTCTTGCGCAGAGCAAACACCATAGATCCATTCGTAAACACAGTGCTACTGTCGGGTACTCGTCGGTGACCTTGATACACGGGGGAGGCATCGGATGACGGGGAGTATCCGCGCGTATGGGTGGGGGCGCCGGTGAAGACATCGGCGGTCGCAACTGCACGCACGCGCCCCGGACCCACCCCGGAGCTACCCTTCGCGATGATTCCGCAGAATCTCGACACCTGGCCTCCGGCGTGGTGGGTCGGCTGCCACGGCGGCGCGGGCGCGAGCACCTTGACCCGCCTAGCCGGATTCGGCATCGACTTCGGCAGAGGGTGGCCACTGCTCGCGCCGACGATGCCCGTCAGCAACGTGGTCCTCGTCTGCCGGGCCTCCGCCAGCGGCACCTGGGCTGCCACCGGCGCGATCGAGCAGTGGCGCCGGCGCACCGGCATGTCGCGTATCAACGTGCTCGGGGTAGTCGCCATCGCCGCCTCGCCGCGCCGGCCGCCACGCATCGCCACCGAGCGGCTGGACCTTCTTCGTGGGTGGGCGCCGCAACTGTGGCGCGTCGGCTGGGTCGACGCGCTGCTAGCCGCCGACGATCCCCGCGACGTCGGCGCGTCCCCCGACGTCGAAGCGCTCCGTAACGCGATCTGGCAAAGAGTCCACACACCCTCGAAGGACAACCGATGACCCTGCTCGACTACGTCGACCAGCTCCATCGCATCATTGACGCGGCACCCGACCCGAGCGGCGGCCCCGTGCCCAATCCGGGATCCGGCGAGGCGCCGCCTGGCGTTATCGGGAACAGGGTGCTCACGATCCTGAAGTGGATCGCTTACCTGGCCGTCGCCGCCTGCGTCGGCGGGTTGCTCTACACGGCCGGGAAGATGGCCCTGGCGCACCGCCGCGGTGACGACACCAACGTCTCGCAACTCGGCTGGGTGTTCGCCGCCTGTCTGCTCATCGGCAGCGCGTCCGCGGTGGTCTCCGCGCTGATCTAGGGAGGAACGTGCGATGCCGCGCTCGTCTGCACCCCAAGACTTCGCCGAGCGTCCGCCGTGGACGCGCCCTGCCTTCATCGGCTCTGCCGCACTCGCGCTGATCATCATCATCGCCGGGGTGCTGATCGCCATCACCTCACGCGATGGCGAGGGTGGTGACATCGCCAGCACCCCACCGCCGGCGACCCCCACCTCGGACGGCGGCACCCCACCGCAGGCCCTCCCCACCGCCGTACCAACCACCGCACCGGCCGGAGTGCGATGGGAGTTGGTCGGCCAGGTCGCCGTACCGGCCAGCTCGTCGGCAGGCCCGGCCCGGGTCTCCGGCGCGACGGCCGCCGGCTACGCGCACACACCCGAAGGCGCGCTGATCGCCGCCGCCCAATTGAGCACCCGCGCCGGCTTCTCCGCCGGCCGCGACTCCTGGGAGCCCACGATCACCCAGCAGTTCGAGCCCAGCGCCGACCGCGACCGACTCCTGGCGGCGCTACGCGACGCCGGCGACGCCCCGGCGCAGCCCGGCGAACTCAGCCAGATCGCCGGCTTCAGCTACCAGTCCTACACCCCCGACACCGCCGTGATCGGACTCGTCTTCCGCGCGCCCGCCGCCGGAACGGCCCGCTACCACGTGCTGTCGCTGACGCTGCTCTGGCACGACGGGGACTGGCGCATGGTCGCCCCGCCCGGCGGCGCGTGGACCTCCGTGAACCGGCAGACAACCGACCTGGTCGGCGTCGTCGAGTGGGGGGCGCGCTAGTGCCCTGCGTACCCGCCATCGATCCAACCTGCATCCCCGGCGCGATCCTGGATAGCACCGCCGGCCGGTTCCTCGACGAGATCGCCGAGCAGTCATCGCAGGCCGCCGCGGAAATGCTCAAGACCCTGGTCGCAGGATGGCTGTCCATCCCCACCCCGGAGGTGTCACAAACCTCCGGCGTCGTGGCGAACCTGCGCGCATACACCTACTGGGCCGTCGCGGCGATCGCCGTCGGTACGGTGCTGATAGCCGCGATCAAGATGGCGTGGGAACGCAACGGCCGAGAGGCCGGTTCCTTCGCCAAGAACATGGTGATGCTAGTCGTGCTCGCTGGCGCCGGCGTTCCGGCGGTCCAACTGCTCATCGAGATCGGAGACGCCTACGCGGACTGGATCCTCAGCGCCTCCGCCAACGGTGACCTCGGTAAACGGATGCTGCTACTCGTTCCCGCCGCGACGATCACCGGGATGCCGCCCGTCGTGGTGATCGGCATCTCACTCATGGTGTTCCTGTCCACGACGGTGCAGCTCCTGCTGCTTCTGGCCCGCAACGCCGGACTCGTGCTGCTGGCCGGGCTGCTGCCAGCCGCCGCCGCGGTGGGCGGCGCGACGCGTAACCGCTACCTCACCTGGCTGCTCGCCCTGGTGCTCTACAAGCCCGCAGCGGCCACGATCTACGCCACGGTGTTCTGGCTCGGGCAGGGCCAGACCCTGACTGACCTGCTCACCGGCCTGGTGATGTTCTGCATGGCCATCGTGGCACTCCCCGCCCTGATGCGGCTCATCGCCCCGGCGGTGACGGTCCTGTCCTCCGGCGGCAGTACCAGCGGTGTCGGCGTCGCCGTCGCGTCCGGCGTCGGACAACTCGCCTCCGGCGCAGTGCGCCTGTCCAACACCAGTGGAGGATCCGGCCACAGTGGCAGCCCAGGGCCGTCGGGTGGACAGGGCAACCCCGGCACCCCAGGACGCCCGCAGGGATCCACGCCGTCCACCCCCGCTCCCGCACCCCGTCCTTCTGGTGGGGGCGGCGCAGGCACCGCCAGCGGGGCCGGTTCGAGTGGCGTGGCCGGGGCTGGAAAGGCTGGTGCCGGAGCGGCAGGGTCCGGAGCCGGAGGCGGCGCAGCCGGTGGCGCAGCCGGCGCTGGGGCCGGCGCGGCGGGCGCAGGAGCCGCTGCGGCCGGACCGGTCGGAATCGCAGCCATTGCAGGTGTCGCAGCGGCCAAGGCCGGTCCCGCAGTGGTGCGCAAGATCGGTGGTACGGCCTCCGGAGCGGCAGACGGTGAGGGCTCATGAGTACCGGAGTGCGGGAGCGCGGTAGCGGACAGCAGCGCACCTACGGCAACTGGCGGCTCGGTCGCGGCGCCGGGCTGTTCGGACTCGGCCCTGTCGGCACGATCGCCGCGTTCCTGATGATGGTGCTCGCCGCTGCGATGCTGACGGTCTCTCCTCCAGCGGCGCTGGTCACCGCCGTCACCGGTCTGCTCGTCCTCGCTCCCCTGGCGGTGCGGGTCAACGGGCGCACCGGATTCCAGGTGATCACCGCCCGGGTGGCGTGGTGGCTCGCCCGCTCCCGCCGCCATCACGTCTACGTCTCCGGAGTTGCGTCCCGGGTCGCCGCCGCCCACCAGCTACCGGGGGTGCTGGCCCGCTCCGAGGTGTACGAGGTGGAGACCGGCCGCTCCGGGCGGGTCGCCGTGGTCGTGGTGCCACAGAGTCGGCACTACACGGTCACCCTGCGGTGCGCCCCAGAAGGCATGGACCTGGTCGACCAGGCCGTCATCGACGCCCGCGTCGGACACCTGGCGGCCTGGCTCGCGGCCCTGGCCCGCGAGCCCCAACTGGTTCAGGCGCAGGTCACCGTCGAGACCACCCCGGATCCGGGTACCCGGCTCGCCGCCGAGGTGGCGGCTACCTCTCGGCCCGACGCGCCGGCTCTGGCGCTACAGGTCCTCGACGACGTCGTGCAGTCCTACCCGGCCGGGTCGGCGACCGTGGACACCCGTGTGTCGCTGACCTACACCGCCCCACCCGGACGGTCGATGTCCCACGAGGATGTCTGTCGAGAGGTCGCCGCCCGGCTGCCGCACCTGCACGCCGGGCTCACCGGCGCCACCGGCGCCGGCATCGTGCCGATGTCCGCACGGGGGCTCGCCGGTGTGGTCCGCGCCGCCTACGACCCGGCCGCTGCCCTGGACCTCGCCCGCGACGCCCGACTGACCCCGGACTGGACCCAGGCCGGCCCGGTCGCCACCCGGGAGAGCTGGGACTCCTACCGGCACGACTCCGGGATCTCCCGCACCTGGTGCATGGTCGAAGCCCCGCGCGGCACGGTCTATTCGCGGCTGTTCGCCCGGCTGACCGACCCGGACCCGCAACTGCTACGCAAGCGCGTGACCATGCTCTACCGGCCCTACTCGCCTGGCGAAGCAGCCCGGCTGGTCGAGTCCGACAAGCGCGACGCGCGGTTCCTCGCCGGCAAGAAACACCGGCCCAGCGCCCGGGACCTCACCGACCTGGCCGCCGCTGATCAGGCCGCGGAGGAGGAGGCCACCGGCGCCGGAGTCACCCGGTTCACTGTGCTGGTCACGGCCACCGTCGGCGACGAGAAGCAGCTCGACGAGGCCAGCGGCGTCATCCGGGCCCGTGCCGGTGAGGCCCGGCTGGTGCTGCGCCCGATGTACGGCTGCCAGGCCGCCGGTTTCGCCGCCGGCCTACCCGCCGGCGTGGTTCTGCCCGCCCACGCCACCATCCCCTTCTGAGGACGCCGGCATGACCGTCAGCACCCGCAACGCGACCCCGCCGCCGCCACGTCGACCAGCCGGCCGCCGACCCGGCCGGCTCGGCCACAGCGGGCCCGGCGGCGGCGCCTGGTCCTACATCGAGCCGCCGACGGAGTACCGGGGCACCACCGTGCAGGTGTGCGGGCTGTTCCCCTTCGGCACCGGCGCGTCGACGCCGATGATCGGCGTACCGATCGGCCGGCACCTCTACACCGGCAGCGCGGTGTGCTTCGACCCGATCTCCTGGTATACCCGGGCCCGGCTGATCAACAACCCGTCAGTGTGGATCGAGGGCGAGCCCGGCATGGGCAAAAGCACCGCCGTGCGGCGGATGGTTCTCGGGCTCACCGCCCAGGGCGTTACCCCGCTGATCCTCGGCGACCTCAAGCCCGACTACGCCGAACTGGTCCGGGCCCTCGGCGGGCAGGTGCTGCGCGTCGGACCGGGCCTGGACCGGATCAACCCGCTGGATGCCGGGCCTTGGCGGCAGGTCCTCGATGTCGTCGACGAGCGCACCGGCGCCGTGGTGCGCTCCGCCGTCACCGACCGGCGGCTGAACATGCTGGTCGCGCTGGCCACCCTCGTGCGGCGGGGGCCCGTCAGCTCGGACGAGACCACCGTGTTGTCCGCCGCGCTGCGCTACCTCGCCGAGCACGAGGGCAACGTCCCACCGGTGCTCTCCGACGTGCTGCGCGTCTTGCAAGACGCGCCGCCGGCAGTCCGCGCGGTCACCCTGTGGCAGGAGGAGCAGGACCTGCCCCGTTTCCGGGAGGAGACCAACGGGCTGCGTCGCACCCTGCTGGCGCTGCTGCACGGTCCGCTCGGTGACACCTTCGAGGGGCAGACCACCACGGCGATCCGCCTCGACACTCCGGCCGTGTGCGTGGACATCTCCAGCATCGACGACACCGACGAGCTGCGCACCGCCGCGACCCTGCTGTCCACCTGGTCCTACGGCTTCGCCCAGGTCGAGGCCGCGCACCTGATGGCCGACCTCGGCCTCGCACCGCCGCGCACGTTCTTCACCGTGTTGGACGAGCTGTGGCGGGCGCTGCGTGTCGGGCACGGCCTGGTCGACCGCGCCGACGGGCTCACCCGCCTCAACCGGCAAAAGGGCACTGGGACCGCGTTCATCACCCACTCCCTGGCCGACCTGGAAGCGCTGCCCACCGCTCATGACCGGGCCAAGGCCCGGGGCTTCGCCGAGCGGTCCGCGGTGCTGATGATCGGCCCCTGCAGCGAGCAGGAGCTGGACTCCGTCTCCCGGGTCCGGCCGCTGTCGCACGCCGAACGGCGGGAGGTGCTGTCCTGGTCGGCGCCCCCGTCCTGGACGGCCGCCGAGGGCAGTGAGACCGTCGGCCGGGGGAACTTCCTGATCAAGGTCGGATCGAGGCCCGGCATCCCCGTGCACCTGGAACCGACGGAGACGGAGAAGCGGCTCGGCAACACCGACTTCCGCTGGACGATGACGTGAGCCGCCCCGCCGGCCCGCGCGGCGGGCACGACGACTCCGGCCTGCTCGCCGGCGGACTCGCCGCCCTGGTCCTGACCGTGGCCAGCGCCGCGTGGCTGCCGGTCGTGCTCACCCGCCCGCCCGGCTACACCGGCGGCGGGCCGATCCGGGTGGTCAGCGCCGTGCTGCGCGGTGAGATCACCTGGACCACCGCATGCACCGTCGTCACGGTCATCGAGGTCGCCGTCCTGGTGCTGCTGAGCACCTCGGCGGCGGCGGCCTGGCGGTGGGCCCGCCGACGCCGCACCCGGGTCGACTCGGCCGCCCGCCGGATGGCCACCCGCAAGGATCTCGCCCACCTCGGGCCCAAAGGCGTCGCGGACAGCGGCCGGCGGCTGCGGCCCAGCCTCGCCGACGTCGACCGGCCCAGCCCGGATCAGCTCGGCGTGCTGATCGCCTACACCGTCGCCGGCGGGATGCCGCTGCGCCAGTCGTGGGAGGACATGGCCGTCGACATCTGGGGCCCGCGCACCGGCAAGACCACCAGCCGCGCGATCCCGGCCGTCGTGGCCGCGCCCGGCCCGACACTGGTGACCAGCGTCAAGGGCGACATCGTGGATGCCACCCGCGAGGTCCGCGCCGCGCGGGGCACCGTCTGGGCGTTCGACCCGCAGCACATCCTCGGCGCCGAACAGGGCATGTGGTGGAACCCGCTGCGCGCCGTGGCCACCATCACCGACGCCCGCCGCCTAGGCGAGCACTTCGCCGCCGCCGAACGCGAGCCCGGCGTCAGCCGCGACGCCTTCTTCGACCCCAGCTCCGAGGAACTCGTGGCGAACCTACTGCTCGCCGCCGCGTGCTCCGGCCGGGACATCCTCGCCGCGTACCGCTGGTCGGTCAGCCCCCGAGACGACGAACCGGCGATGCTGCTGCGCGAGCACGGCTTCCCGCTGCCCGCCGACGCGGTCTCCGGGGTGGTCAACATGCCCGACAAGACCCGCGGCGGCATCTACGCCGGCGCCCAGAAGATGCTCATGTGCCTCACCGAGCCCACCGTCACCGCCTGGGTCACCCCACCCACCCGCGGCGGCGTACTCGAATTCGACCCGGCCGCGTTCGTGACGTCCACCGACGTGCTCTACCTGCTCTCCCAGGGCGGCCCCGGCTCCCCCGCCCCGCTAGTCGCCGCGCTCACCGACGCGGTCCTGCGCGCCGGCGAGCTACGCGCCCGCGCCTCGGCCGGCCGGCGCCTGGACCCGCCGCTGCTGAGCATCCTCGACGAGGCCGCCAACATCTGCCGGCTACGGCAGCTCCCCAGCCTCTACTCCTACTACGGCTCACACGGCCTGCCGATCATCACGATCCTCCAGTCCTACCCCCAGGGCGTCGACGTGTGGGGCCGCGAGGGCATGCGCAAACTGTGGTCCGCAGCGAACGTCCGCACCTACGGCGGCGGCGTCGCCGACCCCGACTGGCTCGAAGAACTCTCCAAGCTCATCGGCGAGCACGACGTCACGACCCGGTCGACCAGCAGCAGCGGGTCCGGGTGGGGCCAGCGGTCGGTCTCCCACGCCACCCGCCGCCAGCGCATCCTCGACGTGTCCGACCTGCACGCCCTCCCACGCGGCCGGATGGTCGTCTACGCCTCGGGCGCTCCGCCCGCGCTGGCCCGCACCGCCCCCTGGCAGGACGGCCCCTACGCGGCGGCGATCCGCGCGTCGATCGCCCGCTGGGACCCCACCGGCCGCACCGACTGGACCCTCACCCCCGACGCCCCACCGGAGCCCGTCGCATGACCACCCCCGCCACCGACCCGGCCGCCGAAGCCGTCGCCGACCTCAGTGCGCTGCTCGGCCAGCTCGCTGGCGACCAAGCGCCGCCCGCCCCCGAGCCTCCCGTCGACGAGCAGGCCGCCGCGGAGCCGGCGTACCGCAACGTGGAGGCGTTCGTCAGGGACTACCTCGTCCACGTCGTCGAGCGGCGCCTCGCCTCCGGGCCAGACTCCGGGCTGAACTGGTGCCCCCGGTGGTGGGCCCACCCCGAAGCGATCTCCCGCCTGTACGCCCTCTGGCGGGCCTGGGAGACGCTGCGGGTCAGCGACCCCCAGACCGGCATGAGCCTCTGGTGGCGCGACCACCTGGACCCGCACCTGTCCGCGCTGACCGCCGAGTACGGGCCGTTCACCCGGTGCAACCCGACCAAGCACACCGAGCCTCGTCCTCTTCCTGTCGAGCTGGCGCCACCGGAGGTGCTTGCTCAGCTCCCCGACACCTGATTCCGCGGCATCATCACCGGCCCGGACCGCCCTCGCCTACCGGCACGGCTAGTGCGCGCCCTTCCAGGGATCACCGGGGGCGAGTGGTGGGTGACGGCGCCGCAGCGGCACGTCCACGTGTGATGGCCGGGGTGGGGCGTTCGGCGGCGGGCAGGTCCCGGATCTCGGCGTCACGCGAGCCAGTCTCGGCCATCGGCTGCTTAGCCCTTGCCCAGCGGCAGCTTCGCCCATTGGGCCCGCGACTCCCTCATCACCACATCGTCACCGGCTCAGCACAGACCGTCCAGCATTCGCTCTTTAGAGCTGATCGCGTGGACCCAGTCAGAAGTGGTGCGCGAGTCAGGGCCAAGATTTCCTGCGTGACCACCAGGTCACATTAGTCACATCGTTTCATGCGTTGAGCTGGGAAAACGTCCGGGCTGAGAAATGGCGGACAGGGCATCCGCGACGGAAAGCAGCACTTTGGAGGAGGCGACCAGTAGAGTGAGCCTCCGATGTGACGTCCACTCCCAGATCCTCGGGCCGGACTCCGGGTCGCACCCCCTAGTGCGGGATCCCGGGTACGACTCCGAGACCCCCGGGAGAGGGAAGGCACGTCATGTCGAACCGATCGTCCCGAGTTCGCCGGCAGCCCTGCCGGTGCGCTCCGAGGGCTCCCCGCTCCACCCGACGGTGGCAGTGGGAGACGGTCGCCACTGCGGTGCGCCTCCTGGTGGAGGTCACGGTCAAGGCGGTGACCATCTACCGGGCCTGGAAAGGGATGTAGCCCCGCATAACGGGGCTACATGACCGGTCGAAGGACGCTCCGCTCGAAGGTTCGCGGCCAGAGGGCGGGGCGTTCTTCCATTTTCCTGCGACGTGTCGCAGCCTCCGCAGTGTGTCATAACGAGCGGTATGCAAGTAGGGAACTCGCCTCCCTAACTTTCAAACCCAAGTTTGTTGCGCTACCGTCCCGACCCCTTGAAGTGCCCAAACACCCGTTTGTAACAGTAGCGCGGCGACCGGTGCGTTCCCTGACACACCGCTACCCATCAGTAGAGTAGCCAGTCTGGCCTGAGCGGAACCTGCGCGCTGGCGTCAGTGAGGTCGAGGGCGACCATCCGGTGCCGGGTCACTCGATGGCGACCGCCTTGCCGCCGGGGAAACGCTGTCCAGGTGGGCGTCCACGGACGCGGGGGTGCGCGCCGTGGCGGTCATGCCGCTCCCTCGTCCGCTGATTCTGGGGAATGCTCGTCGCCAGCGGCGGTGAGGTAGGCGGCGAGGGTGTAGGCCGGCGCCCGGTCGAGGCGCTGACCGCCGTGGTCGTAGCGACGGGTGGTGCGGGCGTCGGCGTGCCCGAGCTGCTCCTGGACGTCTTCCAGGCGGGCGCCGGCGTCGCGGGCGAGGGTGGCGCAGGTGTGGCGCAGCACGTGCGGGCTCATCTTCACCGGGATCTTCGCGGTGGTAGCGAGGCGGCGCAGTAGCCGCCACACCGCGCCCCGATCGACGCGGGCGCCGCTGGCCGTGGCCACCAGGGGCCGGCGTGGCCGGGCCCCGGCCTGCCCGGGGAGCACCGGCATCCGGGCCTCGGTCAGGTCGGGTCGGGCGGCGAGGTAGGCGTCCAGGCGGCGGGTGACCGGGGCAGGCAGGGCGACCAGGTGCGGGCCGCCGCCCTTGGCGGTGAACCGCAGGACGCGGTGGTTGCGGTTGTAGCCGAGCTGCTCGACGTCGGCGCCGACGAGCTCTCCCACGCGCAGCCCGCCATAGAGCAGCAGGGCGACGATCGCAGCGGTGCGGGCGGCCTGGGGGCCGGTGTCGGCGTCGGCGGCGGCGAGCAGCGCCTCGGCCTGGGCGCGGGACAGCCCGGGAGTGCTCGGCCTCATCGGGTCGGTCTTCGGCTTCTGCTTGGGGTTGATGGCGGCGGGGTTGGCCCGGTCGGTGCGGTCCTCGGCGATCAGCCAGGAGTAGAACGCCGACACGGCGGCGAGGCGGCGGGCCCGGGTCGCCGCGGAGGCGCGGCCGGTGGCTTCCTGGGCGCGGAGCCAGGCGTGGGTGTGCACCCGGCGGGCCTCGGTGAGCGGGTCGACGCCGGAGACGGCGAGGAAGGTCAGCCAGTGCCGCAGGTCCCGCTGGTAGGCGTCCCGGGTGTGCGGCGAGGCGTAGGAGACCAGCCACTCCCGCAGCAGCTCCTCCAGGCCGTCGCCGGCGACACCCCCCACGGTGGGGGCCCCACCGTGGGGGGCCGGGACGGCGGGCAGCACCTCGCCGGACAGGGCGATGCTCACTGCCCCTCCCGCTGGGCGGGCGGGGTGTTGATGATGGTGACCTTGTCGCCGCCGATGAGGGGCGCATCGGCCGGCCCCTTGAGGTACGGCGCGATCCACAGCGGCCGGTGGTCGTTGAGGCTGGGGTACCAGTGCTTGCGCCAGTGCCCGCGCACGACCCACCGGTGCCGCCACTCCCGGCCGCCCCGGTCGGCCTCGGAGTCTCGGTCGGCGCCCAGGGCGCGGCGCAGCCGCGCCACCCGCACGTCGCGGGGCGGCAGGCCGGCGCGTTCGGTCCTGCGACGCTCCGGTCGGGCCGTGGTCAACTGCTCGGACTCGGCGAGGTTGGCCTGCGCGGCGAGCTGGAACGCGGCGAACACCAGCCGTGCCCAGCTCAACGTCGTCATCGGCGCGTCCGGTCCGGGGAGCTGGAACTCGTCGACGGGGTAGCCGTCGGGCCGCCAGGCCAGGCACGCCTCGTTGTCGACGGTCAGCGGCGGCAGCAACCCCCGGGCCCGGGCCAGCACCTTCGGGTCGGTGAACACGTCCTGCTCGTGCAGTCCGGACGCGGCGTAGAAGGACATCCACAGCCCGCCGGCCGGCCAGTGCGGGTTGGTCACCGGTGACCATGACACCGCGACGATCGGGGCCTGACCGGCGTAAAGTTGCTCGCTTGCCTGCCGCATCTTCTCCCCGCCGCTTCGGGCCAGCAGCTCAACGACCTGATCGTCGCGGGCCTCCTGGGCGGCGTAGACGGCGATCGGGTCGGCGAACACCGCGAAGCCGACCTTCGACGGCAGGTCCTGCGGGCGGGGTGCGAACGCCGGCATGGACGGGTGCGCGGCGTTGAGCAGCGCGCACAGGTCCTCGTCGACGTACCACAGGTCCCCGTCGCGCAGCCGGGTCGTCTCCGCGGCGGCGAGCAGGTGCGCGACCCTTTCCGCCGGGCCCGGCGGCCGGATCGGCTGCCGACCGAGCTGGATGGCCTGCAGGTAGAAGTTCACGCCCTGCCCACTGCCGTACCAGTCAGCCAGCCCTCGGCGCAGGGCCGGCACGTCGGTGGCGTCGTAGCGGGCACGCCCGTTGTCGGTCGCGGGGTTCATGGGTGGCGGGTTCCCTTCGGTTGGCGTGGGCGGGTGGTGGCCCGCCGACGGTGTGCGGCTCGACCGCAGAGGTGGATCACCGGCGCAGCCCCCGATCACGTTGCTCGGCGCGCAGGCACGCCGGGTGCCAGCGGGCGTACCAGACGCCGCCGTCGCCGACGGTCGGCACCGGCAGCGCATCGTCGAGAGGCACGTACTGGCCGCAGCCGGCCCGGCCGCACCGGTTGGCCGGGTCGGCCCGGTCCGCGGCGTCGACGTCGACCGGCGGCAGTTCAACGTCGAGGTAGACGGTGACGCCGTCACCGGATCGGCGCGGCCGGGGCGGGCTTTCCCGCGTGACGGTGAGGACGCGGCCGATGGCCAGCGCGGCGGCGTCGGCCTGGTCGACGTCGCCGGCGACGATCCGGACCTGGATGCCGCTCATCGGCGGGCCTTCGGGGTGCGCGAGGGTGCGGTCATGGCGCACAGCAGCTCGTAGGCGGTCTGGCAGTCGCCGAGGGCTCGGTGGCCGCCGCCGAGGGGCAGCCAGCGGCGTACGAGTTGCCAGTCGGAGCGGCGGCCCATCAGGCATGACCAAGTGCCGGAGTTGTCGAGGTGGGCCGGGTCGAGTCCGTCGCGGCCGGCGTGCCGGGCGATGGTGGCGTGGTCGAACTCGGCGTTGTAGGCCAGCACCGTCTTGCCGGCGGTGGCTTCCAGCAGCCGGGGCAGGACGTCGGCCAGGGTCGGCGCGTCGGTCAGCTCGGCGTCGGTGATGCCGTGCACCCACCGGGCTGCCGGCTCCACCTCGCAGCCGGGGGCGACGAGGGTGTCCAGCAGCGTGTCCCCGGTGCAGGCGTCGATCACGGCGACCTCCACGAGGTAGCCGGCCAGGCCGGTGGTCTCGGTGTCGAGGATGACCGCGGCGCTGGGCTCGCGCATGGCGCGGGCCCAGCGGATCGCGGCGCCGGCGTCGGTGGCCACCGCGATGTCCCGCCGGTGCTCACGTAAGTGCGGGTGCGCGGTGATCGCCTCGCGGACCTCCTGCTCGCTCGGGGCGCCGTCGACGCGTTCCCAGTCGACCTCCCACCGGCCGGCGCCGGGGTGGAACCAGGCCCAGACCTCGATGCCGTGCCGGTCGCCCAGCTCGGCCACCCACCGGCGGACCACGGCGGCCCGGTCGACCGGCCGGCGGGCCAGCTCCCGCAGCGGGGACGGCTCCCCGGCCTTGACCGCGTGCACGGCTTCCCAGTCGATGCCCGGGTGCTCGCGCAGCGCCTCCAGGTCACCCACCCGGTACAGGGGCACGGAGACGTCTCGGTAGCGGCTGACCTCCACCGAGGTGTGCCGGCGCGGGGCGATCAGGTCCGCGGCGAGCAGGTACTTGAAGTCGGTCGGGCGGATCTCCAGGTGCTGCGCGGCCTGGTGGCTCATCAGCAGCCGGTCGACGCGCACCTGCTCGACCAGGTCGTCATCGCCGGCGAGCGCGTCCAGGTCGGCCGTGGCGTACCGGTCCTGTCGACCCGGGGACAGGCCGCGTTCCTTGGCGACCCGCTCGAACTCGTCACGCCGCCACCCGAGGTAGGCGGGCGCGTCCCACTTGCTGACGCTGGCGGCGATCCACGCCTGCCGCTCTGCCACCACCGCGCCGAGCTGGTCGACGTCGACCGCGTCCAGGGCCCGGCAGTCCCATAGCGGCCACTGCTTGTACCAGCCGACCACCCGCAGCGCGCCGGCGTCGGCCAGGGCCTCCACGTCCTCCTTCTCCACGCTCAGGCCGGTGCGGTCGGTCAGCCGCTCGGCGGCCCGGCGCCCGCCGATCGGGGCCTCATCGCCCACGGCCGCCACGATTTCGTCGCGTCGCGCGGCGACCTGGTCTGCCACCGCGACCGACCACCGGGCGCCGACGTCGGGGGCCGGGATCAGCCCGGCCGTGGTCCCGGCGTTCCACTGCCACTCGGCCAGGCCGGTGTGCCGCAGCACCTGGATCGGGCCAAGGTCGACCGGCGGCTTGGCCTTCGGCTCCTTCTTCTTGCGGGCCGTCGGCACAGCGGCGGGCCTGGCCGCCACGTCGTTCTCGCTCACCAGCTCGTGTCCTTCCGCAGGTGGGGGCAGGGTGACGGGCGGCGCATGGTGTGCCCGGACGGGTCGTCGAGCACGGGCGCGAACCCGGCCCGGCTCAGCGCCCGCATCAGGAGGCGTCTGTCGGCGCCGTACGAGTCGGTTGGGGTGCACACCACGTCAAGGCCGCGAGCGTCGGCGGCGGCCAGGATGGCCAGCAGCATCCGCGGCCCGTGCCAGCCGCCCCGGGCGTCGAACGGCACCCGCAGCACACCGATGGCCAGTGCCCCGTCGTCGGTGGTGTCTAGGGCGAGCAGCACCATCCCGGGCAGCGAGCCCTTCAGCTCGCGCTCCAACTGCCCGACCCAGTCGTCGGTGTCGACCGCGCTCACGACGGGGCGCCGATCGCCTCGGCGAAGGCGGCCACCCGCTGGTACTTCTCGCCGGTGCTGTGCCCGTCCCAGCCGGTCGGGTGGGCGGGCAGGTGCCAGGACACCTGGCCGGTGGGCAGCTCGATGTAGACCACGACCGGGCGGGGGTCGGTCGGGTCATGGCCGACGCCGGCCGGGACGCCGGCCTCGTGGGCGAGCGCGAGGGCGGTCCAGATCAGGGCGTTGCGCCGCGCGTAGGCGGCGGTGATCTCCGGGGTGTCCGGGCCGGTGTGGCCGTGCCGGGACGGGTCGAGCGCGGCGATCGCGGCCAGGGTGCGGGCGAGGCGGACCTCGGCCGGCTCGGCGGCACGCAGCGCGGCGTGGAGGTGGTTGAGCTGGGCGGGCAGGCCGCGCAGGTGCCAGGTCAGCAGCCCGGTACGTGGGTCCTGGTGGGCCACGCCGTGCGGGCGAACCGGCCCCGGGCCGGTCCACTCGGCAAGCACGGTCTCCACGGTGGCGATCAGGGCGGTGAACTCCGGGTCGTCGGCCGTGGTGCGGGCCCGGCCGGTGCGGGTGGTGGTCATGGGCGGCGCCTCCCTGTGATCGGGGATGATCGGAGGTGGGCGGGTCGGGACCATTACCGGTGGTCCCGACCC
>NZ_JBFAGS010000026.1:0-64008 GCF_040653835.1 Micromonospora sp. NPDC050980 | reverse complement strand
CACCGCCCGAAACCCCCCATCCAAGGGGCCCCGACCCGGGGCATTTCGTTCACCGCGCCCGCCGCTCTCGCGCCGGGCACCTTTACTACGTTACCGCACCGTCTCTGCCGTGTCAAACCGTGTGTCCCGGTCTGTCATGCTTCGTACGGGTTGGCACCGGTGACCCCGCGCAGCGGCGAACCGCTGCGCTTGACCCTCGGATTTGGCAGACCGGCCGCCGCGGTTTCCCGCAAGCGCGCCCGGCACCCTGCCGGTCGACAACCTTACCCGGTCGGTTCCGCTCCGCCAAATCCGCCCTGCGGCGTTTCGGCGAGCCCCGCCCGGACCGTGTCTTCGGGACGCGAACGCCTCATCCGACCCGGTCAGCCACTCGGATCGGCACCTCGGGTTTTCGTCCCGTTTGCCCCGTTCCGCGCTGGCAGAGAGAAAGTTACGCGGTTGCGGGTTTGATCGTCAAATCCAGGGGCGGCGTCCCGCGTCACACCATCACCCGGGAGCTATGTTCGCAGTTCAGGCGGCCCCTGGCCGGGAGCACCGCATCACGCTGGCACCGCAGAGCACTTGGTCACCTACCCGTGGAGCGGCGCGGAGACGCGGCGGCGCAGCGCCGGGAGCAGCCGGCCGGCTGCCGAAGCGCGGGGGCTAGCGGGTCCGGGCCGCGCGGCGCGTGGCGAGCAGACCGCGCACCCCCAGGACCCCGGTCGTCGTACCGATGGCCAGGGACGCGGCGATGAGCAGCGCGTGCACCCAGAGAAACCCGGTCGGGTCGCCCTGGCCGACCACGCCGGCCGACCAGGCCCGGGTGTCGTTCCAGATGGCGACCGCGAACCTGGGCCAGATCACCCAGGTCCACACCCCGACGCCGACCAGGAACAACGACCAACCACGTGACAGAACCATGGTCGCCAGCATGCCAGCGGCACCGCCGCCGGAACCGGCACGAGCGGCGGCTCGGCGTCGTGCCCCGGCGTTTCCTGATCCGGCCGGGCGGGCACTGTCGTCGGTGCCGAGACGACATCGCGGAGGTGCCAGCATGCAGCCGTTCAATCCGTGGGCCTGGCGGGATCCGGCCGCGCTCGCCGGGGGTTACGACCAGACCGGCCCGGACGACGTGCCACGGCAGCGCACCGACGGCGGCGACGACCGCGTGGACGCTCCTGGTCCGGGCACACCTGTCGACCTCGTCGGCTACCGGGTGGAGGCGACCGACGGCCGGATCGGCTCGATCGACGAGGCGAGCGAGGCGGCCGACGCCCGTTACCTGGTCGTCGACACCGGTCCGTGGATCTTCGGGAAGAAGGTGCTGCTGCCGGCCGGGACGGTGGCCCGGGTCGACCACCTGGAGCGCGTCGTACACGTGGACCGCACCCGCGAGCAGGTGAAGGAGTCGCCGGCGTTCGACCCGGACGACTTCGCGCGCGCCGACTACCGGGAGCGGGTCGGCACCTACTACTCGGAGAGTTACCGGCAGGGCTGAACCGCCGGGCGGGAGAGGGCTGCCGGAGGGCCACCGAACGGTTACCGTGTCAGGCATGCACCGGCCGAGCACATGTGCCCCGGAGACCCCTGCCGGTCTCCCGGGTCGTGGCGGCGACGGCCGGGAGCAGATTCTCGACGTTCTTCGTGCCGGTGGGCTGCGGTTCCGCGCCGGCGGGCGATGGCGGCGCTCGTACTGACGAGCCCCGCTCCACCGATCCGGGTCGGCACCCGGGTCGTTCCCGCGCGTCCGCGCGGCCCCGCCAACGACCGGCACGAAAGGGCTACCACCATGTCCTCAGCACGCATGCTCACCGGCGACCGCCCGACCGGGCGGCTACATCTCGGCCACTACGTGGGCAGCATCGCCAACCGGGTCCGACTGCACACCCGCTACGAGAGCTTCTTCATCATCGCCGACCTGCACATGCTCACCACCAGGAACACCCGCGCCGACATCGAGCAGGTGGCTCGCCACGCACGCGAGATGGTCACCGACGTCCTGGCCGCCGGCGTCGAACCGGAGCGCGCCACCTTCTATCTCCAGTCGGCGATCCCCGAGGTCGGTGACCTGAACACGCTGTTGCAGAACCTGGTCACGGTGCCCCGCCTGGAACGGGTGCCGTCGCTCAAGGAGATGAGCCGGGACGCCGGCAAGGACGAGATGCCGTACGGCCTGCTCGGCTACCCGGTTCTCCAGGCGGCCGACATCCTTTGCGTGAAGGGGCAGGTCGTGCCGGTGGGCAAGGACAACGCCGCGCACGTCGAGGTGACCCGGGAGATCGCCCGCCGCTTCAATCACCTCTACGGCGAGGTCTTCCCGGTACCGGAAATGATCATGTCGGAGACGCCGACGCTGGTCGGCACCGACGGCGCCGGGAAGATGAGCAAGAGCAAGGGGAACGCGATCGGGCTCGCCGACGACGCGGCGACCGTGCGGCGCAAGGTGATGGGGATGTACACCGACCCGAACCGGGTGCGCGCCGACGTGCCGGGCACGGTCGAGGGAAACCCCGTGTTCGCCTACCACGACGTGTTCAACCCCGACCTGGCCCAGGTCGAGGACCTCAAGACGCGCTACCGGGCGGGCCGGGTCGGCGACGTCGAGGTCAAGGAGGCGCTGGCGACCGCGCTCAACCGCTTCCTCGACCCGGTCCGCGAGCGGCGGGCCCGGTTCGAGGCCCAGCCGGGGTTGGTCGACGAGCTGATCGTCGCCGGCACCGAACGGACCCGGGCGCAGGTGCACGCCACGCTTGTCGAGGTCCGCCGGGCGATGGGCCTGACCAGCGCGTACACCCAGGTGCGGCGACGGGCCGAGCGCTACCGCAAGGCCGCCGCCACGCCGGCCTGACCATCGGGTACGCCGACCGGCCGGTCCCGGGTGCGCGGTTGCGCGACCCCCGGGCCGGCCGGTTACGCTACCGGCATGAGCAGTTGGCAGGCGTACCCGACGGCGTCCCCCGACGTCCGGCTCGGCGCGCTGCGACGCCGGCGGTCCCGCGACCGCCTGCGCTGAGCCTTCCTCTCCTGCGACCGGCGGATCGAGCCGCCGGTCGTCGTCGATCGTCCTCGCTCCGCCGCCTTCCCATCCGGTGATCCGCGCGGCGGATCGAGCGAGATCGGCGTACCCATGGATCTTGAAAAGGTGTTGACCGACCGGCTGGCGCCGGCGTTCGCGGCGGTGGCCGGCGAGCCGGTGGATCCGGTCGTGCGGCGCTCGCAGCACGCGGACTTCCAGTCCGACGCGGCGCTCGCGCTGGCCCGGCGGCTCGGCCGGGCGCCGCGGGCGATCGCCGCGGAGGTACGGGACCGCGCCGAATTGGCCGACCTCTGTGCGGCGGTGGAGGTCAGCGGACCGGGTTTCCTCAACCTGACCGTGGCCGACCGGGCGCTCGGCGAACTGGTCGCCGCGCTGGCCGCCGACCCGCGGCTCGGGGTGCCGGTGGTCGCCGAGCCGGAAACCGTGGTGGTCGACTACTCGGCGCCGAACGTGGCGAAGGAGATGCACGTCGGTCACCTGCGGTCGACGGTGATCGGGGACGCGGCGGCGCGGACGCTGGCGTGGCTGGGACACCGGGTGTCGCGGGCCAACCACCTCGGCGACTGGGGCACACCCTTCGGCATGCTGATCGAGCACCTGATCGACAGGGGTGAGGCGGAGGCGGCGCAGGAACTGTCGATCGGTGACCTGGACGGGTTCTACGCCACGGCGCGCAGGAAGTTCGACGACGACACGGCGTTCCGGGAGCGGTCGCGGCGGCGGGTGGTGGCCTTGCAGGGCGGCGACCCGGCGACGGTGCGACTGTGGCGGCTGCTGGTGACGCAGTCGGAGAGCTACTTCCTGACCGTTTACGACCTGCTCGACGTGACCCTGTCCCGGGCCGACTTCCGGGGCGAGAGCACCTACCACGACCTGCTCACGCCGACCGTCGACGAGTTGGACCGCCTTGGCCTGCTGCGGCGCAGCGACGGCGCGGACTGCGTGTTTCCGCCCGGGTCGGTGGGTCGGGACGGCGAGCCGCTGCCGCTGATCGTGCGCAAGTCCGACGGCGGCTACGGCTACCCGGCGACCGACCTGGCCGCGTTGCGGCACCGCACCGGCACGCTGGGCGCGACCCGGCTGCTCTACGTGGTCGGGCTGCCGCAGCGGCGGCACTTCGAGATGGTCTTCGCGACCGCCGCGCAGGCCGGCTGGCTGGCCCCGCCGGCCCGGGCCGAGCACGTCGGGTTCGGGTCGATCCTCGGGCCGGACGGGCGGATGCTGCGCAGCCGGGCCGGCGGGGCGGTGAAGCTCGTCGGGTTGCTGACCGAGGCGGTGCAGCGGGCCACCGCGCTGACCCGCGAGCGCAACCCGGAGCTGGGCGAGGCGGAGGCGGCCGAGGTGGGGCGCGCGGTCGGCATCGGCGCGATCAAGTACGCCGACCTGTCCAGCGACCGGCACAAGGACTACGTGCTGGACTGGGAACGGATGTTGGCGCTGGACGGGAACACCGCGCCCTACCTCCAGTACGCGTACTCCCGGATCCGGTCGATCTTCCGGCGGGCCGGGGTGGCGGCACTGCCGGGCGCGGTCGTCACGCCGGTCGAGGCGGCCGAGCGGGTGCTGGCGATCGAGCTGCTCGGGTTCCCGGCGGTGGTCGAGGAGGTGGCGGACAGCCTGGAGTTCCACCACCTCGCCGCGTACCTGCACCGGCTCGCGTCGGCGTTCAGCGCGTTCTACGAGCGCTGCCCGGTGCTGCGCACGGAGGGGGCCGTGCGGGAGAGCCGGCTGGCGCTGTGCGAGGTGACTGCGCGGGTGCTGCACCAGGGGCTGGACCTGCTCGGCATCGGCACGCCGGAGCGGTTGTGAGCGGGCCGGGTCAGCGGGGCAGCCAGGACTGCACCTCGACCACGTTGCCCTCGGGGTCGCGCAGATAGCCGGAGGGGCTAGCCTGAGCCTCGGCCGGACGGACGGGAGGCGACCATGGCGGATCGGCGGGCGGTGCTCGCCCCGGGGCGCGGCTACGACACCCGGGGTCCGCTCTTCGTCTACCTCGCGGAGGCGTTGCGCCGGCTCGGTTTCGAGGTGCACGAGGTGACCTGGCGATTGGACGAGCTGCGCCTGGACGCCGCGCCCGGGTGGGTGGCAGCACAGCTCGCGCCCGTCCTCGACGCCGGCGCCGACCTGCTGGTCGGCAAGTCGCTGGGCAGCTTCGCTGCCCCGCTCGCCGCCGACCGGGGCATCCCGGCGGTCTGGCTGACCCCGCTGCTGCACGACCCGGCCGTCCGCGACCCGCTGGGCCGGGCGACCGCGCCGTTCCTGCTGGCCGGCGGCACCGCCGACCCGTCCTGGGACGGTGCGGTGGCCCGCCGGCTCACGCCGCATGTGGTGGAGGTGGCGGACGCCGACCACTCGATGATGACGCCCGGCCCGCTGGCCCGCTCCGCCGAGGCGCTCGGCCGGGTCTGCACCGCCGTCGAGGAGTTCGTCGCCGGCCGTTCCCCGGCCTGACCGGTCGCGCTCAGCGCTCGATGATGCGGTTGTTCTCGTCGATGCCGTGGGTCCGCCAGTAGACGTCCCACTCGTCGTCGACGTGCTGCGGAACCTTGCCCTCCGGATAGCGGACGTACGGCGCTGTCGGCTCCTGGCCCTCCGGGAAGCACGCGCTGCCGCCCTGCGCGCCCACCGCGATCGCCGGATATTCACCGTTGCCGCAGATGGACTCCTTGAAGGAGCAGCCGGCGGTGAGCGTCAGTCCGCTCAGGCCGACCGCGGCCAGGGCGATCATGGTTCGGGTTCGCATGGGGAGAATTGTCGTCGCCCCGGCCGCTCCGGCCATCGGTACGGGTACTCAGTCGTCGGGGTGCAGCAGCAAGTCAGCCGAGGGCGCGCAGGCGCTCGGCGAGGGTGTCCCGGTAGAAGTCGAGGAAGCCGTCCGGATCCGGGCCGGCGTTCTGGAGCACGACGTGGTCGAAGCCCGCGTCGGCGTACTCCTTGACGGCCGCGACGTGGGTATCCGGGTCGGGGCCGACCGCGAACTGCTGCCGGATGTCGTCCTCGGTGACGGTGCGGGAGGCGGCCTCGAAGTTGACCGGGTTCGGCAATTCGCTCATCACCTTCCAACCGGTCGCCGCCCACCGGCTGGTCTCCCAGGCCGCGCGGACCGCCTGCTGTTCGTCGGGCGCCCAGGCCATCGGCACCTCGGCGTAGCGCGGGCCGTCACCGCCCCCCTTGCGGTACGCCTCGACCAGGTCGGGCTTCGGCTCGGTGGCGAACAGCCCGTCGCCGCACTCCGCGGCGATCGCCGCGGACACCGGCCCGCTCGCGGCCACCGCGATCACCGGCGGCTCGTCGGGCAGGTCGAACACCCGCGCGTCCTCGAGCTGCAGGTGTTTGCCCTCGTAGGACCGGTAGCCGCCCCGCCAGAGCAGCCGGATGATCTCCAGCGCCTCGCGCAGCCGCTCGTGCCGCACCCGCACGCCCGGGAAGCCCTGGCCGACCACGTGCTCGTTGAGCCGCTCCCCCGCGCCCACGCCGAGCGTGAACCGGCCGTCGGAGACGATGGCCAGGGTCGCGGCGGCCTGCGCGATGATCGCCGGGTGGTAGCGCACGCTCGGGCAGGTGACGCCGGTGGCGAGGCCGATCCGCTCGGTCTTCGCGGCGATCGCGCCGAACACGGTCCAGGTGAACGGCGAGTGGCCCTGCGTGTCGAGCCAGGGGTGGAAGTGGTCGCTCATCTCGACGAAGTCGAACCCGGCCTCTTCGGCCCGCACAGCCTGCCGGATGAGTTCCTGCGGCCCGAATCCCTCGCTGGACAGCTTGTAACCGATCTTCATGGTGTGTGTCCCGTCTCTGACAACGTGGCTCCTCGCTCCCACTTTCCCCCCAGGCCCGCCCGAAACCGGCGGAACGGAAAACCTGCCCGACAAGCCGGCCCGCCGCTCGGCTGCCACCGCAGGTGCGGCCCGGATCAGCATTCAGGCATTGCATCAGCAGTGACGAAGGGTAGCTTCTGATTGCAGATGCGTGCCGGTAGGCTGCCCGTGTGGCGGTGTTTCAGATCGGTGAGGCGGCGACTCTGCTCGGCGTCAGCACGGACACGGTGCGCCGCTGGGTGGACGCGGGCCGGTTGCCGGCCACCCGCGACGAGCAGGGTCACCGGGTGATCGACGGCGTCGAGCTGGCCGCGTTCGTCCGCGCGCAGGCGGCCGAGCCGGACGGCCGGTCGGAGGAGTCGTCGGCCCGCAACCGGCTCCGCGGGATCGTGACAGCGGTGGCCAAGGACACGGTGATGGCCCAGGTGGACATCCAGGCCGGGCCGTTCCGGATCGTCTCGCTGATGAGCCGCGAGGCGGTCGAGGAACTGGACCTGCGGGTCGGTTCGGTAGCGGTCGCGGTGATCAAGTCGACCACTGTGGTGGTCGAACGGTCCGCCCCGGCCCACCGGACACGTGCCGGCGGATGAATCCGGGCACCGGAACCCACGAGAAAGGAGTGAGCCGATGGGTGCACGTCTCGTGCGCGCCGCGCTGGCCGGGATGACGGCCCTGGCGATGGCGGGGACGGCCGGCTGCGGCGGCGGCACCGACGAGGCGGGTTCCGCGCCGGCCGGGTCGGCGTCCGGCGTGACCGGAACCGTGACGGTGTTCGCGGCGGCGTCGCTGACCGAGTCGTTCACCCGGATCGGCAGGGACTTCGAGGCGGCCAACCCGGGCGTGACGGTGACGTTCAACTTCGCCGGCAGTTCCGCGCTGGCCAACCAGATCGACCAGGGCGCACCGGCGGACGTGTTCGCCTCCGCCGCCCCGAAGAACATGCAGTCCGTGGTCGACGCCGGCAACGCCGACGGTTCCCCGACCACGTTCGCGCGCAACCAGCTCGTCATCGCGGTGCCGGAGGGCAACCCGAAGGGCGTCAAGGCGCTGGCGGACCTCACCCGGCCCGGCCTGAAGGTGGCGCTCTGCGCCGAGCAGGTGCCCTGCGGCGCGGCGGCGACCAAGGCGCTGACGAGCGCGGGCGTGAAGCTCACCCCGGTCACCCTGGAGCAGGACGTCAAGGGCGCCCTGTCGAAGGTGAAGCTGGGCGAGGTCGACGCCGCGCTGGTCTACCGCACCGACACCCGGGCCGCCGACGACGACGTCGACGGCGTCGAGTTCGCAGAATCCGCCGGCGCGATCAACGACTATCCCATCGTCGTGTTGCGGAACGCGCCGAACAAGCCCGCCGCCCGGGCCTTCGTCGCCCACGTCCGGTCCGACCGGGGCGCCGCCGCCCTGACCGCCGCCGGCTTCCAGGGACCCTGACCGGCGATGACCCCGACCGGCACACACGACCCGGCGGTACGCCCCGGACCGGGCGGGCCGCCGCGTCGCCGTCGGGCGCAACGGGTGCCGGCGGCCCTGCTGGCGCCGGCGCTGCTCGGCCTGCTGTTCCTGGTGCTGCCGCTGGCCGGCCTGGTGGCCCGGGCACCGTGGACCAGCCTGCCGCAGCGGCTCACCGAGCCCGGCGCGCTGACCGCGCTGCGACTGTCGTTGCAGACCGCCACCGTCGCCACCGGCGTGTGCCTGCTGCTGGGCGTACCCCTGGCCTGGCTGCTGGCCCGCGCCCGGTTTCCCGGCCGCCGGCTGGTCCGGGCGCTGGTCACGGTCCCGCTGGTGCTGCCGCCGGTGGTCGGCGGCGTGGCGCTGCTGTTGGTGTTCGGCCGCCGGGGCCTGCTCGGCGCTTGGCTGGACGGCACGTTCGGCTTCACGCTGCCGTTCACCACCACAGGCGTGGTGGTCGCGGAGGCGTTCGTCGCCATGCCGTTCCTGGTCATCGCCGTCGAAGGCGCGCTGCGCGGGGCCGACGCCCGCTTCGAGGAGGCCGCCGCCACCCTCGGTGCCAGCCGTTGGACCACGTTCACCCACGTCACGCTGCCCCTGGTGGCACCGGGTGTGGCCGCGGGAGCGGTGCTGTGCTGGGCGCGGGCGTTGGGCGAGTTCGGTGCCACGATCACGTTCGCCGGCAACTATCCCAGGGTCACCCAGACCATGCCCCTGGCGGTCTACCAGACGATCGAGGGCGGCGACCTGGACGGTGCGGTGGTGCTCAGCCTGGTCCTGCTGACCGTGTCGGTGGCCGTCCTCGCCGGCCTGCGGGACAAGTGGATCACCAGCGCATGAGCCCGGTCGTGGACGCCCACCTGGTCGTCGACCGGGCCACCTTCCGCCTGGACGTGTCGCTGCGCATCGGCGCCGGGGAGGTGGTCGCGCTGCTCGGTCCCAACGGCGCCGGCAAGACCACCGCGCTACGCGCCCTCGCCGGCCTGCAACCGCTGACCGCCGGCCACCTGGTCCTCGCCGGGCGGGACGTCGACCGACCCGACCAGCGCCGCTGGAGCCCACCCGAGCACCGGCCGATCGGTGTCGTCTTCCAGAACTACCTGCTCTTTCCGCACCTGAGCGCGCTGGACAACGTCGCGTTCGGGCCGCGGCGGCACGGCGCCGACCGGCGCGAGGCACGCCGTCGGGCCGCCGACTGGCTGGACCGGGTCGGCCTGGCCGCCCAGGCGCGCAGCCGGCCGGGACGGCTTTCCGGCGGGCAGGCCCAGCGGGTCGCGCTCGCCCGGGCCCTGGCCGTCGACCCGGTGCTGCTGCTGCTCGACGAGCCCCTCGCCGCCCTCGACGCCCGCACCCGGCTCGACACCCGCGCCGAACTGCACCGGCACCTGGCCGCCCATCCCGGCGCGACCCTGCTGGTCACCCACGATCCGCTGGACGCCCTGGTGCTGGCCGACCGGCTCGTCATCGTCGAGGAGGGCCGGGTCGTGCAGGAAGGCGACGCCGCCGCCGTCACCGCCCGGCCGCGCACCGACTACGTCGCCCGTCTCGTCGGCCTCAACCTCTACCGCGGCGTCGCCGACGGCGACGCCGTACGGGTCGACGGCCGGCTCACCCTGACCGTCGCCGACGCCCTGCACGGCGACGCGTTCGTCGCGTTCCCGCCGTCGGCCGTCGCCCTGCACCCACGTCGGCCGGACGGCAGTCCGCGCAACACCTGGCCCGCCGTCATCGCGGGGCTGCAACGCCACGGCGACAACCTGCGCGTGCAACTGGACGGCCCGGTCGCGGTCGCCGCGGACATCACCCCGGCCGCCGCCAGTCACCTGGACCTGGCCCCGGGCCGGGCCGTGTGGGCGGCCGTCAAGGCGGCCGAGACCCGCGCCTACCCCGCCTGAAGGGGCCGGCCTCCCCGAAGTGGGGAGGCCGGCTCGATCCGATCTCAGGTGTCGGGCGACGTCGTCAGCGCTGCAGGGTGAGCAGGCCGGGGCGGTAGGGCAGTTTGCCGTAGTCGCCGCCGGAGTTGGGGGAGCGGCCCTGGTAGAGCAGTTGCAGGTTGCAGGGGTCGACGGTGAAGGTCTGGTCGGCGGTGGTGCGGATGAGTTCGCCGTGGCTGATGTCGTTGGTCCAGGTGGCGCCGCTGTTGGCCTTGCCGGCGAAGGGGTTGCTCTCGGTGGCGGCGTTGGGGGTCCAGGAGCCGCTGAGGCTGGTGGCGGTGAAGGAGCGGAAGTAGCGGCCCTGGGAGCCGATGGCTTCGACGATCATGAGGTAGCGGGTTTGGCCCTGCAGTTTGTAGACCTGCACGGCTTCGAAGAGGTTGTTGGTGCTGTCGCTCATGATGGTGGTGTAGGTGGAGCCGAAGTTGCCGGGGAAATTGCCGATCGGCATGCTGGCTCGGTAGATCTTGCCGTTGTCGCCGGCGAAGAACAGGTACATGTTCTGGTCGTCGGCGATGAGGGTCTGGTCGATCGGGCCGGTGCCGGAGCCGGAGATGCTGCCGGTGAACAGGGGTTGCGCGGAGGACCAGCCGTTGGGGTTGGTGGGGTCGGTGGAGGTTTTGTAGGAGAACGCGGTGGGGCCCCACTGGTAGGCCAGGACCCAGATGTTGCGGGGGGCGAAGTAGAACAGCGTCGGCGCGACGGTGCCCTGGGACATGCCGTTCTGGCTGGCCGAGGCCATGTCCGACCAGTTGGAGAACAGGCCGAAGTTCATCGAGCCCCAGGACGAGCCGTTGTCGTGCGTGGTGGCGTAGACCAGGTGCCGGCCGTTGTACGGCGCGACGGTGAAGTCCTTCAGCGACACCCAGCCCGACTTCGGCTGGGCCAGCGCGCCGGTGGAGGACCACCGGTACGACGACGGCAGGTTGCACGTGCCACCCGGCGGCGGCGTGGTCGGCGGTGGGGTGGGGTTACCCCCGCCGTCGACGCGGACGAGCTGCCACTGCTGGTTGCTGCCGTTCCAGTCGTCGTACTGGACGATGCTGCCGCCGTCGGCGGTCGAGGCGCCCTGCACCTCCATCACCTTGTTGCTGTTCCGGTTGATCATCCGGACGTAGCCGCTGTCGGAGTCGGCCAGCCGGAACTGCTGGTTCGTCCCGTTGTGGTCGGCCCACTGCACGATGTTGGCGCCGTTGGCGGTGGAGAAGTTGTAGACGTCGAGCACCTTGCCGGAGAGCCGCGACCGCAGCCGGTAGTAGCCGCCGCCCGAGTCGACGAACTGCCACTGCTGCTGGTTGCCGTTGTTGCGCGCCCACTGCACGATCCGCGCGCCGTCGTTCGTGGCCAGGTTGTAGACGTCCAGCGCCTTGCCGCTGTTGCGGTTGACCAGCACGTACCAGGCGCTCGTGTCGACCGAGGCCGCGGCGGCCGGGGTGGACAGCACCGCCGTGGCGCCGACGCCGGCCACCACAGCCGTCACGCCGGCCGCGACGACCCGCGGCAACCAGGCCCGCCGCCGCGACGGCGGCGAGATGACCGATGGGGACCTACCGAAGCCAAACATGATCCTCCTCGAATGGCCTGAACCCGGACGGGGGGCCCGTCGGGTGTTAGCGCTAACAAGATGTCGTCCGCGCGGTCGCGCACAACATCTCGACAAGGCAGACCCGCCCGGTAAGCCGCAGCCTCGTCCTTGACCATCGAATGTGGGCGATAACATGGCGTTCGTCAAGTCGTAACTTTCCCGAATCATCGACCAGCTCGTTCCCCGACCCAACCTGCGGGTCGCCGACCCGGCTGCCGCGCGCCCAAACCGGGCCAGCCCCGGTGATGATGGCGCTAACATCGACAAGCATCGCCTGACCCGGAGGTTGACGCGGCTACGTCGCCGGGCCGGGGCGTCGCCGCCGCCGGCCCGGCGATGACTCAACCGCAGCGGCGGCCGTTGAGGCTGAACGCGGTGGGCGCCGGGTTGGTGCCGCTCCACGTGCCGTTGAAGCCGATGCTGGTGGACGCACCGGGGGCCAGCCGGCCGTTCCAGCTCAGGTTCGTCGCGGTCACCGCCGCCCCGTCCTGCTTCCAGGTGGCCGACCAGCCCTGACCGACCTTCTGGGTGCCGGTGGGGAAGTCGAAGGCCAACGTCCAGCCGTCGACAGCGGTGCTTCCGGTGTTCCTGATCGTCACGGTCGCGGTGAAGCCACCGGGCCAACTGTTCGCCGCCCAACCGACCGCGCAGCCGCCGGCCGGGGTGGTGGGCGCGGTCCGCACGGCCAGCCCGGGCGAGGCCGCCGAGACGTTGCCCGCCGCGTCCCGGGCGGTCACCACGAACGTGTACGGGGAGTCCGGGCTCAGCCCGGTCACCGTGTACGAGGTGCCGGTCGCGCTGCCCACCTTCACCGTGCCGCTGGCGTCGACCCGGTGCACGTCGTAGCCGGTCACGCCGGTGTCGTCGGTGGACGGTGCCCAGCTCAGCGCGACGCTGTCGGCGGTGACCGTGCCGGCGGTCGGCCGGCCCGGCGCGGTCGGC
The DNA here is from genome assembly GCF_040653835.1 of Micromonospora sp. NPDC050980. Lineage (NCBI taxonomy): Bacteria > Bacillati > Actinomycetota > Actinomycetes > Micromonosporales > Micromonosporaceae > Micromonospora > Micromonospora sp. NPDC050980. Next base: position 51,270 of record NZ_JBFAGS010000026.1, on the reverse strand, counting down.
GGCTTCGTGTCACCGGGGGTGGTCCCGCGCGGCAGCACCAGGTGGGTGATGGAGTTGGCCGGGAAGATGGCGGTGAAGCCGTCGGCGGTGACCGGCTGGTCGGCCTCCCGGACGATCCCGGCCAGGTTCGCCGCGCTGTAGCGGTAGACCTCGGCGCTGCCAGCGGGGGCGCCGGTGAGCGACACCGGGCTGGTCAGGTCGTCGCCGCTCTTGTTGACCACGACCAGGGTCAACGCCTTGTCGGCGGCCCGCTCGGCCGCGTACACGGCCAGTTTGCCCTGGTCGGCGCTGGTGGCCCGGACGGAGGTCTCGCCGAACGCGCCGCCCGCGCCGTCGTAGTTCCGGTAGATCCGGAAGGCGTCGGCCACCGGCTGGTCGGCGGCCGGCGCGGTCCACAGGCTGGCCAGGTCGAGCCCTTCGCGGCCGAAGACGCCGAGCACATCCGCCTGGGCGAGCGCGCCGTTGAGCGAGCCGTACCCGCCCCAGCTGTACTCGGTCATCGCGATCTTCGTGCCCGGGTAGTGCTCGTCGGCCAGCTCCCGCATCCGCGGAATGAACCGGACCGGCTGGTTGATCCAACTCTCGTCGGTGTACGTCGGGTCCCAGAGCTGGCGCGTCGAGCGCAGCCGCAGCGCCTGGGTGGCGGCGTCGCCGGCGTCCGACCCGCTCACGCCGGACTGCTGGGGATAGAGGTGCACGTCGAAGTAGTCGAGGATCCTCCTGCCGTGCTGCTGCTCGTACTCGCGCATCCGGTCCAGATACCACGGGCCGAGGTCCTGACCGCCGTGCGCGGCCTTGTCCGGCGGGTTCGACCAGCAGCCGGTCCGGGAGCAGGTGTCCTGGTCGAGCCCGGAATAGAAGATCGAGTTCAGACCCCAGCCGACCGGGCCGAGCGTCTTCGCGCCGGGGTCGGCCGCCTTGATCGCGGCGGCGTACGCGTAGGTGCGGTCGCGCAGTTCGTCGTAGCCCAGCCCGACCGGGCGGACGTCGCGGTGGGTGGAGTGCCACAGGTCCGGCTCGTTGTCCAGGTTGTAGAACCGGACCCCACCGGCGCCGGCGGCACCGAACCGCTCCTTCAGGTGGGTGACGAAGTCGCCGGCGTACTCCGGCCCGGCCGCCACGCTGGTGTCCTCCGGGTCGTTGCCGGTGATCAGGCTGCCGTCCGGCTTCTTGCCGTTGCCGCAGTCCGGCGCCCACTGGTCGGTGGACTCCTGCGGCCCGTACTTGGCGACGCTGAAGCCGCACGCCCGGGCCCGGTCCTTGGCGACCCAGCCGATCATCGGCACCGTCATGATCGTGTCCGTGCCGGTGGCCTTGTTCCGCTGCACGAAGCGGTCACTCTCCGAGCCGTCCGGCAGGCTGGCCGGATCCGGGTTGTCGTTCGGGATGTTCTCGAAGTACCAGTCCGAGGCCCGGTTGGTGGTGTCGGTCCGGAAGTTGTAGCGGGTGGTGGCGTTGCCCCCGTACCGGTGCACCGGCAGCCGCAGCTCACGGGCGAGCGCCTCGTCGGCGAAGTTCATCCCGTAGACGTACGGGCTGATCGCGTGCCGGCCGGCGGTGACGTCGACGGCCAGCGCCGGACCGGCTGCGGCCTGGGCGGGCGTGGGCAGGGCCAGGCCGCCGAGGGTGGCGGCCAGCACGACCGGAAGCAGTGCTGTGGTGGGACGCACGAGCTCTTCCTTCCTGAGGAAATCGAAGCTCGCCGTTGGGAGCGCTGCCACAGCCTGCCCCGATTCGCGGACCGCGTCAACACACGGGGCGTCGGGACGCACCGCGTCGACCTCCCCACACCGCCGCCGGCGTCGGCAATGGGTTACGGGGTGACCACCCGGGCGAAGGACCAGCCGAGGGCGCCGGAGTACTGGGCGCACCGGGATCCGTTGCTGCCGGACCAGAACTGGTTCGAGCTGTCTGAGTTGCCGACGATCCGGTCGTTCGGGCCGCCGTAGCACGAGGTGTCGTTCCGGAACACCGAAGAACCGCCGTCGAAGGTGAAGTTGCGCTCGGTGTTGCCGAGGCTGGCGTTGTTCGGCACCGTCATCGAGCCGAAAAATGCGGCTCCGCCCACCTCGACCACGAACGCCGACCGGGTAGCGGCCAGTTATGCACCGACCTGCGCTGATGCCTGGTGCACCCAACGGCGGGCCGGCCACAACCGGACAACATCGACTCGGTGAATCAAGAGATCAACTCGAAGCACGTCCACGAATGTGGTTAAGATCGTCGTCTGTCCCGTTGACGGCATTCCCGTTGATGGCAATCCCGACCATCGGACGCAGGCGCAGGAAATTAGGTCTCATCAGTCATTTCCCATCGACCATCAGGCATGAGTGGCCTTGTCACGAGCCTGCACTTACCGAAGTCGGTAAAGATCCTTGGCACCGTCTAGAGAACTGGAGCATGCGTGTCTTCCATGAACAGAAGGAAGCTGATCGCGCTCGGGGCCGGCGCGGTCACCGCGGCGGCGACCGGCACCGCGGCACAGGCCGCACCGTCAACCGACGGCGCGCGGATCGCCGCTCCGTCCGCCGGCGACCTCGCAGCCGCCCTTCCCGGGGGGTTCACGAGCAGGTACGCGGACGTCAACGGAATCCGGCTGCACTACGTCGCCGGCGGGCGCGGGGAACCCCTGATCCTGCTGCACGGCTGGCCGCAGACGTGGTGGGAGTACCACAAGGTGATGCCCGCGCTGGCCACCCGGTACCGCGTGATCGCCGTCGACCTGCGCGGCGCCGGCAACTCCAGCAAGCCCGCGTCCGGGTACGACAAGAAGACCATGGCGGCGGACATCGCGGCGTTGGCCGGGGCGCTGGGTTACGCCAAGGTGAACGTCGTGGGTCACGACATGGGGTCGATGGTCGCCTACAGCATGGCGGCGAACCACCCCTCGGTCATCAACAAGATCGCCATGCTGGACGTGGCCCACCCGAACAGCAGCTACTACGAGTTCCGCATGCTGCCGGCGCCGGGTGCCCCGTTCCACCCCTGGTGGTTCGCCTTCAACCAGGTGTCGCAACTGCCGGAGCAGCTCATCACCGGCCGGTCCCGGTTCCTCATCGACTGGATGTTCGACAATCTCCTGGTCAACAAGGCCGCGATCAATGATTTCGACCGGGCCGTCTACGCCCTGGCCTATTCGACCCCGGACGCCATTCGGGGCGGCAACGGCTGGTACAAGGCGCTGGGTCAGGACATTCTCGATAACGAGACGTACTCGCCGATCACCGTCCCGGTCCTGGGTATCGCCCACGACATCTTCTACCCGGGCTTCGCCGCGACGCTGAGCCAGCAGGCCACCAACCCGCAACTGGTCCAGATCGACAACACCGGGCACTACTTCGTGGACGAGCAGCCCCAGGTGCTCGTCCAGCACCTGCGGGCGTTCTTCGGCTGAGCGGGTCGAACTGAGCCGGGCTGCGGCTCCGGCCGGGTGGGCGACGGACATCGCGCCGTCGCCCACCCGGCCTGTCAGCTCGCCGCGCAGGTCAACGACGGTACGCCGTGGGTGCCGCTCGACGAGTCCAGGAAGCCGAAGGTCGTGCTGCCGCCGGCACTGAGCGAGCGTCGTAGCTGACGTTGCGGGCGGTGACGGTCGAGCCATCCTGACCGGCACCACCGCGGTGCTGCTGATCATCGCCCTAGCGGCGTTCAACCGCCGCGACCTGACCAGCTGAACCGCTCCGGACTTTCACGACGAGGCAGCGCCGACCATCCGATCGTCGATCACCCTGGTCGCGGTCGGGTGGACGGCAGGCTGGTAGGCGGCTCGGACGACTTTTCGCTCACGCCACAGGTGATAGAGCGCGATCGCGAAGATGACCGAACCCACGAGGTTGGCAAGCGCATGCCACCAGATCCGGTACGTCCACAGGCCCGGCCCGGGTTGCAGCGTACCGAACCAGGTGGACAGGCCGATCGCCTGTTTGGCTCCGAACGCCACCGACAACGTCAGCAACAGGTGCTCAAGGCCGTGGATGCCCTGCATCCACACCCCCATCCGAGCCCACCTGCGCGACACCGTCGACGCCGCCCGCTTGGTTATCAACATGATCCCGGCCAGGCCGGCCAGGAAGATGAAGTTGCCGGTGAGATGCAGGACCTCCATGCCCAATGAGGGCTTTGTCGGGTCCACCTGCCCGAACCCATTGGCCAGTCCGTCGCCCCAGGGCGTCATCCACGGTTTCGCGTTCGGGTGGGCCACCCAGTAACCGGCCTGGGCGATGTGCTCCTGCACGTGGCCGATCTGCCCGAGGACCCCCAGGCCGATCACCCCCGTCGCCCCGGTGAACACCCACGGACGCACGGGACCATGGTTCGCGTACGCAAGAACGCCGACCGCGGCCCACATGACAACTGCCCACAGGCCCAGGACGACCGCTCCCGCCGTATCCCAGAAGGAAACTGAACCACCCACGACCGCCTCCGGATTCTGCTACCGATCCACCTCTGCCACTGTCATCACTTGATCACTCCCTGCAATCCTTACGCGCGGCACGAATCCTGGCTTCTTCGAACTTGCGGCCACCAGCACGACCCTCGGTGCTGTTCCAAGCACAGCTCCCCGACCTGGCCGCATCCTCCTGCAACTGCTTGATCCGGCGCAGCCGCCGGGCCAGTCCGGCCGCGATCTCGTCCGGGTGGATGCCGCCCGTGATCCGGTCCGCCACCGCGCACCGAAGCTCCCGAACCAGCAGATCTCGCACGTCCTCGGCCATCTCGGCCCCGATCAGCGGCCGCTGTACGCCAACGCGGCCCACAGGGTCGGTCGGGTCAGGTCAGTCGCATTGACGGTGTTCAGACAAGCGCCGGGCAGGTATGGCGGAACGGTTCGATCGGGGTCGAGCATCCACCGTTGCACCATGCCGACCGCCTCGGCCGGTGGTCTCCGGTTGTCGACCAGTTCCAGATGGACGAGGAAGAGTGCGAGCGCGGCGAACGGTGCCGGCACTGCCCAGCGCCAGCCGATCACCCCTGCGAACCCGGCGTCGAGCAGCGCTGGCACAAGATCCCACGCAACCGGCGCGGAAAGGACGACCATGCCGCGGGCGCCGCTTACCGACGCCAGGTCGAACAACTCCTCGCCGGCCAGTTGCAGGGCCGTCCCGTCCAGTCCGCACGCGAGATGCAGGACCGACGCTCTGGCCAGATGCTTGCGTACGTCCTCCGGCCCACCCACCCCGTCAACCGGCTCCAGTGCTCGGCCGAGACAGACCGACCTCGGGTAGAACAGCCTCCGCAGAATCATGACCTCGGCCATCGCGTCGTTCCGGTCACCGCGTGGGTTGACCACGAACACCGGCTCGTCCGTCAGCGGCGGAATGGACCGCGCCGCCAACCGGACGACGTGCGTGCCGGACGGAACGTCGGTTATGCCGACCTGCTGGCCCAGCCGACGCCCGTCTCCGGTGCACACCGCAACCAGGCCCACGCGGCTCAGCTCGCCCGTGGCGGCCACCAGGAGGCGCCCTGCAGTCCACCGACCGAGGATCGCCGGCCAACCCGGGTCGTCCGCGACGAGCGGATCGGTGACCGGGAGGTTCGCGAGCACATCGAGCTGACCGGTCGCCGGATCGAGGCAGAGCACCCCGGCGGTCAGCCCGGCATCGTCGGTCGGGTGCACATAGAGCAGGGCAGCCGCACCGATAGCACGGACCGCGGCGGCGACCTCGGCCGGAGTGGGCACGCTCGCGATGGGCGCCTCGGCCGGCACGACTCCGACGAGGACCGCCAGCACGTCGTGGGTCAGCGAGTCGACCCCGGCCCGCTTCGGTGCGACCGCAGCGATCTCCAGCGCGGCGAACGCCTCCGCCCCCCGGCCCTCCGCCAGCATCCATCCGGCGAAGCGCGCTGCGTCGCCCGGGTCGACGTCCGCGCCGTCCAGCGCGTTCCGGCCGGCGTTGCGGCACCGTTCGGTGTCGCCGGCGGCACCCCGCCGCCGGTACGCCTCGGCGAGCCGCCACCAGGTCCGGGTGCGCAGGCCACCCTCGTCGAGCAGCCCGACGACATCGGCCAGCAGGGTGATCGCGCGGTCGAGATCGTCGCCCAAGCGCAGGCGAGCCCCGGCGAGAACGGCCCGGGTCGGCGGTGACGACCGGTCTGCGGCGGCGTCGAGAGCCGATCGGAGATCGGTCGGATCGTGGCGAAGCAGCGCGTCGAGAACCGCGGTGAGATCCCCGCCACTGCCCGCACTGCCCGCAGCCGGGAGGCAGTTGTGCACCGCTACGGCGAGCCGGGCGTGTGCGGCGGCCGTGTCGAGCGGGCCCCGCCAGGCGTGACCGGTCGGCACGGCGGCCACGGCGGCGAGCGGGTCCGGATGGCTCAGGCTACCGGAGTGCAGCGCGATCACCGTACGGCACAGCTCGGCGAGCGCGCTCACCACGGGCGGCCGCGATTCCATCCGTTCTGCGTACCGCAGCAGGTCGTCCGCGATCTCGGCAACGGCGCCCGACAGCGGCCGGGTCTCGTCCAGCAGCCCACCGGCCGCCTCCACGATCGTGACTGCGGCGGGATGGTCGGGTGGTATGCACCTCGTCGCGGCCAGCAGGTCTCGCGCGGCGGCCCGGCGGGCGTCGCCGCCGGCGTCCTCGTCGTCCCAGCCGCTGCCGTCGCGCCGCTGCCGAAGGCACAGTCCGACCACCGACAGCAGCCGGTCGAGGCCGCGTTCGACCGAGTCACCACCATCCGGCGTGTCCACCGCGCTGGCCGCTGCCCCGACGAAAGCATCCAGGTCACCGGGCCCGATCCCGTCCGGACCGGCCAGCAGCATCGTCAGGGCCTGCTCCCAGACCGGCCGTTCGCGGTCAGCGGCCAGAGCAGCGAGTTGCTCCCTGGCGATCCGGCGGGCCGCGGTTGGCTGGGTGCCCGTAGCCGCTGCGGTTGCCGCTGGCGTGGGACTTCGTGGCGGCACCACCGGGGCGGACCGCCCGTCGCCGCGCATGACGGTGACCGGATAGTCAAGGGGATCGGCCATGTTTGCCTGGTTCCACAGGTTGATCGGCAGCCCATTGCGCTGCACGTCCTGAAGCCGCGACATGGCGTCGATGATCCTGCCCAGGTCGAAGTTGGCGAGGTCACCGCTGAGCAGCGGATGGATCGACTCGGCCACGGCCAGCATGGCGCGGACCATGCTTGTGAGATCGGTGCTCAGTACCGGCCCGGCGAGCAGTTCCCGGAACAGTCGCGCCGCCTCGTCGGCGTCTTGGGCCGCACCCGACGACCCCCCACCGAGAAAGCCACTCCGCGCGGCAGCCGGGCTCATCGCCTCCGTGGCCCGGGCCAGGTGTAGTTGACCCAACGCGATGCGAGCCATGGCTGCCTGCATCGGTGGCAGGTTGGTGAACTTGGTGGCCTCGGTGAGCACGAAGATGCCGCTGTCCCGGTCCCTCGGCCCGCTGCCGTGTGCACTGTGCCGGGCCGACAGAAGCCAGCCGAGCTGGACGGCCACCTGGCCGCGGGCCGGGTCACCGGGGTCGACCAGCCGGTAGGCCTCGTCCCACGCCTCGATCGCGGCGGACAGGAGACCGAGTGCCGCGGGCCGCCCCGGTCCGGCCCGCCAGTAGTCCGTGGCCAGCGCCTGCCCGAGCTGGGTCAGCTTCGGCAGCCGGGCCGGGCCGGTCAGCCGGGACAGCTCCTCCCGGAGCCGCTCGATGGGGTCCTGCATGGCGCTCCCGCCCTTCCGTCGGTCACTGTCCCCAGTGGGTGAAGCCGGCCCACGCCACCACCCGCGCCGGATCGGTGTCGGCGAGCATGCGACGCAACGGGCTCGGCATGGTCCGGGGCGGCCGCCGGTCGCCGTCGAGCATCCACATCTGCGCCCGGCGCAGTGCGTCCCAGACAGCGCGGTGCTCGGCCGTCAAGAAGTGGTGAAACATGTACATCAGCAGCGAGGTGTCCTGATCGGGAATGCTCCACTGGGTGGAGAGCACCGAGCGGGCACCCGCGGCCAGGAACATCGTGCCCAGGCTGTACGCCTCGTCGTACCCGTGGATCGAGCGGCCGGTGTGGCAGGCGGCGAGCACGACCAGCGCGATCGGATGCCGGTTCGGACCGGCCAGTAGTGCGATCAACTCGTCCGCGGTGAGGTCCCCGCCGGCCAGCAGCAGACGCGACGACGCCGAGGCACGAGCCGTCTCGATCACCCCGTGCGACGCGAGGTGGAGCACCGTACCGGCCTGGGCGCCGTCGGCGAGCAGCCAGGCGCGTACGTCGTCGGGGGTGCCCGCCCCGGAGGGGCTGACCTTTCCGTTCGGCCACCGGCCGACGTAGGTGGCGGCGGGATAGAACGACTGGTGGATCCCATACGCCTCGAGGCGCGCCGATCGCAGGTCGGCCGCGCGCCGGCCGGTGTCCGGGTCGGCCAGCACCATGCCGCCCGAGGTCAACCGGACCGGCTCGGCCGCGGCCGTGTCGCAGAACATCCGGGCGGACGCGGCCTGGGCGAGCGCGACCCGCTCCACCACGTAGGTCCCGTCCGGGTCGCGGGCCGCCTGCCACGGCACCCGGGCCAGGTCGCCCATCGGGATGAGCACGAGACGCGGCACGTGGTCGGTGCCGAGGAACGGCTTGACCAGTGGCCCCATCGCGGCCTTCCACGCCCAGCCGCACAGCGCGTCGACCCGGTCCGCGAACTCGGCCGGATCGTCCGCTCCGACCTCACGCGTCGTCAGCTCGGGCGAGCGGCTGGCCACGGCAGACAGGTACCGCTCGACGTCGGTACCTTCACCGATGGTGAGGTTCGGCAGTGCCAGGAACCACGGTTCACCCTCGGCCGGCGCGATCACCGCCCAGCCCGGCGCCGGCGGGTCAGCCGGTACGAGATAGGCCAGCGCGTCCACGCCGAGCCGGCGTAGGGCGTCCCGGATCTCGTCGAGGCCGAGCGGGTCGAGCAGCCCTGTATCGCGCGCCAGGACCTGCAGGACGTCCTCCCGTAGCCGGGGGTCCGGAGTCTCGGTCGCCCGCCATCGGGCGGCCAGTTCCGGGTGACCGGCCGCGGTGAGCCGAGTGCCCGGGTCGCGCAGTTCGGTCGCGGCGAAAAGCATCAGTGCGCGTCCGCCGTCCAGTGCCCGGAGCGCGTCCTCGGGCTGCTGGTCCACCAGGCATCGGCCGGCGGCGGCGATCGCCTCGACGGCCGCCTGCCGGGCGACGTCACGCGCGGTCGCCGAGTCGGGTTCCAGCAGCACCCGCCAGGCGTATCCGCGCAGCCCCTCGAGCATGGCGAGCCGGGCGGGCGACGCCTCGCCGCTTCGGCGCCGCAGTTGGCCGAGCATGCCGGTGAGGTACGACCAGTAGGGATTTTCCGGACCACCGGCCAGTTCCCGCGCCCGCTCCAGTAGCGTGACCGCCTCGCTCACGTCCGACAGCGAACCGGTGACCTCCGAGCGGTGGTTCAGGCCCAGCGCCAGCGACGCCAGGTGGAAGACGTGATCCGGATGGTGGTCGGGGGTGAGGGCCACCGCCTCGCGCAGGTCGCCGATCGCCGCAGCGATCCTCGCCGGGTCCCGTTCGTCGCCCATCCGCAGGGTCGTGCCGCCCCGAGTGTTCAGGTACACGGCCCGTTCCGCGTCGGAGGACCCTGCGTGCGGCAGCGGCATCGAGCTCACCTCGCCACGCGATGCCGCCTGCAGCGCCTGCAGCATCGGCATGACCTCGGCCACCGACTCGCGCAGCAGATTTCCCTGCGGCAGCTCGTTCATCCGGCCCGCCAGGTCGACGAGCATCGCCATGGCGGTCTCGGTGTCCCCGCCCTGTTGGGCCTGTAACGCGTCCAGGTAGTCCGGCATCAGCCCGAGAAGCTGGTCGCCCTCCGGGTGGCCGGCGAGCATCCCGCCCAGCTCGGTCAGCGACGCCCGGAGCCGGCTCCCGTCGCCGACCGAGTATCCGGCGGCCAGTTCCAGGCCGTTGCGGGCGGCCTCGGCCAGCGCTTCGACGTGGGGGTCTCCGCGATGTTCCGCGATCACCGCGTCGATCTCCGCCATGGCCGCCCGGGGGTCGGTCATGGTCCGGTCCGCGGCGGTCCTCAGCACCTGCTGGACACGGGCGACCCCGCGCATCCGCCGGGCGACGTCCGTCTCCTCCGGCCGACTCATCGATGTCCCCTCCCTCCGTCTGTCTCTTACGGTTCTGACGGACGATTACGCCCGACCGAGCAGGTCCACGACGGTCGCGACGATGTGGTCCAACCGCTTGCGGTCACTGATGAGGGCGGCCACCCGGTCCGGGTCGACCGGGTCCTCGCCTGGGGAACGGCTCAGGTCATGCTCAGTGGTCAGCTCGCCGAAGACCGTGGTCAGCACGTCGGTTACCAGGGCGTGCAGGTCCTCACCGGCCGTCATCCGCCGTTCCACGAGATCGATCGCGCGCGCGGCCAACTCCTGCAGGAGCGAGTCGTCCCTCTCGTGCTGGGCCACCAGAGCGAGCGGCTCGGACTCGGGGTGACCGGCCGAGAACGAAACCGGTGCCTGCTTCCGGCCGAGCGGTGCCTCCACCGTCCGCTCGTACCACCCCGGCCGGCGCCGCATCGCGGCCAGGACGGTCTCCACCTCGGCGGAGACCGTCGACTCGCCGCCGTGCTGGTCGCCGGTAAACCTGGCACGCCGCTCGGCCCAGACGGCCAGCGGCCACAGTGACCCACCGGCGGTGGCGTCGGTGCCGACCCAGTCGAGGATCAGCCTGGCCAACTCGACCATCCACGGCTCGCCGCCGAGCGCGGCGATCAGGCTCTTGGGTACCCGCGGACGCTGCGGAGCCCCGCGCTCGCCGCGGCGCCGGCGGTAGCCGTCGACGGTGGCACGCTGCATCCACCGGACCAGCCAGCCTTCGAGGTTCTCGATCGGCACGTCGGCGTGGGCGAAGAGGTCGTCCAGGACCGCCTCGACGTCGTGGTGAAACCGGTCGAGGCAGTCCGGGGCGAGCCAGGGCACGCCCTTGGCGCACAGGTGGCGACGCCTGCGCTCGAGCGGCTGGGTGATCCGCAGGAAGACGAGCTGCCAAACGATCTCGAAGGCGCCACTGCGGAGCAGCCGGCGTTCCTCGACGGACGCGTGCCGGAAGCACTGGGCCAACCGTCCCTGCCGGGCCAGCCCGCGGACCCGGTCCGCGTCGGCGGACTGCTTCTGGGAATCTGCCACGACAACCCTCCTACCTCGACCTTCGCGTCGATGGTCGAGGTAGGAGCGCGGTACGGGCAGGGGCCGGCGGCGGAATACCGGAGATTACGTACGGCGGCCCGCACGATACGTACGGGCCGCCGGCGAAACTCAGGACATCTGGCTGGGACGCGGATCTCCGTGCGGGTCGAACACCACGAAGGCCGCGGCGGCGCCGTTGAGGTAGACCGTGACCGGGCGTCGCTCCTTGTCGTAGAGGCGTAGCTGGACCGTGGTGCGGTTGACCATCGCCTGCTCGACGGCCTCGGCCACGGCGAGCGCGTCCTCGTCGGCTACCGACCACTCGAACTGGTTGATGATGAGCTTCTTGTCCATGCGGTTCGGATCCCTTCGGTGATGTGGATGGTGGACGGTCAGGCCACCCCGTCCACGGTGAACGTGAACGAGAAGTCCTGCGGACGCCGCTCGTGGCGGCCGATACCGAACTGCTCCTGAGCCAGCAGTGAGGTGCGGTACAGCCCGATGCTCGGGCCCACCACGCCGGTGAGCAGCTCGTAGGCGGTGTTGACCAGGACCGCTCCGGCACCCGCCACGGCGACCGCCACGGCCGCGTGCGGGGCGGTCAGCGCCAGCTCGGCCACCCGAAGACCGGCACCCTGCACCGCCGGACTGGTGAGCCGCTGCTCGAGCAGCGCGCTGAGAGCAAGGCTGCCGCTGGTGTCGCGGGAGACCCAGACCGCGAGGTCGAGAAAATCGACCGCCGGACCGTGGTAGATCAGCACGTTGTCGAGCGGCAGCCGCTCGCCGTCCCGTACGTTGGCGAACCGCATCGTCGCCGCCCGGTAGACCGGCTGCGTTCCCGATCCGCCGGTGAGCACAACCGCGTCCACCCGGACGTCGGCGCTGCCCAGGGCCCGGTTGCGGTGCACGGTCAGCTCAGCGATGCGGACCGCCACCTGCATCGGTGTCGTGCCGCGCGACCCCAACAACCGGATCGGCTGGGCTGGGCGGTCGTCGACGAGGAACGTCGCCCGCTCGGCGATGGGTGGAGCAGTCGGGCTGACGGTGAAGTCGATCGGCTGGATCGTGTAGCGGACCTGGGACGCCGGTGCGTCACCGATCTCGCGGCTCCCCCCTTGGGCGATCTGGGCGAGCAGGTTCTCCAGCCCCGACCGGACGCGGCCGTCGCGCAGCCCTCCCTGCTGGAGCACCGAGACGTCCACCGGACCGTCACTGATCAGCACCAGAACGGTCTCGGGCCGGGGTACCGCCGGGTCGATGCCGGGCGGCCAGATCATCGGCACACCGGTCAACAGCCGCCGGTCCTCGTTCCACCCGTGGGTGTAGGACCCGCCCGGTGCCAACCTGATGCCGCCGGGATCGGAGTGGGTCAGAACGGCGATCCGGGAGGAGATGCCGATGTCGATCAGCGACACGTACACCGCGCGGTCGCCCTCGTTGCGCAGCCGGAACCAGATGCGCTCGTCGGCGTGAGCGAACAGCAGGCTCCCGGTGAGTTCGAGCTGTTCCTCCCGCCCGTCGCGCACCCGCCCCCACTCGACGCGTAGGTCGTGCCGAAGCGGCCGGTCCGGGTCGGCGGTCAGCCGCCGCAGCGCGCTGGCCTGGGCGATCCGCTGAAGGTTGGTGGCGATCGCGGCGATGTCGGCGCGGGTCGCCGGTCGGGGCGCGTGAAGGGGGCCGTAGTCGTCCCGGATGACGAGCCGGCCCTGCCCGTCCGCTACCACCTGGACGGCCGGCCGGGTGTCCGGGTCGGCCGGCCGCAGCATGGTCCGGGCGGCCAGCGCCTTGAGGAGATCGGCGGTCGCCGGGTGGTCAGCCGGCAGGCGTACCGGCATGGCGGGCGCGGCCGCGACGACCCGGCGTGCCCGCGTGGCGGGCGGCAGGGACTGCCCGGCGATCTCGGGCGGCAGCTCGGCGACCGCTGCGGTGGGCAGCAGCCGGGTGACCGCGACCGTTCCCAAGTCCGTGCCGTCGGCGCCGATCGCGAACTCGTCGCCGACCTCGACCCCGAGCAGCGGTGCGCCGAGAAGCTGGATTCGGGTCGCACCGTCGGCCGTCACCGGCAGCGCGTCCAGCGGATCGACCTCCGTCACCTCGAACGGCACCCGGCTCGATGGCCCCTCGGCCTCGGGCCGCTGGGTGAAGGCGATCGCCTGCACCTGGCGACGCACGGCTTCCATCAGCGTCGACCAGTTGACCCGTAGCTTGTCCGTCTCCCGCAACGACCGGGTCAGCGCGTCGGTGAGCAGCCCCATCTGGACGCCGTCTCGGTTGGCGTCCTCGAATGCCGCCTCCGTCGGCGCGCACGCGACCACTCGGACCGCCCGGTCGCTGCCGATCAGCGGGCGTCGGTCGATCGGTAGGCCGCCGGCGATGAGTCCGTGGACGTGCCGCTCGACGCACTCGTACGTCGGCTGCCACTGTCCCGGCGTCGGCCGGAGCAGCGCACGCACCCGTGGCCCGGACTGACGTGACATGTGGGCGGCGTGACAACAGTCCAGCACCACGGTGACGTTCGGCGCGCGTTCGGTCAACCGGGCGAGCAGCACGGACAGTTCCGGGTCGGTGATGCCCCGGAAATCGTCATCGGTGGAGTCCGAGTAGTCGTCCGGGACGATGAATTGGATGGTTCGTCCGTCCGGCCCCTGGATGCGGCCGCCGTGGCCGCTGTAGTAGACGACGTGCGCCTCGTCAGGGGCGGCATCGGCGATGAGTTTCTCGTACGCGTCGAGGATTCCCGCCCGGGTGGCGCGCGGCGTCACCAGCGGCTGAACGGAGAAGCCGCGCGCCCGCAGGGTCTGCGCCATCGCCTCGACATCGTTGCGGACTCCGCTGAGACCATGGGTCGCTGCGCCGATCAGGAGTGCCTTACCCGTCATACCCCTTTCTGACGGACGGCCCGGTGCTCAGTCGAAGAGGTGCTTCTCGCGGGCCCGGGTGACCGCCTCGACGGCGGTGTGCACGTCGAGCTTCTTGTAGGCCCGGGCCAGCTGGGTCTCGACCGTCCGTTTGGCCACGCCCCGCTGGCGGGCGATCTGGGACACATCACTGCCCTGATAGAGCAGGCGGAGAGTGTGCAGCTCGGCGGGTGTCAGATTGAAGGGGAGCTGTGCGGGCACGGGGCGATCGGCCAGGTCCAGGTCGGCTTTGCGGGCCAGCGTCCGCACCCGGTCGCGCAACGGGACGGCACCGAGTTCCTTCGCCGTCTGGTAGGCGATGCGGGCGGGTTCCCGGGCTGCGGACCGATCGTCGGCCCGCAGCGCGGCCTCGGCCTGGCGCCACCGGGCATACGCCGCCGGGAACCGTCGGTCCAGCGCCGCCCACCCGTCGGCCACCCGGCCCCAGGCTCGGGCGGTGTCGGTCCTGCGGATGCGCCGCCGTTCCGCCGTCAGCAGCTCCACCAGTTGCGCGGGTTCCTTCTCCACCGGTGCGCGCCGCACCGCCTCGCCCGCCAGTAGGGCGAGGCGGTCACCGGCATCCGCCGCCTCCTGCTCTGCCGCGCAGCGCATACCGACCGCGCACAATCGCAGCAGCTCCAGGGTGTTCTCATCCTTGCGCACCGCGGCCAGACCCCGGGCCACCTCCACCGCCGCGCGGGTCAGCTCGCCCTCCTCGATCGCCAGCTCGGCGCGGATCGCGTGCAGCGGCCCGAGGAATCGCGGGTCGACACTGTGCTCCACGTCGTCGATCGAGGCGAGCAACTCGCGCGCTCGCCGCAAATCACCACGGTGCACCTGAATCTCGGCGAGCGTGAGGCGGGGATAGAGGCTTTCCGCCGGGCGCAGGTCCTGGATCGCCTCCGTGATGATTCGTTCGGCGTCGTCCCACTCGCCCAGCAGCACCAGCGCCGCGCTCGCGTTGTTGGCGACGATGGTGCTTTGCCGGCTACCGGTCAGGCCGAGCCGGCGTGCCTCGTCCAACCCGTCCCGCGTCACCTCGGCGGAATCACGCAGCCTCCCCGCGTGCTCCAGGACCAACCCCAGATTCCCGTATGCCCGGAGAAGATCCTCGATGTGCGCGGCCGACCGGGCGATCTCGATGGACCGCCGGAGCCGGATCTCGCCCTCCGGGTCACCCAGCATCCCGCGGGCGAGCCCGGAGACGTTGAGCGCTCGACCCTCCTCGGCCTGCGCCCTCACCTCGACCGCCATGCGCAGCGCCTCGTCGGCGGTCTCCTTTCCCTCCTCGTAGCGGCCGGCCTGCAAATGGGCGAGAGCGATGCCGGCCAGCACCCGAGCTTGCACGGCCGACGGCGGTCGGTCAACCAACAGGTCCGCCGCGTCGCGGAACGCCGCTCCGGAGTCGGCCCACCTGCCCACCTCGACCAGGTAGTTGGCCCGCCGCTCGTGCAGCTCGCCAAGTCGCCCCGCGTCGCCGCTGTGGTCCGGGGCGTTGATGGCCTGCTCGACCAGATCGAGCGCCCGGTCGACGCGCCCGGACCAGCGGGCGGCCGCGGCCGCCTCGGCGAGCAGTCGTGATCGGGTGATCCCGGCCTGGGACTCGGCACCGTCGACCCGATGCCACAGTTGCAGGGCCCGCTCGAATTGCAGGTCGGCGGAGGAGAACGCCAGCGTGCGGACGGCGGCCTGACCAGCCGCTACCGCGTACGTCAGTGCCTGCGGCCACACTTTCGCCTGATACCAGTGGATCGCCTGCTCGGCCGCGGCCGACCCTTCGGTCACGCACAACCGGGAGTCGGCGGCCAGCGCCTCCGCCATCGCGACGTGCAGCTCGACACGGACGTCGGGGGCGGTCTCCTGCAGGACCGTCTCGCGCAGTAGCGCGTGCTGGAACCGGTACGCCCCCTGGCCGGCACTGAGGATCTGCTGGTCGACGCACTCGTGCAGCGCATCCCGCAACGTCTCGGGTGGCATGCCGCTGACCGTGCGCAGCAGTTGCCGGCTCATCGCGCGACCGGCCACGGCCGCCGTCTGCAGCACCCGGAACCCGTCCTCGGTCAACTGGCTGAGCCGGCCCAGCATCATCGACCGGATGTCGGGCGGCAGCACGATGTCCTCGTCTCCACCGGCCAGCGCGCCGGTGGCCATCAACTGATCGGCATAGAACGGAATCCCGTCCGACAGCCGCAGACACCGCTCGGCCAGTCGGCGGTCCACCTCGCCGAGCAGTTCACGCATCTCGTCGAGGGTGAAGGGCCGTAGCTCGAAGCGGTCCGTGCGGCGCATGAAGGTTGCGCCACCGAACAGCTGCCACAACGGGTGGGCCCGCCCCACCGGCCGGTAGGTGCCGACCAGCAGCACCCGGCGATCCTCCGCACGGGCCTGGGCGAGGTGCCGCACCAGGTCGAGCGTGGACGGGTCGGCCCAGTGCAGATCCTCCAGGATCAACACCACCGGGGCGTCCGTCGCGATGTGGTCCAGCATCCGGCGCACCGCGAGGAAGACCTGCACGGGTACGCCCATCGAATCGTTGCCGAGGTCGAAGAAGGCGGTCAATCTCCCGTACGCCGGGCCACCCAGTTCGTTGGCCTTGCCCTCGCCGTACTCCAGGCCGAAGGTCTCCAGTGCCTCGATCAGCGGCCCGTACGGCATGGGATCACCGAAGTGTTCCTCGCACGCCCCGGACAACACATGGATGCCGGCCGCCGGCGCCGCGCGCAGAAACTCGCTCAGTAGCCGCGTCTTGCCGAGGCCCGGCCCGCCGCCGACCAGCACCGTCCGGGCAGTGCCGTCGCGGACCTCGGACAGCCTCCGCGTCAACCGATCCAGCTCGTTCGGGCGGCCAACGAACGGCGATTCCTCGGTCACCTTTCACCTCCCGAGCCGGGACCATCCATTGTGCCTGCCGGCAGCATGTCCCGGACCACCGTCGCGATCCGGTCCAGCTCGCCCGCGTCGCGCAGCACCAGCGCGAGCCGGTCGTCATAGGCCCGTCCGATCGGGCCACCCCCGACGTCGGTGCCGAACACCGCGTTCAGCACCGCGGCCACCACCGCGCGTGCCGGCTCTCCCCGGGCCAGGCGGGCCCGGATCAGCTCGACGGCGCTGTGCGCCAGGTCGATCAGGAGCCGCTCGCGCTCGGCGCACGCGTCGTAAGGCGCCTCGGCCCGGCCGTCGACCTGATCCACCGAGGCGACCGGGGCCTGTTTGTGGCCGAGTGGCGTCTCGACGTACCGCTCGAACCATCGCGGCCGCCGGCCCATCGCCCGCAGCACGGCCCGGATGTCGGCCTGCACATCGGCCTCCCCGTACGATCCGCCGGCGTGTCGCTCGCAGCGCCGCGCCACCCAGCTTTCGGTCGGCCACAGATCGTGGCCGGCGGTGACCGGCGTGCCTACCCAGACGAGGATCTGGGTGGCCAGGTCGATCAGCCACGCATCCCCGTTCAACTCGGCGGCGAGCCAGGTCGGCACCCGAGGCCGTTGAAGCGCGCCGTACGCGCCGCGCCGGCGACGATGTCCGTCGACGGTGGCCGGAACCAGGCGGCCGACGATCCAGCCTTCCAAGTTCTCGATCCGCGTACTCGCCCTGCGGGGCACGTCGTCGACGACGGCCTCGACGTCGTTCTCGAAGCGGTCCAGGCATTCGTCGCGCAGCCGCGTCACCGATGCCGCACAGCCGGCGTGGCCACGCCTCAGCTCGAGCCGCTGGGTGAGCCGCCGATAGACCACCGGCCACGCGATCGAGTACGTCGCGCCGGTCAACCGCGACCGGTGCGGTCCGGTTGCCGCCGCGATCGTGGTGGCCAGCAGCCCACGGCGGGCCAGGTCCCGAACCTCGTCGACGCCCTCGGTGTGGCTCGATCCGAGCACGCGCCCTCCTAGAGTCGGACCAACGAAGGTGACTCACTCTGACCTGAGAGGTAGCGCAGCGTGAACGGCGGGACGATCGGTTTGTGTCACCGGTCAGCCGAGCCGGCGCGCGGCTCAGCCGGACCGAGCGGGCCGGTCGGTCCACAGGGGAGAGTAGTAGGACGACGCTTACTGATGAACGGGGTAGCCCGAAGGTCATCGACCTCGCCCGAAAGCGTGATGCCGTCCTGACCGCAAGCGGCTCCCGATGGAGCCGTGTTCAGGGCATCCTGACGAAGAGACACCCGAGATCGGCTGACAGGACGGCGACCATGGCGGCTTCTGACGAGTTGCGTGAGTATCTCGCGTCGGAGCTGCGTGAGGCCGCCTCGGCCGCCGTCCGCGCCGGGGCGACCCCCGACGCGGTGACGGCCGATCTTGAGGAACGGTTGCGCAGGCTGCGGCTGATGCTCGCCGACCTGACGGAGGCTACCGATCCAGGCCCGGTTGACGGATCGACTCGCTGATCGGGCCGACGTGCGGTTCCTGGTCGGTGGCGAAGCGGATCTGGTCGCCGGGGCGCACCCGGGTGCGATCGTGGATCTCGGTGCCGTTGACGAAGGTGCCGTTCGGCGCCTCCGGAAACGGGGTGATCCAGGCGATTCCCTCCTCGTCCACCCGCACCGTGGCATGCCGTCGCGAGACGTTGGGATAGCGGGCGAAAAGGTGGCCGTACTCGCCCGCCCGGCCCAGCTCGACGGAGCCGGGCCGGGCGGGCAGGACCACCGGGCCGGACGGAAAGCTGATCACCAGGGCCGGCGGGACGAGCGACTGGTGGCATACCGTGCACCGGTCGTTGCGGAAGTCCGTCGCCCGGGCACCGCAGGACCAGCATTCCGGAGCTGGCGCTCCGCCCGTGGTCGCCTCAGGCACGGCCTCGGACGCCACCGGCTCGGTGGCGTCCGGCACGGGCATGAGCTCCTCCCCCGCATGCCGTGGGCAGAAATAGCCGGTTTCCGCCGGATAGTTACTCCCGCAGCGGGGACAGTGCAGCTCGGTATCCATCAGTCGTGCCTCGCATACAGCGTCACCACGCCGTCCGTGGCGACGATGTCGTCAATCCGTACCTTGCCCGACCGTACGTTGGCGTCGAACAGGTAGCGGGCCAGCGGATTGATCAATTTGCTCTCCACCTCGTTGCCGATCCCCCGCCCGCCGTTGGTCAGCGTCTCGGGAGCGGTGCACCATTCCTCCAGACGCTGCCGGGCGGCGGGGGCCAGGTCCAGGTCCACGTCGTGCTCCCGGGCCAGCCGGTCCTGGACGTTCCGCAACTGCCGGTAGAGGATGTCGCGAGCCGTCGGTTCATCGATGAAATCGAACACCACGATGTTGTCGCCGAATCGGTTGAGCAGCTCGGGACGGCCCAGCTCACGGGTGAAGTGGTCCTTGATCGCCGCCTTGACGGTCCGCTCCAGTTCGTCGTACCGGGCTCCCGGGTGAACGAGCTGGATCTTCTCGCCGGTCTGCGGATCGTTGCGGAAGATGCCCAGGTTGGAGGTGAAGATCAGCATACACTCGGTGAAGTACGTGGTGACGCCCTGCCCGTCGGTGAGCCGGCCGTCGTCCAGGATCTGCAGGAACTTGTCGAAGATCTGCCGGTTCGCCTTCTCGAACTCGTCGAACAGGACCACCGAGAAGGGCTTGCGGCGGATCGCCCCGGTCAGCTCGCCGCCCGCCTCGTAGCCGATGTAGCCGGGCGGTGCGCCGGTCAGCCGATCGGCCGAGTGGCTCGCCGAGAACTCCGACATGTCGAACCGCAGATATGCGTCCGGGTCGCCGAACAGCATGGTGGCCAACTGCTTGGCCAACTCGGTCTTGCCGACGCCGGTCGGCCCGGCCAGGAACAGCACCCCGCGGGGCCGGTTGGCCGAGCTGGTCGCCTGTGCGCCGGACAGGCCCAGGGCGGCGCGCTTGAGGATGTCGAACGCCTTCACCACGGCCGCCTCCTGACCGAAGATCTGGCCCGGGACCTCCCGTTCGCCGCGGGTGATCTGCTCCCGGACGGTCTCCTGCCGCCACGGGTTCTCGTCCACGCCGATGCGGTAGATCCGGATCGCCTCGTCGATGCGGGTGAACGGAATCTTCCGGTCACCGCCCAGCCGGGCGATCTCCCGCATCGAGTGCAGTGTCATGTCGTCCGTGCGCTGCGCGAACCGGACCACCCCCGGGTCGGTCGCCGCGGGCGGATGAGAGCTGCCGGTGATGATCGGCGCGAAGTACCGGGCGGCCTTGATCCGGTCGGCCAGGCCGGGATTGGGCACGGCGATGGTGCGGACCCGTTCCATCCCTACGGTCAGCCAGGCCGGCAGGTCACGCTCGCCCTCGGACAACCAGATGATCGGGTTGTACAGGTCGGTCGGCCGTTCCGGCGGGCCGCCGAGGTGGGTTTCGGCGGTGGCCGCCAGCTTCTGGGCGAACAGGAAGAAGTCGCGCTCGACCCCCTCCAGGCCGGTCTGGCTACGCGGGATCCGGGCCGCGTAGTCGATGACCAGAGCGGCCCGGGCGCCGGACGGATCCGCTGCCGGGGTCTCCGCGGGCTGCTGGTCGGCGGGAATGGCGTCGGCGTCGATCGGCGGCGGATCCGTCGCCCCGGCCACCCGCGCCATGCAGGTGCGCAACCGCTCAAGGGTCTGTTTCCGCCCGATCACGCGCCGGCCGAGGATCTGCTCGGCCACCGCACGCGCGTTCCGGTCGTCGGACGGGTAGACGGTGACGCCGTCGACCTGGTCGGAGACGATCAGACAGCGGTAACCGGACGGTCGCAACGCCTGCCAGAGCACCTCGAGCAGCGGCACCGGACGGACGCCGTCCGGGGTGGGACGTCGGCTCTCCGGCACCAGATAGAGATCGCGCACGTTGCCGTACAGGACGTACTGGGAGTGCACGGCGAGAGTCCCGGCCAGTTCCTGGGCGAACGACGGGAAGTTGGGCAGGAACTCCGACGAAGTGCTCATCACATCTCCCGGGTGGGGTCGATCCGTCGCAGGACGGGTTCGATCATCTGGGCCGGTGGGGGTGTGGCGGCGGACCGGGGATCAATGTCCACCAGCGCGCGAACCGGCTCGTCGGGCACGTGCACCCGGGCGGCGATCCCGCGCCGGTCCAACTCCTCGCCGACGCGCCGCAGGCCGTCGTTGAGTTCCGCGCAGCGGACGGCTTCCCCGCCGGCTCCGGCGGCCACCTGCACCAGTTGCGAGTGCACCCGGCCGGCCTCGTCGAGCCACACGTCGGCGACGTGACCACCCCGCCAGTCCGGCCGGGCCACCAACAGCGCGGCATGACGCCGCACCTGCATGCCGGTGGTGACCGAGTAGCCCAGCTCGCCGAACGCCTCGGCCACCCCCTCCAGCAGCCGTCGGCGGTCCAGCTCCACCTGCACCCGGTTCAACGCGTTCTGCGCGTCCCGGCGGTCGGCCGAGGTGAGATCCGCCTCGCCGAGGACCACGCCCCGCAGCCGTTCGATCGCGTCGAAGCAGGGTGGCCGCGGCGTACCGAGATCGTTGATCACCTCGGTGACGAGCGGCTGCTCCAGTGCGGTCAGCAGGTTCGCTGCCTCGCGGCGGCGGGCGATGCGCGGGTTGAGATCCGCGTCCACGGTCCGGGCGAAGGACTCCACGAAAGTTTGCCCCATCGGGGAGTGCTTCTTCCGTTCTGCCTTCGCCGCCGCCTCCAGCGCCTGGATCCGATCCTCCGACATGGCGTCGCCGTCCAGACGGCTCAGGATGGCGTCGATGTCGGCCTGCAACCGACTTCCGTCAATTTTTGTCGGCGCTGGCGGTGTCCCATTTCCTTGAAGCCCCCTTGAGGCGAGCACCGCCTGATGGCGGGCGAGCAGTTCGGCGGCGTCCGGCTCTTCCGCAGCACCGGCGGCCATCCGCACCAACAACTGCTGTCGCTCCCGCGCCGCCTCGGCCCGCTCGACGACGGCAAGCGCTGCGGCCAGCGCCTCCTGGGCCTGTGCCACCAGGCCCGGGGCGCCGGCCAACTGGCATCCGGTCAGATCTACCGGCCGAGGCAGGGCCAACCGGATGCCCGCCTGCGCGGCACGGGCGGACAGCAGACGCAGATCCTCATTGGTCCGGGCCACGGAGCCTGCGGCCAGATCCCAGAGTTGGGCCCGGATCTGCACGTCGTCCTGCGCGTCCGCCCTGCGCTCCATCTCGTCACCGAACCGCTCCAACGCCCGGCCGGTGGCCTCAGTGCCCGCCTGCGCCGCCCGGATCGCCAGCATCGCGGCCGCACCGGCCCCCGCGGCGGCCAGGGCCACCGGCGCGATGATGAGGCCCACCGGCAGCACCGCGATCTCTCCACCACTCATGAATCCGCTCCTTCTGCGGCCCGGTCCGGGCCGTCGTCGTGGTCTGACGGTCGCCGTCGCTCCGCCGCGGCGATCTGCTCCTGTTCGGTGGCCACCCTGCGACGCCACGCCATCCAGCGGCGTGACACCCACGCCAGTTGACCGATCGTCGTGGCGATCACCAGGTACTGCGGGAACAGGCTCGCCACCAGAGCGACCGCGGTCAGCACCCCCAGCAGCGCCAACGCGGCCGACGCCCAGGACCGCTGCATCCACCGGCCCAACCGGCGCAGCGCGATCGCACCCGCGCCAGGGATCGAATAGCGGTTGTGGAACCGGCCACCGATCTGGACTGCGAGGAGACCCTCGGCGAGCAGCGAGACGGCGAGGCAGCAGGACGCGGCCACCCAGGCCAGGCCGATCACCCGGTCGTCGGCCCGGCCGGCGGCGTCGGCGCCCGTAACCGTCGCGACCCAGCCCACGGCGATCAGGCAGACGCCGGTCACCGCCCAGCCCAGGGCCGCCGGCCGGTTCTGCCGGCGTGACCACTCCCGGAAGGCGGCGATCGCGCGCGTGGACTCCTCGCCCAGCTCACGAACCTGAACCCGGTCGGCGATGGTTCGAGCCTGCGCGGTGGCGAAATCGGCCAACAGCAACGCCGCCCAGACCGTCGCGGGGTCGTGGGCCAGGTCTGTGAACCACGGCACCTCCCAGGGGAGCTCCGCATCGGTTCGCCGCATCTGCTCCAGCACGGCTCGCAGATCGTCCGGCTGGCGCAATGCCACGCGCAGGCACACCGCCACCCGGTCCTGGTCGGTGACGGTGTCTCGCAGATGCCGCTGCGCCTGCGGGTCGGTCACCCGCCGCACCAGTTCGGGCCACTCCCGATAGGCACGGCGCCAGGCCCGGTCCAGGTCGGTGAGGGCCTGACCGCCCCGCTCGCCGTCCACCGGGGCCGACGTGTCGAACTCCCGTAGCAGCCGGCCGTGCCACAGGTCCCTGAGCACCTCCGCGTTGTCGCCCTCGCTCGCCAGCGCCCGCTGGGCGATGGCGAGCAGGCCGAGGCGCGAGATGACGTGGTTGCGATAGACCGCCGGCCGGGCCGGATCGAGCGCGCGCAGGATCCGGAGCAGCCGCAGATGCCCGGACTCCGTGGCCCCTGCGACCGCGGCCACCAACCGGCGTGCCTCGGTCGCGTCGTCGTCGCTGAACTGGTCGAGCCAGACAACCAACCCGTCGAGCCCACCGTCGCGCTCCACGATCGTCCGCACAGAGTGGTTCCAGGCGGTCGTCATCGCCGTCGCCAGTTCGTCACGCAGGTGGTACGAGGTGCCGCGGAACCGGTACGGTTGCTCCGCCGCGTGCGGCGTCGACCTGGCCGAGGGTGCGGTGCGAGGCGGCGCCGGCGCCCGGCGGGCCAGCCACAACCCGACCTCGGTGCCGCCCCATCGATCCGCCGGATCGGTGACCAGAAGCCCCTGGCACAACGCGCGCAGCCGGTCGTCCGGCACACCGGAGACATCTACCGGACGGGTCTGCCCGAAATGGCGCCGCACGTCCTCGTCGCTCAGCCCCTCGAACGGGTGCTCACCCGCGGCCAGTTCGAGGACCGTCATCCCCAGTCCCCACCAGTCGGTCGCCGTGCCGACCTGCCTCAGGTTGCTCCACTCCGGCGGCTGATAGAAGCTGCTGATCGGCTCGGGCCACTCGGCCGCACCGATCGGCCCGGCAACGCCGAAGTCGACGAGGGTCGTCTCCGTCCCGTCGAGCATGATGTTGGCCGGCTTGACATCGCGGTGCACATACCCGGAACGATGCAGGTCGATCAGCGCCGCCGCGATCTGCCGCACCACGGCGGTGAGCCGGGCCAACCCGAAACCGCCGGAATCGGCACGCTGCCGCTCCCGCAGCGTCTGACCCGGGACGAAGGCCATCACGCTGTACTCGGCCTCGAACTCGAGGTGCCGGACCACACGACGGTGCCGGCCGGCGAGGTAGGCAGCCAGCTCGGGATCGGGCCGGCGGGCCGGCTGATGGCGCTTGACGATCGCCTCGGTGCCGTCCGCGCGGACCCGTACGACAAACAGTCCCGGCCGCGCCAACCGCCGGAGCAGTTCGTAACGGGCGGCCAACCACCCCGGCAGCCCGTCGGCGGGCCAGTTGTCCGGGCGACTCCGACCGATATCCAGCAGCGTCTCGTCCAGCATGTCGCCGCCCCGCGCCGGCGGGAACAACCGGGTTCGCCCCGCGTCCAGCAGGGTCTCGTCCAGCACGGCCGGTCGATCGGGCTGGCTCATCCGCCGCTCACACCTCCCCGCTCCGGTCCGCCAGAACTCTGGTGACCCACCAATCCCCGCCATAGAGGGAGTGACGGACCAGTGAGCTACGTGCAGCTGTGGGGCCGGCGTTTCGGTCAGGCCCTCACCGTTCTCCGCGACCCCGACGCGGGTCTGCTCGATCCGTTGCCCAGGCCCGCCGTCAACCCACGGGTCGACGCCGAACAGCTCGTTGCGCGAGCCCGGGAGAAGGGCCTGAGCGACGGCCAGCGAACCCTGTACGACGGGTGGTCGTTCGGGCACGAGGGCGACCCACCGAACGCGGTGGGCGAGCCGAAGTACGTCGAGACCCTGCGCCGGCTGCGCGACTCAGCCCTCAACGAACTCCGTGATCGACAGCAGAAGACCGCCGACCGGTTGGTCGACCTGCACCACACCGTGCGGGAGGCGGACCGGGCGATGCGGGCGGCGCGCGACCGGATGGCCCGGATCGCCACCCGGGACCAACACGACCAGGACGAATCGCTGAGCGCCCACCTGCGCCGACGGAACATCGACACCGATCGGCTGCAACTACCGCCGCTGAACAGTGAGGTGTGGGAGGGCGACGCGCCGCCGATGCGTCTGATCTGGCGGATCCTCGTCCTGCTCTTCCTCGTGGCGGTGGTCTTCGAGATCGAGCACTACGTCGCCGGGGCATACCTGCCGATGACCGATCTGGGACGGACGACAGGTCTGCTGCTCACCGGCGCGATCGCCGCCCTGACTGTGATCGCACCGCTGATGGCCGGGCAACTGTTCCGCAACCGGCACGCGACCGCGTTCGACCGGCTGCTGGCCCCGCTGACCTTCGTCCTGCTGCTGCCGACCATGGCTGTCATTCTGGGCTTCGGACTGCTCGCCGCGAGACTGTTCGACCGTGGCGTCACCGGCGGGGGCTCGTTCGGCACCGCCACCGACCCGTCCCGGACGGCCGCGCTCGGGCTCACCCCGGCGACGCTGATCGTCGTCTTCGACGTGGTGCTGTTCCTGGCGTGCGTGATGGCGTACCTGTTGGGGCTCGCTCAGCCGCATCCGTTCCAGCAGGCGTTCGCCCGAAGCCGGCAGGTACGCAACCGCACTCTCGCGGTGACCCAGCGGATGGGTAACCGCATCAACCCGGACTACCGGGCGATGACCACCACGGATGACGGGCCGGACGATCCGGACCCGGCGGTTGCGCCGGAGCAGGAAGCGGCGATCCGGAACGCCTACCGTGCGGCCGAGGAGGCGTACTACCAGGGCCTGGTCGAGGCGGTGGCGGACCCGACGTTCACCGAGGCCGTGATGCGGCACCGGCGGGAGCCGGAGCCGGCCGGTGAGTGAGCACCTGCGGTTGGCCCGTGCCCACTTCCCGGTGACGTCGCTGGGCTACGGCCACCGCCTGGCGCTCTGGGTGCAGGGTTGTCCACTGGCGTGCCCCGGGTGCATCGCGAAGGACACCTGGGATCCGAAGGGCGGCGTCGCGGTCGATGTCGCGGACCTGCTCGAGGATGTCCGCCGGGCAGTCCTGGCCGGCGCCGACGGGCTGACCATCAGCGGCGGCGAGCCACTGCGGCAGGCCGCCGCGGTCGGGTCGCTGCTTCGCGGCGTACGGGAGCTGGGTGCCGCCTTCGACGTGCTCGTCTACACCGGTTTCGAGCTGGAGGAGCTGGACGCCGCGCAGCGGGAAACGGCCGAACTCGCCGACGTGCTGATCACCGGACGGTACGTCGCCACCGCCCCTACCGGGCTCATCTGGCGCGGCTCGGCAAACCAGCAGATGCACCTGCGTACGCCGTTGGCGCGCGACCGCTACACGGACTTCGTCGAATACGAACCGGAACACCCGCCCATCCAGATCGAGGCCGACCGGGAAGGCCGGCTGTGGTGGGCGGGTGTCCCTAACCGTCCCGAAACCAAGCGTGCTCTCGACCGAGGGCTGGCGGCGCTCGGCTACTCCGTCGAATCGGCGAGCTGGCGCCGCGATTACAGACCTTGAATGGTCAGGCTGTGCCGGATTCGAGGGTCAGGCCGCGGTGAGCGAGGAAGCCTTCGAGTAGGTCGGTGCGGTAACTGGATGCCCTTGAGTCGGTTCTTGATGATCGCGAGGAGGTGGTCGACGCCGGTCATGGGAGGTTGCCGATGCTGCGTTTGCGGTGTGACCACACGGCCTCGGTCGGGTTCAGGTCCGGGGCGTAGGCTGGTAGCCGAATGACGTGGAGTCCGCCCCGGGCGTCGATCATCTGCCGCGTGGCGGCGCTGACGTGGGTGTTCAGACGCGTCCGGATCCCTTGCCCGACACCGGGGCCACCGGCGTGTGTCCACGTCGTCCCCAGGTGCGTGCCTTCGGTGGGCTGAGCGTCTGGCCGGCCTCGTCTTCGAAGACCAGCCCACGCCTGCCGCTGCGCCGCTACCGCTTTCCCGTCGGCCACGTCTCCCGCCGCCAGGTGACGATCGCGGCTGTGTACCGGATGCGGAACATCCGAGCGATCAGGCGCCGCAACCGGCCATCATTCAACCGGCACCGACACACCCTCGCCGAACCACCCAGCCGCCTGCCGTCGTACCGCCTCACGCTTCGCCCGCCCCGCGCGGACAACCCACCCCCATCGGGATACCTCATCACCCCGACCTACAACGACCACCAACGGAAATTACGCCGACACGTCGAGCCACAGTGGACGACCCTGACCATTCAAGATCTGTAGCGGCTCCTCAGGCCGGCTGGCCCGGCTCCTGCTCCGGGCTCGGCTCCTGCTCCGGGCTCGGCTCCTGCTCCGGGCTCACGGCCGGGCCCGGCCCGGCGGGCTCGGTCGGCAGCCGGCGCGGGCGGATCAGCCGACGCCAGCCCGACGCCGGCGGCGCCTGGAACCGGCGCACGAGCATCGCCGCCTCGGCTCGGACTCGCCGGGCCGCGGACTCGCACCGCTCGACCTCGACGACGTACTGCCCTGTGCGGCTGCCCCGCAACTGGTCGAGTTGCTGGTTGAGCGTCCTCGCCTCGGCGACGTCGCGCAGCAGCGCTCCATGCCGCGGCCGGGCGCGCCGGAGGCGACGATCACTACGCTTGACCTGTCCGATTTCGTCACGAGGCCGGCGGTACCCCGCCGTGAAGGCGATGGCCCCGGTGAGCAGATAGAGCAGAAGCAGCACCATGGCGCCCAGGCCCGAGTGGGAGTCCGTGGGCGGCGCCGCGCCACTGATGAAGGAAGCCTGCGCGTCGTTGCCGGGCAGCGGGGGTGCGAAAAGCCGGATGGCGAACGCGCCCAGACCCATCGAGAGCCACAGGCCGAGAAGTGACCAGCCGGACACCGCGCGCCGGACGTGCCGTCGCTGCTCTTTGACGCGCTTGAATCCCTCACCGGCCCAATGCGCGACGTAGGTCGTGGTCACCGCCAGAGCGGCCACCAGCGGCCACACCCGCGCGTCGTTGAGAATCCGCTCGACGACCTGGTTGAAGGTGATGAGATCCGCCACCATGGCGAACAACAGCACGATGTAGAGGATCAGCTGACCGATCCACCCGCGGCCGGCCAACTCGCCGACCCTGCCGGTCTGGTAGCCCGGCCCCGACTCCTCCTTGCCATCGGGACCGGCTGGCTCCGGGGTGTCACGCTCCTCGACGGCGCGGATCGCCCGCTGCTTCACGTACTCCAGCTCTTTGATCTTGCCGCTTCGGCCCTCCGATTCGTGATCGAACTGGGTGATGAGGCCGTCGATCCGGGCTTGCAGATCGCCCAGCTCGACCTCCTCGGCCGTGTGATGGCGCAAGATCGTGGCTTTCATCTCAATCACGTGCGACTCGATGACCTCGTCGATCGCCCTCATCACACCATCGTCGATGCCGAACGGCGCGACGGCCGCGAGGTGTCGCCTGACCCGGGCCCTGAGTCGATCTTCGCCGTCCATCGCCGGGACACGATGCAGGCTCAGTTGCCTGAGCCGCCTGGCGGTCCGACGCAGCTCGATACGGCGCTTCCATTCCTTCGGCATCTTCACGATGAGCTCCCGGTGTCGGCGGAAGGGGACGATGTCTCGAGAACCCAGGTGGGAAGTTCGACCGGAGGCAGGGAGAGCAGCGGGTAGAGCGTTCGCCCGTGCGGATGGGCCTGCGCCAGCGCGGCCAGGTATTCGGCGACACGCCGCTGGTACAGCTCCACCAAGCCTCGGGCCCGGGTGCCTGGCCCGGAGGCCGCCGCCTGGTGCTGACGCACCGCCGCGACCCGTTCGGCCCGCCTGCGGTCGACCTGGTCACGGGCATGCTCAAGCTCTTCCTGCGCACACATGACCCGCCGGGAGCGGGCCACCTCCCGACGGTGCCGCAACATCGCGTCCGACCAGCGCTGCTCCTCCCGGTTACGGGGTAACAGCTCCTCGGGAGTCAGCGGAACACGTGCCGCCTCGACGCGCTGCTCCCACCGCAGGACGTCCTCGCGAGCCCGTTCGATTCGCTCGTCACACCGATCGAGCTCGAGCCCCGCGGTCCGACTCATCTGAAGGAACTGAGCGTGCAGTTCGGTGAGCTTCTCGTGCAGTTCGGCGAGCAGGACGAGTTGGTAACCGACGGTGACGCTTTTCCCGGTCCCGGCCAGCTCCGCCTGGCGGCGCCGCACCTCGGCCAGGGCCGGGATGCCTTGCTCGCCGTCTTGTGTTCCCCGGTCCCGATCGGCGCGGCGCAGCGCGGCAGAGTAGGACGTGTCGCTCGTGGCCACCATGTCCTGTGCTGACGGACGGTCCGTCAGCACAGGACATGATGATTCGCAGGTCTGCCCGGATCGCCGCACTGGCGCTGTGTGCGCCGCTGGTCGGCACGATCACCGGCTGCATCCCGCTGATTGGCGACAAGTTCACGTTCAACTGTCCGCAACCTGCTGCTGCGGGCCTCGCCATCGCGGTCGGCGCCCGGGCCAACAGCCCCGCCCCGGCCCTGCCCACCGACGTACGCAAGCTGATCGTCGACACGATGAACGGCTGCGGCAAGATCACCGCGATCCGGGTGGACGGGCGTCCCAGCATCGTCGACGCTGCGGTTTTCGGCACCCAGGCGCGGACCAAGTCCAATTTCGCCATCGACCAGAAGGCGTTTCTGGACCGGGTCAGCGCGATGATCGCGAACGCGAAGGCCGGCGCACCCGAGGCGAACGTGCTGAAGGCGCTGAGCGTCGCGTCGGACGTGGCCGGCGCGGGCGGCACGGTGGTGCTCGTCGACTCCGGCGTGCAGACCACCGCCCCGCTCGACTTCCGCAGGAACGACCTGCTGTCGCGGCGCCCGGAGGCTGTCGCCAAGCTGCTCAAGCAGCAGCGTCTGCTGCCCAATCTCAAGGGCCGGAAGGTCATCATGACCGGGCTCGGCTACACGGCGATGCCGCAGGAGCCGCTCGACGACCGTAACCGGTCGACCCTGATGAACCTGTGGCGTGAGATCGTCCTGTCCGCCGGTGCAACCGACCCGGTGATCGACTCGAATGCAAACACGGCGGATTCTGCGGTAACCAGCCCAACTGTGAGCGTGGTGAAGTTCGCGGTCGGCGACATCGAGCCCGACTGTGACACGCTTGCGGTCTTCCCGGATGGCGGTGCCGTCGGCTTCGTCCCCAACCAGGCGGAATTTCGCGACCCGGCGGGTGCCCGCAAGGTTCTCGCCACGTTTGTCGCGTTCCTCGGCAAAAACTCCACTGCGCAGGTCGTGGTCAGGGGATACGTGGCCCACTACGGCGACGGCAACCTCTCTCAACGCCGCGCCGACCGGGTGAAGCAGGAGTTCGCTGCCCTGGGCGCCAACAACAGGATCGCCGCGAAGGGAATGGGCTGGGGCCCGTACCCGAGCGTGAGCGCGCCCCCCGACGAACGGTACGACCAGAAGAACCGCATGGTCACGATCGAGGTGAGCTGCGCGGTGCGCTGATCCGGCACGGCGAGCCGACGCGCCCGGAACGCGCCCCGATCGACGAGGACGTGCGCCGGGGCACGCCGACCTGCCTGTTCTCGACACGCCCGGTGCTGGGGTACTGCCGCTGCATCAGGTCGAACAACGCGTCAGCCCGAGCGATCAGACACTCGCCGCACTCGCCGGAACCTGCCCAGCTCCCCGACGACATCGGCCCGGCCGCAGTCATGCACACCGGCCACCAGAACAGCGCTTGGTTATTGAGGCCCTGCCCCAGAAAAGAACATCATCGACCGAGAGCTGTTTTTCGTGATCGGCCAAGCCCCCACAGGATCCATGCGGTTTGAGATCGACTTAGTCATTACATTTCACCGCATAGTACGAACGGTAGGTGACTGTCCGGCTGGTACCAGCCGGGCGCGAGGGATCTACACTGCCACGAAGTCGAAATTCGGCGCTAGACCGTTTCGGGCAGGGGCATGGACAAATCCACCGTCGTGGCTCTTATCGTTGCTTTTATCGGAGCTATCGGAGCCATCATCGCAGCGTTCATTCAGCGGGGTGTCCGGGCGCATCGCGCCAACACTCCGCCCGTGGGCTGGGAGAACCCCCCGCCACCGCTGGTGACGCCGCCCGCGTTCGAGATGAGTCACGACGCGGGGATCGTCGACGACGGTCAAATCGGTCTCCGTCCAGCCGAGCCGACGCAGGCAACGAGTGTTCCAGTCGCCAGCGAGGACTCTGCTGGACAGGACGGGGCTGCTCGACCCGAGTCACCGCTCCCCGAACCACCTCGCGACACGCGGTACGACGGGCTGTCGGATTCGGACCGGCTGGCGCAGTTCCTCGCCGAGGCGGCGCTGGAAGCCACTGAGGACGACCGGTTGACGGTCCGCGAGCACCCCCGAGAGGATGGTCGATGACCGCCATACCAGAGCGGTTTAAGCGTCGGGTCCTCACCCACGCCATCTCCGCTTCGTGCAGCAGCAACTACCCACTCATCCTGCTTATTCAGGGGCACCCGGGTGACGGGAAGTCTTTCCAGGCATATGAGACGTTGCGGGGTAGCAACTTCGCGGTCATGAGGTTTTCCTCGGCCGAACTGAGCGGCACGTACGAGTCTGAGTCGGTGTCAAGATTCAAGGACTACTACGCCAGAGCCGCGGAAAGCGCCGAGACCTTCCCCGAAGCCCTGCCAGTGCTGCTCGTGGAGGACTTCGATCTGAGCCCGGCGGGCCGGCAGGAAAGAAGCTTCTACACGGTGAACTCGCAACTGCTGTCCGGGTTCTTGATGAATCTTGCCGACGATGTCGCACTGTGTGGGATGAACACGACGCGGCGGATCCCGCTCATCGTCACGGGCAACGACATGTCCGTCGTCCACGGCCCGCTCCTGCGGCCGGGCCGGGTCGACATCTTCACTTGGCGGCCGACTGAGCAGGAGCGGGCCATCATGATCCATTCCGCTCTCGCCGGCACCGTGCCATCCTTGGATTTCAAGCAGGCTATGAAGCTCACTCGGGCGTTCTCAGAACTACCCATCTCGGCCTTCTCCGCCGCGCTGAACTTCTGCGTCGGCCGGCGGGCGATGGAGGCCGCTGAAGCTGCCGGCTATATCGATCCAGTGGCCATACGCGAGGCGTTCAACTCCACCTCGAAAATCACAGTGGACGAGTTGGTCGCGGCATTGAGAGAACGGGATGGTCCGGACGGTCGTCCTGGAGACTACCGGTGGAGACGTCGATGAGCACGGGAGGGGTCCGCGCCCGCGTCAGTGTGGAGGTCGTTACAAAGACGCGTGTGCAACTGTTGGGCAGCGTGGCACGGAAGCTTGCCGCCTCGGTCGGCCTTCCTGAACGGAACCTCGTGATCATCGAACAGGGGATCGTCAAGCGGCTCTTGGCCGGGTTCGAGGTTGTCCTGCACGGCGAACCGGAAGAGCCGGGCGCTGACACGGAAGTGGGCTACCTCCAGGTCAAGATCGACTGGGAACGGTATGCCGCCACCCTGCTCAGCCCGCAAGAGACAAACACCTTCGAGATCGACCTTGGTCGGGAGCTGACGAGCCAGGTTTCAAAGATTCTTGGCCACCTCAACGCGTACATCGAGGCCACCTGCGCGAGACTGCCGGTTGCCCGCAGGCAGGTGGTCTTCACCCCTCGCCGTGGGATGGGCGACGCCTTCGACAAGGAGTTCGGGACCAAGGACCTCTCAGAAAAGGAGACAGCCAGGCTGCGCGAGATCCGGGGCGGCACGGTGATCGATTTCAGACCACGGCAGCTCAGCGAACTCACGGTCGTGTTTGGCCATAAACGCTTGGACTGAGCGGCAGAGCATCTCGATGACTCGGGCGTGGCGGCGCCAACCGCTGCCCAGCAGGTTTTGGCGTCGTTACATAATGGCTAGAGGTTACACGTGCGCTGTGAGACGGGCCGCCCGCGGCCTTTGGAGCGGGCGGCCGACGCCCCACCATGGCCATGCCATAGAGAGTGGTCTATATTTTCCCAGCGCCGACCGCCGCACACAATGCCGTGGCTCCCGCGAGAGAGTCTACGGGTAGATTCGTTTAGTCCCACGTCTCGGTGTAGCCGTCCTCGCGGGTCGAGTGCATTCGCTTGCGGCCGTTGCGCAGGCCGCGGGCGACCAGAACCTTGAGGAACGCCTGCTCCTGTTCGCGTGCGACGACCCCACCCAATGCCTGCGAAACTTCGATCGGCTTCCACCCGAACCGGCGGACTTTCGCAAACCGGTCCTTGGGGATATCGGTGATGCCGATCTTGCGCTGCTCGCAGCCGTCGAAGGCGTAGATTCCGTGTTTGACCTGGGTGTGGTCCTTCCCGGACAGGACGTCGATCCTGTCCGGGAAGGACCACGTCATGGCAGACAAGAAGAACGCTGTTCAGCTTCCGCAGTTGACGGCGGCTGAGGTGGAGTTCGCGCAGCAGTTGGTCGAGCGGGCCAAGGCCGACGGAGTCTCGTTGGTCGGGCCGGCGTGATATCGTGATAGCACCGCCTGTGGAGGTGTCATATGGCCAACATCCTCATCCGCGATCTCAGTCAAGAAGCGGTCGACCGCGTCGACGCGGCAGCCGCCAGCCTCGGGCTGTCCCGCAACGAGTACCTACGCCGGAAGTTCGAGGAGAACATCATCCCCGCTGGCGACCGGACGGTCACCGCCGAGGACTGGCAACGGTCCGCAGAGGCATTCGCCGACCTCGCCGACCCCACGGTCATGGACGCCGCGTGGCGGTGACCAGCTGGCTGATCGATAAGTCCGCGTACGTCCGGCTCCAACTCGGCCAAACGGCGAACCGTGACCAGTGGAGCGCACGCATCAGCCGGGGGCTGGTCCGACTCTCCACCATCACGCGCTTCGAACTCGGCTACTCGGCGCGCTCCGGAGAAGCGGGACGCCGGCAGTTCGCCGCCCCACCGCTGTCCCTGATGCCGGTAGAACACCTCACACCCGCCATCGAGGACCGGGCGCTGGAAGTGCAGATGCTGCTCGCCGACCGCGGCCAGCACCGCGCGCCGTCAATCCCCGACCTGCTGATCGCGGCGACCGCCGAGAAGACCGGGCTGACCGTCCTGGCCGTCGACAAGGACTTCGACCTCATCGCCGCGCTAACCGGCCAGCCGATCGAAACCCTGCCCGGCTGAGCAGGGCCCGTCGCGTTCGGCGCAAGCATGATCGATTCCGGCTTGTCCGGGGCGTGGTCTGCCACGCCGGTGCGGGATTGAGCGGCTCTCGTCCGTCTCGGGTCACCGCCGGTGGTGGTCACCCGGCTCTGCTCCTTGCGGTGGTTCAGTCGCACGGCGCGCAGCACGACGTCGTCGACGTGGTATGTGCTGCTCGCCCCGGTGGGCGCGGGCGGGTCTCGTTGACGTCGACGCGCCAGTCTTTCGAGGCCGTGGTGGCGGCGGCGATCTCGGCGATGCCGACATGCGCCTGCGGGTCGTACATGCGGGTCTGCTCGCCGGGGTCCGACGGCTGCTGCAGCCAGGTCAGGTCGTGGCCGACGACGAGCAGGATCCCGCCGACGGCCACGGCGTCGAGGACATTGCGTAGTCCGCGCTGCTCGGGGGTGCGCTGGAACGAGCCGTACTGCAGGGAGACGAGGTCGTAGCTCTCATCCGCGAAGGCGTGGGTCGTTGGCCTCGCGGTGCAGCGTACGCATGGCCAGCCTGCCGCGTCGGCTCCCTCATCCGCGCCGACGTCGAGCGCCCGCCCGGGAGGGCGCTACCAGACGTCTTCACCCGGCCAGACGGCAAACCGATCAACCCGAACTACGCCACCACCCGCTTCCGGATCCTCGTCCGCCGGGCCGGGCTGCCCCCGGTACGCCTGCACGATCTGCGCCACGGCGCCGCGTCCCTCGCCCATGAAGCCGGCGCCGACCTCAAAACGCTGCAGGACCTCCTCGGGCACTCCAGCATCGTGGTCACCGCCGACACCTACACCAGCGTCCTACCGCAGATCCAACGCCGCTGCGCCGACGCCCCCGCCCAACTGGTCCTCAACGCCGCCCGCCGCGCCCGCAAGAAGATCAAAGCCAGCGCCCGGAAGAACCGGCCCGACCGCAAACCCACCACGAGCGCCCCCGCCCCGGCGAGACCGAAAACAGGCGCTCCGGCCCAACCAAGCGCAAGCAGGCCGCAAAGCCGCAGGTCATGTCCCAACAAACCCACGAGAACGCGGTCTCCGGGGCTGCACCCACGTCGCACCCACCTGACACCCACCGTCAGGTGGGCCAGACAGCACAAAGGGCCTGAACCGCGTTTCCGCAGTTCAGACCCTTCATGATCTTGTGCGCCCGAAGGGACTCGAACCCCAAACCTTCTGATCCGTAGATCTTCCAAGGTGAGGAGCGGCCGCGCAGGCCGCGTTGGGCTGGTTTAGTTCCAACCGTGCTGGTCATACGCCGAACATCCGAGCACCAACGGAGCACCATCACGGCTGGTAACCACCGACAGCGGGCCACGTCCTTCTACAGCCATATATGGCGTGACGAGGCCCTCCGAGCACCGAGCCACCCAGGGCGACGAAGGGTGGCTCAGACATGTCCTCGCTGGCAGTGGCGCCAGGCTGGTCTCAGGGCACTCCTCCCCCGCTCACTACTCCTGCCGCCAGGACCGCTGGCTGAGGTAGCGCCGATGCCGCGCGAGACTTCGCGGCGTCCCGGGCTTCGGTGCCTTGGGAGCGATAGGCGGCTTGCTCGCTCCGCGTCGCTTGCGCGGCGGATAGGTACGCCCCGGCCCGCCGCCCGACATCGGGCGGACAGGATCGCCGGGCCGAACGGCACCGCACACAGACTTTTCCAAGATCTACTCCTCCGACATGAGCAACTGCGCCAAGGATCCCCTCAGACGGGGGTTCCCTGCTTGTGGTGATCTTTGCCGACAAAAGTCTGCCACAGCGACCGGCCCGGACGAATCGGAGCGTGAGCGCAGCGTGAGCAGTAAGCCAGAGGGGATGAGAAGCTTCCCTGGCGCAGTGACGTGAGTGCCTGCTCGCAATGAACCGGTGGGAGGGAAACATGCAGTTCGAGCTCTTGGGCGACTTTCACGCCTTCGAGGGCGACCGACGCATTCAGATCAGGTCCATGCAGGTCCGCGCCCTCCTGGCAACCCTTCTGCTCGCGCCCGGGCAACGCGCATCGCACGAGTACATCGCGGACCGCCTCTGGCCAAAGGGCGACTACAATCCGACCAGGGTGCGTTCGTGCTGCCGAAAGCTGCGCAGTTACTTCCCGGACGTCATGCCTGACAGCAATGAGCGGCGCTATTGCAGCCTCCGTGTCGACCGGACTGTTGTTGACTACTTTCGATTCGAGGACAAGCTCGAACTGGCCCGACTTCGGCAGGGCGCGGACCGGATCGGCACCTTGCGCGACGCCCTCGCCGAATGGAGAGGCGAGCCTCTGGGCGAGATCACTGGCGCGGACCTGAGCGACGAGAGGCAGCGCCTCGATCAGAGCCGCCTGCGCGCCACCTTCCTCCTTCTCGATGAGCTGTTGAAGGTCGATACGTCGGGCTTCAACCGTGAGCTGCGGCCAGCACTGCGTCGGTGGCCAGCGGATCAACCGCTTCTCAGCCTCGAACTACGGTTCCTTGCCAGCACAGACGGCCCGTCGCGGGTCCGCCAGCGATACCAGGAGTGGACGAGACTGCACGGTGCCCCGGACGCCAAGCTGGAGAGGTACGTCGACCAGCTGACCCGCCGTTCCGTCACCAAGCCGGCGCAACCTGGCGTACCGCGCCAGCTTCCGCCCCACCGGGCACCCCTTGCGGGACGGCAGGCGGAGCTCAGCGCTTTGTCGGAGGCGTTGCTGGCGGACGCCCCGGCGAACACCGGGCTGGCTGTGGTCACCGGGATGGCCGGCGTCGGGAAGACGCAGCTCGCGCAACACTGGGCGGCTTCGGTGGAGGGCGACTTCCCAGACGGCACGCTCTACGTGGATCTCAACGGCTACACGGCCAACGGGTCTCCGGAGCAGCCGGCCCAGCTCCTGGCCCGGATCCTCAACGACCTCGGCGTCCGGCCCCGCACCCCAACTGTCGATGGGATGAGCACGGAATACCGCACGGAGCTCGCGCGCCGCAAGACCATCGTGCTGCTCGACAACGCCCGTGACGTCCATCAGGTGCGGCCGCTGCTGCCCGGCACCGGCTCGTCGGTAGCCATCGTGACGAGCCGGGACCGTCTCATGCAGATGATCGTCCGCGAGCACGCCCATGAGGTCAGGCTCGGCCCGCTCGGTCACGAGGACGCGGTCGCCCTGCTGACCAGCAAACTCGGTGCCGCGCGGATGCGGGCCGGTGCCGAGCACGTCAGCGAGATCGTCGCGCTGTGCGGCGGACTACCGCTCGCACTCTCGATCGTCGCGGCCCAGGCCCGCTCGAGACCCCCCGAGGCCCTCGAGGAGATCACGGCGGCGCTGCGGGAAGAGGGGACACGCCTGGACTCGCTCGGACACCGATCCGCCGAGCTGAACGTGCGGGCGGCCCTAAGCAGCTCCTACGGCACGCTCAGCGCACCGGCGGCCGAGCTCTTCGCCCGGCTCGCGGTCCACCCCGGCCCCACCATCAGCCGTCGGGCAGTCGGCTCTCTCGCCGAAGACACGCCGGCCGTGGCGATCGACGAGTTGATCGAGGCCAGCCTGCTGGATGAGCCGGCGGTCGGCCGGTTTGCCTTCCATGACCTCGTACGGATCTTCGCCGCCGACCTAACCGCCGCGATGCGGCCGGAGGACTACGACCGCGTCGACCGCCGGGTCTCGGATTTCCTCCTGCGCAACACCTGGGCCTGCGACCGGGTGCTCGCCCCGGATCGCGGGCTGCCCATCGCCGGTCCGGACGACATCGATGTCGTCGCGCCGGCCTCTTCGCGAGAGGCGATGGCTTGGCTGCACGCGGAATATGCCACCGTCACGGCGGCGATCAGGCGGGCCCATGCCCGGCAGGAGGACCGGTACACGTGGCTGTTGAGCATGTCGCTGGTGACCTACCAGTGGCGCACCCACCGGTACGCCGACGCCGAGCGCTACCTGTCGTACGCGGCGGTCGCTGCCGGCCGCGTCGCCGGCCCTGCCGACCAGGCCATGGTGTACCGCATGTTGGCCGGCTCCCGCCGTGGGCTCGGCGACCTGGAGAACGCGAAGGCTGACCTGCGGCGAGCGATCTCGCTCAGTGAGGCAGCGGGCCACCCGCTCAGCGTCGCTCACAGCCGGCACTCGCTCGGACTGCTGCATCGGGAGAGCGGCGAGCCGCAGACGGCAACCGAGTTGTTCGAGTTGGCGCTGTCTGCATATCGCCGGCTCGGCGACGTCCTGGGCGAAGCCGGCACCCTCCGGGGACTCGGCACGGTGCGGTTCGACCTCGGTGACCACGAGGGCGCACTGCGGCGCGGCCAGGAGGCACTGCGGCTCTTCCTGACGACCGCCGACGTCAACAGCCAGGCGAGCACCTTCATGGATCTCGGGCGCGTGCACACCGCCCGCCGGGACGGGCACTTCGCGCTGGACAGCTTTGCGTCGGCTGCCGACCGGTACGCCCAGTTGACGTATCCCCGCCGGGAGGCGACGGCGCTTCTGGAGATGTCCGAGGTGCTGAACACGTTAAACCGTGTCCCGGAGGCCCGCACCGCGCTTCGGGAGGCGGTTGACCTCCTTCGAGAACTGGACCCGGTCGCCGCCGACGAGGCAGAGTCCCGGCTCGCCGCCCTCTCGGAGTCGCCGCGATGAGGCTGGGACGGCGCTCAGCGTGTATCCGACGGCACGCGGTACCAGGCGGCGGGGTCGGGCCGGGGCGCCTTCGGGTGCGGTGGGGTGCCGGAAGTGGGAAGCAACGGCCGCAGCCTGGCCAGGATGTCGGACACCGACTTGGGACGGTCTGCCGGATCGAAGGCGACCATGGCCGTGCCCAGCGTCCGCAGCACGGCCGGCATCCCGGTCAACGAGCCCGGCGGGAACTGTTCGGTCTGCTCCTCCGGCCGCCCGCTGTGTTCCTGGTAGGGCAACCGCAGCGCGCTCATTTCGAACAGCATTGCGCCGAGACTGTAGACATCGACCTGGGGCTGGTGGTGCTGCCGGTGATACTGCTCCGGCGCGGCGTAGCCCGGCGTGCCACAACCGGTGTACTCCTCGTCCTCACAGGTCGAGACGATGCCGAAGTCGAACAGCCAGATCCGTCCGTCGTGGCCGACCATGATGTTGTCGGGCTTTATGTCGTGGTGCACGATCCCCCGGCCGTGAACCTCGGAAAGGATCTCGCAGAGCTGCGCGAGCACCGAGACAACGGTCTCCGTGTAGAGCGGTCGACTCCGCTCGATCAGCTCGCGCAGCAGGATTCCGTCGACGAAATCCATCGCCAGGTAGGCCCTCTCCCCATGCGACCCGCGTCGGATGTGGGCCGGCACCCCTGGAATGCCACGCAACGTATCGCCGAGGCCGCCCTCGTCGACGATCAGTTCGCCACCCCGCGCGAAGGTGGCGGTTGACTCGAACCCGCGGGGCGGCTGGAGCTTAATTGCCACCTCTCGCTCGCTTTCCATGTCCCAAGCCCGATAGACCTCGGCCGAAGCACCCTCGCCCGCCAGACGGACGACGCGGAACCGGTCGTCGATGACAACGCCACCCCGAAGCACTGACACCCCTGTGAGGAATGAGAACGACATGAGTCACGTGCAGATGTCAGGAATCCCGACCGCCGCGACCGCCGGCATCAAAGTATCGCTGAGCATGTTGGCCTCGAGTGCCCACCGATGTCCCGCCCATGATGCCATGGCGGCACGCCGAGTCCGGTCAGCCGCCGGTTCGGCGAGGCGCAAGGTCGAGGCACTGGAGAGCTTCGCCCAGGGACCGTTCATGGCGATCCTCGACATGGTCGAGGGCGAGGGAGTCGACGTCGACGAGGCGTTCCGGGAGCTGGACCGGCGAATTGCCGCAGGGCGGAACCGGCCCGTTCACGAGGGCGTCCGCGCGTGGACGGCCCACGCGGTCCGCACCTACCTGCGAGCCTTCGGCCAAACGGACGACGCCATGGTCCCGGTGCTGCAGAAGTGGGAGTACCGACGGCACCTGTCACGGCGCGACGATCGCGGTGCCACCGATTATGCGATCACGGCATGGGGGCGCTGCTACGCCTCAGCCGATGGGCGGATGCGGGAGCTGCGCCTCATCAAGAATCGCCTGGGGGCCGGAAAGCGGACGGTTGCCGAGATATCCGTGGCGGCCCTGGTCGTCGCCGCCGGTGAACCCGGCCCGCCTCCGGAACGCGTCCGCATCCTGCAGGTCGCACTTGTCGACGGCGCAGTGGAGACGCTTTTCGACGACAACGTCGAGTCGGCTCTCAGGCTTTACCAAGCCCAGGGAAAGGCCACGTTGGGTGAGCTGGTCGACAACGTCGAGTACCGACCCGGAGGCACCTGTGCCGGCTGCGCGCTCGCGCCCCGCTGCCCGGCGCTACTTCGGGCACCGGGCCTGCTGGGGATCGCGG
Organism: Micromonospora sp. NPDC050980; assembly: GCF_040653835.1. NCBI lineage: Bacteria > Bacillati > Actinomycetota > Actinomycetes > Micromonosporales > Micromonosporaceae > Micromonospora > Micromonospora sp. NPDC050980. Next base: position 10,856 of record NZ_JBFAGS010000026.1, on the reverse strand, counting down.
ATCGAAGCCGGCCGCGCCGCACCTGGTCGGCTACCAACGCCCGCCAGTACCGCGACTGCCCGGCCCGGGAGTACCTGCGACGCCAGTGGCTGCCGATCGACACCGACATCGAGTACGGTCCGGCGGCCGAGCGTGGCCGCGCGGTGCACGCGTACCTCGAAGGCCGGCACGCCGCCCTGCCCACCGCGCCTTGCACCACCGACGTGCCGCGCACGTGGGAGAACGACGGCCGTCGGCTGTCGGAAGAGGATCTGGCACTGGGCCGCAAGCTTATCCGGCACCACGCGGAGGTCTGCCCGCTTCAGCACGTGCACGACGCCTCACACGTACGCGTCGAACCCGACCTGGTGTTCGACGACGCCGACGCCGACCTCGTCGTCCTCGTGAAGCCCGACCTGCTCTACAAGGAGCACGGCGCCTGGGTGTGGCGTGAGACGAAGACCGTCGGTAGCGACCGCCGACGGAACCGCGACCCGCTGGTGGAATACCCGCAGCTGGCCCTAGCCGTAGCGCTGATCGGTGCCGGACGGTTGGGTGGCGGGCATGGTCGGGTCGAGTTGGAGACGCTGCGTCCCGGCGGACCGGACTTGGTCATCATCGACCCGTTCACCGCCGAGGTCCGCGCAGCCGCGAGCCGTGCCCTCACGGATCACGTCCGCGCCTGGCACGCCGACGACCGGTTCCTGCCGTCCCCTGGCCCGCAGTGCGCACGGTGCGAGGTCGCCCGCTGGTGCCCGTCAGGCCCAGGCACCCCCGCCGGGGCGGGGCCGATCATGCCGGGACGGGCGCGGTGATCCATGCGGACCTGCACGGGCGCGCTAATCTTACAATTCTGCCGCAGCTCGCCCGCGGCCTCATCGATCTGGGCGATGCCGCCCGGCGGGGCTCACTGGACCTTCCCTATCCACCGTCGATACAGCGCGTGCTGGACCGGATCGTGCTCGCCTGCCTGCGTGAGGGGCGCACACCACCGTCCAGCGTCCCCGAACTCATCGCCTGGTGCACTGCTCCCCTGGGTGCCCGCTGGCCGTCCTCCGCCCTGCCGGGGTTCCTCAGTGCCGAGGTGACCCTGCTCGATCTACGGCGACGCCTTCCGACCCGCTCGTGCGCGGAACTCGCCGCATACGGGTCGGGCAACTCCGCCGAACAGAGTGTCGTGCGCAAGCTGGACGAGTTCGCGCAGGCCGCCTCCACGCCGGCGCTCTTCACACAATGCCGGGACTTCCTGATCGACCGGGTCGCCATCACCAATGACGACACACGTGGCACGTCCTGGAAGCCCCAGATCTGGAAGCTCGTACAGGATCTTTACCGACCTCCGGTATCGGCTTACGCCCACGGCGGACTGACCACCTGCCCGACGTGCGGTCTTCTCGCCACCGTGGAGCACGGGCGCATCGCCTGGTGCGAAGGCGAGATCTGCGAACGGGGGCCGGCTCCGGGCCCGGATTACAAGAAGGGCAAGGTGCGGGTGCTCGATTTCCCGCTGCGCCTGTTTCTGTCACTGCCAGGGCGGACGGAGCGAGCGGTCATGCGACGGCTCGCGGAGCGCGGCGTGACTGGAACGCTTCTTCCCGGCGAGCTCGGCGCGTACCAGCTCAGCGAGCCAGTCCTTGGCCGGAGCAACGTGCAGGTGTTCGACAGGGTGGAGCCACTGCTGCTGGCCGCCCAGCTGAGCGGACGCTCCGATCTGCTGGCCGTTATCCCCGATCATCTGGCGCGGGCGCGCCCCGCACTCCTGAAGTCGGTGCGTGACGCGCTGCCCCCGGAACTCGACGTCGTGGTGACCACACAAACTGCCGCATCGGAAGGAGCACCGCAGCATGCGTAGCACGGCGCAAGGGTTCGCCCCGGTCATCCAGGCACTGCGCCAGGCGGGCGAGCTGCGGTCGAGAGAGTTGGTCAGGCTCTGCGAGGTGGAGCTGGGGCTTCGTCTCCAGCAACACCTGGCCCCGGAATCCCCCGCCACGGACGCCTGGGTGCTGTTCAGCGGCTACCCCTTCGCCCACGCCCGGGGGCTGGTCGCGGATCAACAGGGTGAGCAGATGCTCCGCGTTGCCCGCTATAGCCTCTGGACACTTCGCCGCAAGACCGCCTGGGAGGAGGCACTGCGCTCGTACGACCAGACTGATCCCTCCCTACGCGGCTACGACGTGCCGGACATCTCGCGCCCGGCGACCGAGCGACTGTCTGCCTTCGCGCCGGACCGCTGGGACACCTACGACCTCCTACTGAGGTGTGCGCCACCGTTCAGGCGCACGGAAATGCCGGTGGCGGGAGACGGCCCGGCCGAGTTCCCCGTCGGCCGCCACTCGGTGACCATCCGGCTGTCCGGAACGGGGAACATGCCGGCTCCGACAGCACACGACCTCGGCCTTCTTCCGGCAGGTGGTGGCGCGCCGATCTGCCTGCGCTGGCGGGACCTGCTGGAGACCGCAGCGGAGATGGACGAAATTCTGTCCCAGAACTGGGTGGACAGGCTGTCGCGTACGCACCTGTTCACCAGTTCCGGTGGAGCATTCGCGCCGGACGAGGAGTTCTCCGTCGCCGGGGTGCAGCACCTGCTCGGCATTGTCGGTGCCGGAAAGAGCACGCTGCGCGACGTGATCACCGTGTACCTCGTGAACCGGCACGGTTTCTGCATCACGGTGGTTGTGGGTGACGTGGCCGAGTCGCTCAAACTGGTGAGCCTCTACAACACCTACCTGACGGCGGGTCGCACTGCCGCCCCGATCATCGGCGCGTCTGGTCGGGAACGGCACGCGCAGCGGCTGCACCGCCGGTTGGCCAGCCGGGGAGAGCAGAACATCCTGAGTCACACCGACCCGAGCTTCACTTATCTGAGCACGTCCTGTGCGATCAATGCGCTGCTCCCCGAGGATGACGACATACTTCCCTACGGTGCCGCGCCGTGCGCCCGGCTTCAGGGGCGGTCCCGACGAGAGCGACGCGAAGAGGAGAGCGGCCGGTCCGGGAAGAGGCATGCCTGCCCATACTGGTCGGGGTGCCCCCGCCACCATGGCGCCCGGGAACTCGTGGACGCCCACGTCTGGGTCGCCACGCCGCCGAGTCTGATCGACGCTGCGGTACCCCGCGTGCAGAACGCCGAGCACCTGCACTACCTCGAGTTAGCCTGCCGACGTAGTGACCTCGTCATCGTGGACGAGGCGGACCGGGTCCAGATGCAGCTGGACCGGATGTTCGCGCCGGCTACGAAACTGGTCGCCGGAGTAGGTGACCGTTCCCTGCTCGACGAGCTCAACGCTCACAAGATCCGTGAGCTGGCCGACGGAGAGCGTCTGCAACTTTCGAACCGCGACGTCGAGGTCTGGAACGCCGCCGTCAACACGATCACGGCAGCGACGGATCGCCTGTACGCGATGCTGGTTGGTGACCACGCACTACGCACCTGGGTGCGGATCGGATACTTCAACGCCTGGACACTCCAGCTCCAACTCCTCGACGAACGCTACCCGGAGGCTGGCGAGCCGGACCGCGTGGAGCTTGAGCAACGGCTCGACGAGTTCCGGGACAACCCGCTCGGAGACCGGCGTCCGGAGTTGCGCAGAGGCTTGGTCGACCTGGTCACCGAGCTGCTGCACACGAGCTACCAGGAACACACCCGCCTGCGGCTCGTCGCGTTCGTGGTCGATCTGTTCAACCTGCCGCCATTCCTCGCCGACAAGCAGTGCGTTTTCGAGAAGGCGTCTGAAGCGCCGCGCCGGAAGAGGGCGAAGCCGCCGCAGAGCCCGGACGACTGGTTGTCCGAATGGACACGCCGCTTCGAATTCACGCTGCTGCTCGCCGCACTGGAATCGAAGCTGTCACTGATGAACGCCATGTGGCCTCGCGTTGAGGCGACACTGAAGCTCGGCTTCAACGAGATGTATCGCAGCCCCTTGTCCTACGGGCCGGTCATTCCGGAAGCGCCCATGGGCAATGTTCTCGGCTTCCAGTTCCTGGTGAACGGCCCGGACTCGGGCGGTGTCCGCAGCGGCGAGCTCCGGTACTTCCGGTGCAACGGCATTGGCCGGGAACTGCTGCACGCGATGCCCGACATCCCACTGGCCGACGGCAGGCCGCCGACGAACGTACTCCTCATGTCCGGCAGTAGCTGGGCCGGGAAATCCAGTCGTTACCACCTCCGATTTCCGGTCGGCGTGCTCCTCAAGCCGGACCCCGAAGAGTTCGAGGCCCTGGTGGCCGGCACGGAGATCCGGCTTGAGCTGCTCGGGGAGGACGCTCCGCAGCTCCGCGTGTCCGGCGCGAGACCGGAGGCGCGAACACAGATTCTCACTCAGATGGCGCTCCGGCTCGGTGAGACGCAAGACGGGGAAGCCAGCATGCTGGAGAAGGAGTTGCTGAGGCTACCGGAGGCTCGCCGTCACCTGCTGCTCCTGGTTGGCAGTTACGACGAGGCCGGGGCCGTCGCCGACACCCTGCACACCCTCGGAAACCGGTGGCGGGGCCGGGTGCTGCGCCTGGTGGCCGACGACTTCGATGAAGAGTTCGACACGGACCCCTTCGACGACGACGAGCAACACGCCGGGATTCTGCGTCGTGGCGACGTGGACACCCTGAGAAACACATCCGCGGAGGTCCTCGTCGCACCGTTGCTCGCCGTTGAACGGGGACACAACATCCTGAACAGCGACGGCCAGGCCGCGATCGGCACCGTCTACTTCCTCGCGCGGCCGAATCCGCGTCCGGACGACATCGGCCTCGCGGTCCACGCCGTCAACGACTGGATGATCAGGTCGATCGACTCCGGCGAGTTCGACGACTGGGTACGCAGCGCCGCCACGCTTAGCGCCGGAGCGCGGGAGGTACGCCGACAGGCAAGGCAGACGTGGTACCGGGTGCTACGTCGTTCCCTGGCGTGGAGCCGACTCAAGGAGGACCGGCCGGCGGTCACCTGGGACATGCTCGTACTGATCTGGCAGGTCATCGGCCGCCTCGTCCGCGGCGGCGTGCACGCCCGAGTGGTCTTCGTCGACGCCGCGTTCATGCCGAACCTGGGGGGTGGGACAAAGCTTCCGGACACTGCCGAAACCAGCCTCTTGTACAGCATCGCCGAGGTGCTGGCGCCGTACTTCCTTACGGACAGCGAGGTCTCACCGCTCGACCGGGACATTGTCCAGTCGCTGTACCGGCCTCTCTGGGACGCCCTTGACCGGTTCCTCCCGCCAACTGAGGAGAAGAACGAAACGTGTATACGCTGATTCGCCCCACCGCCTACGAGCCCGATCCCGCGGCCGGCCCCTGGCTGGAGCAGTACCACGTCATCCGGTTCGTCGAGCGCTGGCGCACAGGCCTCGAAGAGGTGTATCGCCTCGGCTGGAAGCGCAGGCAGAACCATGTCGGACTGCCGTTGCGCCAACTCAACGGGCTGTTCCGCGCGGTTGCCCCGGGCGTGACGGCGACCGGGCGCGGTGCTGGAAGCGACGCCACAGTGCCGTGGATTTACGCGCGCGAGCCGGTACCCGCCGACGTGATCCGGCCCGTGATCTCCTCCTGGGTCACAGGCTTTCCGATTCCCGATGAGCACCAGCAGCGCCTGGCCGACGTCGTGGAGACGGCCCACAAGGGCATCCCCGAGTGGGACGTGGCGCAGGTCGACCTGACCACCGTCCAGCCCTCGCCGGAAGGCACGGCGGATCCCTCGCGTCAGTTATACGCACTGGTGCCGGAGATCCTGGCGGCCCGGCTCGCGGCACGCCCGCTGCGCCTACCCGGCGTCGGGCGCGACCTGTGGTTCCGGGTGGTCGACCGGGAGCAGGGGGCCGAGTTGGTGTCGTGGCCACCGCAGGAATTCGTGACGAACCGTCGCACCTGGTTCTACTCAGCCGTCCTGACCATCACGGTGCAGACCGTGCCGTTCGTGCCGACGTACCGGGTGCATGTGTCGTCCGGGATTCGCCGGTGGATGACCTCCGGGACGGATATGTCGCACAACCAGACGGCTCGGGTCCTCCTCGATGTTCCGCTTCCCTGGTCCGACCTCACCGAGAAGGGAACGTCTCGGCTGATTGCCAACCGCGTGGGGTGGAGCCGGGACCGGCGGCGCATCGACTGGCGGGACCACAGTGTGGCAGGTCTTCTGCCCGACCTTGACATCGTCCGGACCTATCCGAGGGCGGACGAGGTAGTCGCGCAGGCCCCGACCTGGATAAAAGGCCGGGGCGGGATCTCGGCTGGGATCGTGCACCAGAACCGGTACGGGACCCACGGGGTTGAGACCGGGCTGCTCTCCGGCGAGCGGTCACTCATCGACGGGTGGGTCGAGGAAGGGCTTCGGCCACTGTTCCGCCGGGCACCCGAACTGCACAGGGTTCGCGAGGCCAACAAGCCCACCCTGATCTCCAAGCCTGCCGCGAAGACCAATCCGGCCGGTCACGCCGAGGCGGTGCGGAAAGCCGTCGCCGCCCGCCGCGAGGCACTGAAGACAAGCCTCGCCGACGAGCCCCTAGGTGTGGATCTCCTCTGGCAGTTCCCGGAGACCCGGCACGCGCTCCTGTCCGAACTCGCCGAGTTGCTCGGCTTTCCGACCGACGTTGCCAGCACTCAGCCGGACCAGGAGTGGCGGTTTGATGGCCTACGGGTGTGCGTGCGTACCGCTGAGCTCGGGGCGCTCGGGGCGCCGCTCGACGTCTCCCGGCGGGCGGGAGTGACGCGGTCCGGCGCCTTCGACGAGGCACTTCGCGCGCGCCGGGTCGCTGTCGCGGCGCGGCTGCGCCAACGGTCCGGGCCACCTGGGCTCGCCATCGTCGAGATCGGTGGGGAGCAGCGGTTCACCGCTCAGGACTCTGACCCCAAGTTCGCGGTCCGCTTGGGCCTTGCCGACACCGGCCGACTCAGCCAGTTCATCACCGTGCCGACCGACGCCACGGCTGACGTCAGCATGCGGGCGCGTGCCGCATGGCTGGACGGCCTGCGGCAGCTCGGCGCGACGACCATCCCCAGCCCTCGAGTCAGCGACGGGGTGCCGCAGGCCGTCCAGTACCTGGCGCTGTGGGTAGTGCGCCGACGCGCCAACGGGCCGACCAGGCGGGCGGGGCAGAAGCTGGTAGCGCTGCTGATCCGGCCGCACGACGACCACCACCGTGTCTGCGGGTGGGACGAATTAAGCCGGGAGTGGGTACCTTACCCCGTGCTGCTGCTGCGACTCGCTCAGCGGGTGGAGTCGGTCGAAGTTCGGGACACGGAGAGCGACGAACACGCCAAGCCGCAGGCCCTCTCCCCGGACGAACAACGCGAGGACATCGAGCGGCAGATCCGTTCCGTCCTCTACCAGGCTCGCCACCGACCGACGCTACTGCTGGCGAACGCGGGCAACCTCCGCAGCGCCTGGCGGTGGCTCCGCAACCCCTCACTCACCGTCGACAGAATCGGCTTCTCCGCCGACGAACCACAACGGCTGGCCGCCTATGGTCCCGATCTCCGCTTCGTCCTTACCCGCGACGGCGCGGGACGGGAGGAGACGCCCCAGTGGTACGCGCCGGCGGCGGACGACGCGGTGGCCGGCCTGGCCAGCGGACTCTGGGCTGCGGAGGACGCGGCGGCCGGGAACCGGGTCTTCGTCAGCATCACCGACAAGCCGGCGAGCGCGGGAAAGGTTCACAAGGGGCTGATGAAGCTCGGCCCGCACCCATCATGGCCAAAGGGTCCGTCTGTGGTCGGGCGGAACCCCCAGTACCTCGAACTCGTCGTCCTCGGCTGCCTCTCAGAGAAGGTGCTGGCCGACGCCGGCGTCGTGGACGGCAAGCCGGACTCGCCCGCGACCTGGGCGGCCCTCACCCACCAACTCCGCTTCCACGACGACTACCCGCCGCTAGCGCGGCCCCTTCCACTGCACCTGGCGAAGCTTGCCGAGGAGTACGTCCTACCGGTCGTGCCCGAGGCGCTAAAGGACTGAGACTCACCGATCGCGACGCGACGCGGCACCTCCCTATACGGAAAGGTGCCGCGCCGCACCGCGTTCGAAGCGGTGGCGTACCCCGCGGGCGGTCGTGGTCTTCCCGCTGCCGGAGCTCCCGCGAATGATCAGCAGCGTGGAGGGCGCGAGTGCCGCCGCACTGTTGCGCGCCCAGGTGGCTGCCGGCCGCAGCTTCCCCTACCGGCTGTCCCGCACCGCACAGGTCGACCTCGCCGACGCATACGTCCGGCAGCCACCCATGCCAGATGGCTCGTCCCAGCGAGACGCGGACCCCGGTGCGCTGGTGGAGTCGGTGGAGTCCGCGCTGGCGCGGCATCGGCATATGGTGGTAACCGGTGGCCCTGGCTGCAACAAGCCAACCATGACATTACGGCTGGTCGACACGACTTCGGCGACGCTTATCGAGAAGAACCGGCGGGCTTCGTTGATGCCGACCCGGGAACTGGCCGAGATGTCCAAGGCGCTTTCACCACAGCACTGTCCGCAGCACTCGCCGCCGAACCCGGGCCAGCCCCAGCCGGTCAGCTATCTTCCCTGGTCACGTTCGGTGCGCCCGAAGGGACTCGAACCCCTAACCTTCTAATCCGAAGACCATCGCCGCAGCGGGAGCCCCATCGGCACCGACCGGGGCCCGAACTGGATGCTTTGATCAACTACTCGATACCTGGGAGCAAGATTCTAAAGAACGCTGCCGATAGGCGCGGAGCATCGTCTCAACGTAGATGGGGGCTAGCCCACGCAGCAATTCCTCGGGAAGCGCTCCGGCTAGCGCCGTGACTGCGAGATCGACGCCAGGGCTGCTTGGCCCGCTGAACTGCGCGACTAAGCGGTCGACGCCGGCGGTGACGCTGGCGCCACATATGGGGTTCATGGCGAGTTCGGCCAGACGGGTGCCGACGGCGTCCGGCGGTGTGGGAGCCCGCATCAGCCGGATGACATCGGCGCAGTCCTTGGGCTTGACGCGATGCGCGCGACCGCGGTCGCCGTCAGTCAGCCGGTCAGCGATCTTGTGGCTCTTGGCGACCAGAAGAGCTGCGGGGCCCGCCACTCTGATCGTGGCTTGCCGGGTGTCGAGGTCTGGTTCGAGGCTGCCGACCGTCATCTCAGTGTTGTCGACGATGGTCGCTTCGAGTCCTGGCGTCCAGCGGGTGGCGTTCTTTCCGTGGTCGGGCAGCCGGGCGTCGCGTTTGCCTCGTCCGGGTGCGAGCGCTTCGGGAACGAGGAGGTCGACGGGGACGAACACGGTCTCTTTTTCGATCTTTGCGGGTGCCAGCCACGTGCCCGGTTCGATGCCGCCGTTGTCGGTCTTCACCTTGAGGGTGAAGCCTGCTTCGGTCATCGCTTCGGCGATGCGCGGGTCGGGGCCGAGCCTGGCCGGATCGATGCTCAGGTCAGCGTCGGCGGTGAACGGGGCGACGCTGACCTCCAGGTCCGCCTCGCCCGCCTGCAGGTAGATCGCCTGCGCGCCCACCAGTACAACGGCGGCGCGGTGCTCGCCAAGAGCGTCCAGGGCGTTGAGGAGGACGCGGCGGGCAGCCACGTACACGAGGGGATCGGGCGCGGTCACCCACCGACGCTACACCGGCTTGGGCAGATGGTCTTGGCGCCAGGCCGCGGGATCGCCCGACATCCAGTCCAGTAGTGCCTCGCCCTCCTCTGGGAGACGGCCGTTGCCCGCCAGGCAATCCAAGACGAGCTGCGATAGTCCAACGTGGAATGTACCGTCTTCGGCCATGCGTGAACGGGCCAGTTGAGATGCGTCGGCTGCGGTGAGCAGGATGACGTTGGCGCCCTGCTGTGTGGGCATGAGCTCAAACCGGGAGGCGGTCGCGGCGATGTCGGGGACGTAGAGGGCGAGCTGCGTCGGGGCGGCAATCTGCACGTACTCGTTTGCGGCATAGCTGCCGGTGATGACGGCCTGGTCATCGTTGCTGAGCCTCCGCAGCAGCGATGGGACGCCGGTTCGTGCGATATAGGTCTGGCTACGGTTGCTCTTGAGCAGGTTGTAGTGCTGCGCTCGGGCACGCAGCAGTTCTCGCCAGTCGACGCGGGTGACAGCCTTGCTGCCCGGGTCGCGCTCGACCAGGCGGTCGTCGACGAGTGCGGTCAGAGTGCGCGAGACGTACGCGTTGCTGAGGCCACTGGCCGCAGCGAGATCCACGAGCCGATACGGCGGTGCGAAGTCGGTGAGCACGCGCACCAGAGCGTTGCTGCCGGGACCTTTGAGCCGGACGGGCGGCTTCGCCGGCGGGTTCGGGTCCTGCTGGGCGCCATCGAGCCTGATGTGAATCGCTGGCCGCGGGATCCGGACTAGCACATTGCCGGTGAGGTCGATGTAGTTGATGTCCCGCTCGCGGAGCACTTCCCTTGAACGCGGGCTGAGCCAGGGCGCGACGACGATGATCGGTTCTCGGACGACCCGGCGCATGAGCCGATGGTTCCCGCCTAGCACACGGTCAACATCGCGCGGGATGAAGCGCCTGAACGCCTGGACGATGAGCGTGCAGTGGTAGTTCGCCGCCTGGATCTCCCACATGGCGTCGTGTCCTGCGTCGCCGTCCTCGAAGGTCCGGCGGTTAACCTTCATGTCGTCGTCCGTGATCAGCTCGGTGAACTGGTCGAACGCGGCGGTCAGCAATTCCTGCTCAGTGGGGCCGTTCATGCGTCAAAGTTTGCCACAAATCTAGAGTTTAGCAGCCATGGGCAAACGCGCGACTCCAGTTAAATCTTGTGGCAGCGCAACTCGGGTGAAACGGACAACTAGCGTGGTAAGGTCCTGCACCGGTGGGCGTTCAGGGTGCGACGGCGTAGTCGGGAGGCGGCGATGTCGGTTCCGCCTGAAAACTGACCATGTGGTTCCGGCTGAATCGGGACCACCTCCTGAAGCATCGGGAGGTGCTGAGCGTGGAGGACTGGGCGG
>NZ_JBFAGS010000025.1:55507-65147 GCF_040653835.1 Micromonospora sp. NPDC050980 | reverse complement strand
ACCACCGCCGAACCGGACATCCCACCCCGCCCCGGACCATCCAGCACGACACCACCGCCCGCCCGCACCTACGCAGACCGCCACTCAACCCTGAACCGCCACGGGTGCCCCACGCCCCGCACCCACCACGTTCCACCCCGTCGCCCGCCGACCGCTCGAGTGGAGCGCTATGGGTGTCTCGGGGCCGCCCAGACACCCACCACGTTCCGCCCACCGCCCGCCGACCGCGCGAGTGGAGCGCCATGGGTGTCTCGGGGCCGCCCAGACACTCACGGCCCGCCGACCCCTGTGCGTGGGTTGCCGTGGGTGCCCCAAGCCCTCGCAGACGCTCACCGCGTTGCACCGGGTCCGCTTCGGGGACGCGGGACAGCCCAGCACGGGTCTCGGCCCGGTGACTCGAACGCCGCGGATCTGCCAGCTCCTGCGGAAACGGGGTGAAACGGGCATATCCCAGGCCGGCGGCAAGATCAACGGGGCTTCTGCCGGGGGCAGATCCGCTGACCGTGAACAAGGGGTCCGTGCACGGGTCGGCGGGGGCAGGGTGGGGTGCATGCGACTGTTGATGCTGGGTGGGACGGGGTTCGTCGGCGGGGCGGTGGTGGCGGAGGCGGTACGCCGGGGCTGGGCGGTGACCGTCTTCAACCGGGGGGTGAGCGGGGAGGCGCCGCCCGGCGTACACCGGTTGCGGGGTGACCGGGACGCGCCCGGCGGGTTGGCCGCGCTGGCCGGCGGCGAGTGGGACCTGGTGGTGGACACCTGGGACGGGGCGCCCCGGGCGGTGCGGGACGCGGCGCGGGCGGTGGCCGACGCGGCGCCGCACTACGTCTACGTCTCCAGCGGCTCGGTCTACGCCCCACCGGTCGGCCTGGGCACCGGGGAGGAGGCGCGCACGGTCGCGGCGGAGCCGGACGCGGGCGACGGCGACTACGCGCGCAACAAGGCCGGTGGGGAGCGGGCCGCCGTGGCGGTGTTCGGGGACCGGGCGTTGCTGGTCCGGGCCGGGCTGATCCTCGGGCCGGGGGAAGACATCGGACGGCTGCCCTGGTGGCTGCGCCGGGCCGCCCGGGGCGGCGAGGTGCTGGCGCCCGGCCCGCCGGACCTCCCGGTGCAGTACGTCGACGTCCGCGACCTGGCGAGCTGGCTGTTGGACCGGGGCGCGGAGGGTGCCGGCGGGGCGTACAACGTGGTCGGTCGCAGCGGGCACACGACGATGGGCGGACTGCTCGAGGCGGTGGTGGCGGTGACCGGGTCTGCGGCGGCGCTGCGCTGGGTGGAGCCGGAGCCGATCCTGGCCGCCGGGGTGGAGCCGTGGAACGACCTGCCGATCTGGATCCCGCGCGGGCACGAGTACCGCTGGTTGCAGGAGCGGGACGTCGAGCGGGCGTACGCGGCGGGGCTGGCCTGCCGGCCGATCACCGAGACGGTGGCGGACACCTGGCGGTGGCTGCGCGAGGTGGGCCGGGTGCCGGCGCGGGCGGGGCGGCCGGCGCGCGTGCCGGTGGGGCTCGCGCCGGAGCGGGAGGCGGCGCTGCTGGCCGCGCTGCCGGCCTGACCGCCGGGCGGCGGCCGATCCCACGGCACACCGTGCCGGCCGCCCCGCGCCGATGCCGGCCGGCGGACGGGTCAGGCCGGTACGACCGGCAGGTCGAGCACCTCGTCGACCGGGCGGCGCGGGGTGGCACGCCCCGGTTGCCCGTACCCGATCCGCATCACCATCTGCGGGGTGCCGAAACGGCCCAGCGACAGCCGGAGCGCCTCCCGCGCCGCCGGCACCTCGATCGGCTGGGAGAGCATCGACACGCCGAGTCCGGCGTCGGTGGCGGTGAGCAGCACCCGTTGCAGCGCCTGCCCGGCGACGACCTGGTCGGTGCCGGTGTTGCCGGGGGTGCCGAGCACGGCGACCAGCGGCTCCGGTTCGAAGTCCCGGCCGGGGGCGCGGTTGCGCCCGCCGAAGCCGCGTTGCGGCAGCAGGTCCTGCGGCTCGCTCTGCGGCCCGCCGGCGGAGGCGGGCACCCCGTCCGGTGCGGGCTCGGAGCGGATCCACTCGAACCGCTCGGCCACGTACGCGGGGTCGCGTTCCAGGACGCGGTGGGCGCTGCGGGCGACCTCCGCGAGCGCGTTGACGGCGCTGGTGCCGATGACCAGTTCCAGCCAGCACTGCTCGGCCCGGGCCGCCTCGCCGAGCCGCCAGCGGGCCTCGGCCGGCACCGGGTCCGGCCAGAACGGTGCCCGGTTGCTGAACCGGTGGACGATCGCCCCGTACAGGCTCTGCTCGGTCGGGGTGGGCCGGCGTGGCACGTCGGGCGTGAGCCGGGCCACCACGTCCGGGTCGGCCGGGTAGGGGCGCAGCCGTACCGTGGCCGGGGTGCCCGCCACGGCGAGCGCCAGCCGCAGGTTGAACAGCGCCGCCCCGCAGGCGATCCGCGCGCCCCAGCCGGTCGGGTCGGTGGCCGGCAGCCCGCGCAGCGGGTCGACGCCGACCTCGATGCCGCCGTCGCGCAGCCGGAACCGCCACGGTTGGCTGTTGTGCAGCGACGGCGCGCGTACCGCGTCGGCGACCGCGGCCCGCAGCTGCGAGACGGTGTATCCGCTCGTCATGGTCGTGCTCCCTCCGTGCGTCGCCGGCTCCCCGTCGGTCCACCCCCACGGTGCGTCACCGGGCCGGGGCGCGTTCAGGGCCGGAGGTCCCCACCTGGGCGGGACCGTTCGTCCCGTGCCGGCGCGCGAGGGACGGGACCTTCGACCCGTGCGGAGGCACCGGCACGGCGGGTAGAAAGGACGGATGATCCGGGTATTCCTGCTCGACGACCACGAGGTCGTCCGTCGTGGCCTGGCCGACCTGCTGACCAGCAGCGGCGACATCGAGGTGGTCGGCGAGTCCGGCCTGGCCCAGGAGGCGACACGGCGGATTCCCGCGCTCCGCCCCGACGTGGCGATCCTCGACGCCCGGCTGCCCGACGGCAACGGCATCGACGTCTGCCGGGACGTCCGTGCCGTCGACTCGTCGATCAAGGGGCTGATCCTCACCTCGTACGAGGACGACGAGGCGTTGTTCGCGGCCATCATGGCCGGCGCGGCTGGCTACGTGCTCAAGCAGATCCGCGGCACCGACCTGGTGGACGCGGTGCGCCGGGTGGCGGCCGGGCAGTCGCTGCTCGACCCGGCGATCACCACCCGGGTGCTGGAGCGCATCCGCAGCGGCGTGGAGCAGCCGCGGGAGCTGAAGTCCCTCACCGAGCAGGAGCGGCGGATCCTGGAGTACGTCGCGGAGGGGCTCACCAACCGCGAGATCGCCGGCAAGATGTTCCTGGCGGAGAAGACGGTGAAGAACTACGTCTCCAGCGTGCTGGCGAAGCTCGGTCTGGAACGGCGGACCCAGGCCGCGGTGCTGGCCACCCGACTGCTCGGCAAGGCCCACTGACCTCCGGGCGGCTCAGTCGAGCGGGGCGCTCCAGCGCAGCTCGGTGCCGTGCGGCTCGACCCGGCGCAGGGTGAACCCGCCGCCGAGTCGTTCGGCGCGCTCACGCAGGTTGACCAGGCCGCTGCGGGCCGCCTCCGGGTCGCAGCCGACCCCGTCGTCGGTGACCGTCACGTCGACGCGGCCGGCGTCCACCGCCACCCGCACCGCCACCCGGTCGGCGTGCGCGTGGCGTACCGCGTTGGAGAGCGCCTCGCGCAGCACGGCGACCAGTTCGGGACGCAGCTCGTCGCCGACGGCGCTGTCGATCGGGCCGACCAGCTCCAGGTCGGGACGGTGGCCCAGCGACTCGGCCGCCACCTCGATCGCTTCCCGGATCTCGGTGCGCAGCGCGGCGCTCATCGGCGTGCGCAGCTCGAAGATGGTGCGGCGGATGTCGCGGATGGTGGCGTCCAGGTCGTCGACCGCCTGGTTGATGCGCTTGGCCGTCTCGGGCCGGGCGTTCATCGCCCCGCTCTGCAGTTGCAGGCCGGTGGCGAAGAGCCGTTGGATCACCACGTCGTGCAGGTCGCGGGCGATCCGCTCGCGGTCCTCCAGGACGACCAGCAGCTCCCGTTCCTCCTGCCCGCGGGCCCGTTCCATGGCCAGCGCGGCCTGCCCGGCGAAGCTGGCGAGCAGCGCGAGATCGTCGTCGGCGGCGGGGCCGTGGTCGGGGCGGTGCGCGATCACGAGCACGCCGTGCAGCGTGTCGGCGGCGGCGAGCGGGGAGACCACCGCCGGCCCGGCGACCACCGGGCGCGGCCAGGGCGCCGCCGTGGCGAGGTCGTCGACCTGTTCGTGTCGGCGGTCGGTGGCCGAGCCGGCGAAGCTGGTCTCGGCGGCCGGCAGGACCGCGCCGACCAGTTCCCGGGCGATCGGGTCGGCGCCGTCGACCACCTCGACGGTGAACTGTGCCTCGTCCTCGTCGTAGAGCAGGACCAGCGCCAGCTCCGCCTCGGCGACCTCGCGGGCGCGGCGGGCCACCAGGGACAGCGCGTCGGTGCGGCGCACCTCGCCCAGCAGCACCGAGGTGATCTCCGCGGCGGCGGCGAGCCAGCGTTCGCGGCGGTGCGCCAGCGCGTAGAGGCGGGCGTTCTCGATCGCCACGCCGGCGGCGGCGGCGAGCGCGGTCACGATCTCCTCGTCGTCGTCGGTGAACTCGGCGGCGCCCTGCTTCTCGGCCAGGTAGAGGTTGCCCCACACGTGGTCGCGGATGCGCACCGGCACGCCGAGGAAGCTGTGCATCGGCGGGTGGTTGGGCGGGAAGCCGTACGACCGGGGGTGCCGGGTGATGTCGGGCATGCGCAGCGGTTTCGGCTCGTCGATGAGCAGGCCGAGCACGCCACGCCCGTGCGGCAGCTCACCGATGCGCGCGTGCTGCTCGGCGTCGATGCCGTGGACGATGAAGTCGTGCAGCATCCGGTCGGGGCCGATCACGCCGAGCGCGCCGTAGCGGGCGCCGGCCAGCTCGCACGCCGACTGCACGATCCGCTGCAAGGTGCTGCGCAGGTCGAGGTCGGAGCCGATGCCGACCACGGCGTCGAGCAGCGCGCGCAGCCGTTCCCGGCTGGTGACCACCTCGCCGACCCGGTCGAGCATCTCCTGGAGCAGCTCGTCGAGGCGGACCCGGGACAGCGGGGGCAGCCCGAGCGACGGGGCGACGTGTTCGTGGCGGGGGTTCGGTGCGGCGACCACCGGGCGATGTTATCGCCCGGTGGCGCACCGCGACGAGACCGTCAGGCCAGGTGGTCGCGGATCGCGGAGGTGTCGACGGTCTGCGCGGCGTCCAGCCGCGGGGTGTGCGGCGGGCCGGCGTGCTCCGGGTCGGCCACGCCGAGCCGCATGCTCAGGTAGGGGTGGCCGAGGCCGGCCAGCATCTGCCGCAGCACCTCGCGGGTGCCGTCGACCTCCACCACGCCGGACAGCGGCACCACTGACACCCCGTGCCGGGTGGCTTCGAGCCAGGCGGCGGAGAGCGCCTCGCCGGCACGCAGCCAGCTCGGCGGCTCGTCCTCGGCGCCCCAGAGGATGGCGTAGACGGCGGCCTTGTCGTGGCCGGGGCCGATCGGCAGCGAGCCGGGGTGGCCGAAGTCACGGCCCGGCACGGTGGTCTGTGCCGGCTGGTCGGGCAGCACCTCGGGCGGCAGGCCGGTGCCGGTGCCGGCCCGGTTGATCCAGTAGGCCAGTTCCTCGCGCAGATCCGGGCTGTCCGCCTCGACGGCGGCGGCCTGCTGCGCGGCGCCGGCCAGCTCGATCTTCTGCATGTCGTCGAGCAGTTGCAGGTTCACCCCCGCACCGGTGGCGGCCCGGTCGATGGCGCCGAGCGCGGCGTCGGGGATCTGCTCGTCGCTGACCGGCCGCCGGTCGGTGTGCCGCACCTGCATGCACTGCACGAGGCGCATGGCGTCCGGGTCGGCGCCGGTGTGGCGCAGCCCGGTGATCCGGGCCATCAGGTCGGGCTGGTGCGGGTCGGGCAGGCGTTCCACCTGCGGGGCCCAGCCCTCGGCGGCCAGCGCCACCCGGGCGTGGTGCAGCGCGGCGCCGCAGCTCACCACCAGCAGTCGGCCTTCCGGGTCCATGGCGCTGAGGTGCCGTTCCCTGACGACCCGCAGTTCCAGCGCGTCGGGGAGGACGGTCCAGTGCCACGGCTGGGTGTTGTGCACCGACGGGGCGTGGCCGGCCGTGCCGGCGGCCTCCGCGAGCGCGGTGGTCAGCGGGCGATCGGTAGCCGGCTTCTCGTGGCTCATCGTCACGACCTTTCCTGTCTTTCCCCATCGTGCCCCACCCCCGGGACGGCCGGGTGGGCGTTGCCGCTCCATCCTCGGGCATGTCCGGGGCGGACGCACGGGTCCTTCGGCCTCCCGGATTACCCGCGTTCGCCCTACCTGTGCCGCTTCGACACTGAGACGATCCGCACGTGGAAACCGAACCGCGCGAATGCGTACCCGAACGGCCGGTCCGGGCCCGGCGGGCGGTGACCGCCGAGTGGGCCCCACTGGCGCTGCTCACGCTGGCCGTGCTGGGCGGCGCCGCGCTGTGGTTCGCCGGGGCGCGGGGCGTGGCCGGGCTGATCTGGGCCGCGGTCACCGTGGTGGCCCTGGCGCCGGCCACCTGGGCGGTGCTGCGCCAGCTGTGGCGCCGGCAGTTCGGGGTGGACGTGATCGCCGTGCTGGCCCTGCTCGGCGCCCTGCTGGTGCGGGAGTACCTGGCCGGCGCCGTGATCGCGGTGATGGTCGCCACCGGGCGGGCGTTGGAGGAGTTCGCCCGCCGCCGGGCCACCCGCGACCTGCGGGCGCTGCTGGAACGTGCGCCCCGGCAGGCCCGGCGGCGCAGGCCGGACGGCGGGATCGAGCTGGTCCCGGTGGACCGGGTGGCGGCCGGTGACCGGCTGGTGGTCGGCCCCGGCGACGTGGTGCCGGTGGACGGCACGGTCGAGGAGCCGGCCACGCTCGACGAGTCGGTGGTGACCGGTGAGTCCCGCCTGGTCGGCCGCGCCGCCGGGGAGCAGGTGGCCAGCGGCGTGGTCAACGCCGGCACCGGGTTCGGGTTGCGGGCCAACCGGAACGCGGCGGACAGCACGTACGCGGGCATCGTGCGGCTGGCCGCCGACGCCACCGCGCGCAAGGCGCCGATGGTGCGGCTCGCCGACCGGTACGCCGCCGCGTTCGTGCCGTTCACCCTGCTGCTCGCCGGCCTGGCGTGGCTGCTGTCCGGCGAGTTCGTGCGGGCGGTGGCGGTGCTGGTGGTGGCCACCCCGTGCCCGTTGCTGCTGGCCACCCCGATCGCCGTGGTGTCCGGGCTGTCCCGGGTGGCCCGCCGGGGCGTGCTGGTGCGCGACGGCGGGTCGCTGGAGCAGCTGGGCCGGGCCCGGACCCTGCTGCTGGACAAGACCGGCACGCTCACCGCCGGGCGGCCCCGCGCCGCGGAGACCGTGGTGGCGCCCGGCGGCGACCGGGACGAGGTGCTGCGGCTGGCCGCCTCCGTCGAGCAGCTCTCGCCGCACGTGCTGGCCGCCGCGCTGGTCCGGCAGGCCCGCGAGCGCGGGTTGCCGCTCGCCGAGCCGACCGGGGTGACCGAGGAGCCGGGGCGCGGGGTGACCGGGCGGGTGGACGGCCGCCTGGTGCGGGTCGGACAGCTCGACGGCGAGCCGCCGCCGTGGGCGGACCGGGCGCGCGAGCGGGCCGAGCTGTCCGGCCGCTCCACGGTCTGGGTCAGCGACGAGCACGGGCCGCTCGGCGCGATCCTGCTGGAGGACCCGGTCCGCCCGGACGCCCGGCGGACCGTGCGCCGGCTGCGCGAGGCCGGACTGGCCCGGCTGGTCATGGTGACCGGCGACCGGCCGCGCACGGCCCGGCAGGTGGCGCAGGTGGTGGGCGTGGACGACGTGATCGCGCGCTGCTCGCCGGGGGAGAAGGCCGATCGGGTACGCGCGGAGTCGGCGCGGGCGGTGACCGTGATGGTCGGCGACGGGGTCAACGACGCCCCGGCGCTGGCCGAGGCGCACGTGGGGGTGGCGATGGGCGCGACCGGGGCGACCGCCTCCGCCGACGTCGCCGACGCGGTGCTGACCGTGGACCGGCTGGACCGGCTCGCCGACGCCGTCGAGATCGCCCGGTACGCCCGCCGCATCGCGGTGCAGAGCGCCACGGTGGGCATGGGGCTGGCGGTGCTAGCGATGCTGGTGGCCGCCGCCGGTCGGCTGCCGCCGGTGGCCGGCGCGTTCCTCCAGGAGGGCATCGACGTGCTGGTGATCCTCAACGCGTTGCGCGCCCTCGGTGGTGGCCTGCGGCGACGCGAGGTCCCCCCGCACACCCGGGAGCTGCTGGATCGCTACGAACGCGAGCACGGCGGCGTACGCGACGTGCTGGCCCGGCTGCGGGACACCGCGGATCTGGTGGCGACCCGCCCGGACGACCCGGCGTGCGGGCCGGCGCTGCGCGACGTGCACCGCCGCCTGGTCGACGAGGTGCTGCCGCACGAGCAGGCCGAGGACCGGCAGCTCTACCCGGCCCTGGCCGGCCCGCTCGGCAGCGACGAGGCGACCTCGACGATGAGCCGGGCGCACGTGGAGATCGTCCGGCTGGTGGAGCGGATCGGCGGGCACCTGGCGGCCGTGGACGGCCGGGTGCCCGCCGAGGAGGTGCCCGACCTGCTGGCCGCGCTCTACGGACTGGACGCGGTGCTGCGCCTGCACCTGGCCCAGGAGGAGGAGGACTACTTCTCGCTCAACCCCGTCGACGGGCCCGTGGGGCGTTAGAAGGGGCCCCCTCTATACCGAATGCGTTAAGAGGGGGCCCTTCCTTACTCCCGGACGACGGCGACGGGGCAGTGGGCGTGCTGGATGAGCTGCTGGCTGACCGAGCCGAGCAGCATCCCGCGCAGCCCACCCCGGCCCCGGCTGCCCACCACCACGAGCTGCGCCGACCGGCTCGCCTCCACCAGCAGCGACGCCGCGCTGCCGGGGACCGCCGAGATCTCGACCGGAACGTCGGGGAAGGTCTCTCGCCACGGGGCCAGCTCCGCCTCGACGGCGGTCCGCTGCTTCGCGGCGACGTCCTCCGGGTCGAAGTCCGCGGGCGACCCGCCCGGCGGCGACCACACCCGCAGCACCCGCAGCGGCACGTCCCGCTGGGCGGCGCGCTCCATGGCGAAGCCGAGCGCCCGCAGGGCCGAGTCGGAGCCGTCCGAACCGACCACCACCGGCCCGGACGTGGCGGCCTGCCCGTCGCGGACCACCACCACCGGGCAGTGGGCGTGCGCGGTGACGGAGACCGCGGTGGAGCCGGCGAGCAGCCCACCGAAGCCGCCGTGCCCGCGGCTGCCCAGCACCAGCATGCCCGCCTCGGCGGAACGTTCCTGCAACACCAGCGCGGGCGGCCCGTCGAACACCTCGCCGCGCACGGTGACGCCGGGCCGCTCGGCGGCGGCGTCCGCCGCCGCCTTGCCCACCAGCTCCTCGACCTGGCGCCGGGCGGTCTCGTCCGGCCAGATCCCCGGGGCCACGCCGGGGCCGACCCAGCCGGCCACGGTCAACCACTCGAAGACGTACGCCAGCCGCACCGGCCGGCCGGAACGGCCCGCTTCGTCCAGCGCCCAGTCCAGGGCCACCGACGCGTCGGTCGAGCCGTCGTAGCCGACCAGGATCTCCTCGCCACTCATGCGCCGTGCCTGCCTTTCGTTCGC